>JANYGO010000343.1 GCA_025362325.1 Cyanobacteriota bacterium | reverse complement strand
TGTTTCACCGCCTCAATATCTAGCGCCATATCCGGCTGCAATTTCACCACAAACTTACCCTCGCGGGGTTCTGGCAAAACATCTGTTACCGGATATCCGGCCGCCTTCCAAGCACTGAAACCGCCATCTAACAAAGCAACTTTGCTGTGTCCCATATATCGCAGCAGCCACCACAAACGAGACGCAAAAGCCAGCCGCGAATCGTCATAGGCCACGACTAAAGTTTCTGATGAATTAATCCCGATCGCGCTCAATTTCTCAGCTAATTCTGCAATATTTGGCAGCGGATGTCTGCCGCCGTGTTTGCCAACGGCACTCGCGAGATCCCGGTTTAAATCTAAATAGAAAGCTCCGGGAATGTGACTTTCTTGATATTGTTTTTCTCCTAATTCTGCATCGGCGAGGGCAAACCGACAGTCAATGATTACAAGTTGCGGATTTTCGGTATTGGCGACCAACCATTCAGGAGAAATGATTAAATTGTTGTCAGTCATAAATATTCAAATTTGTGTTTTAACATCTATCTGGAATTACGCCTAAAGACCCAAGAAACCGGGTTTTTTAGCGTTGCTGCGGGCGGTAACGTGTGTTTTAGTAAAAAACCCGGTTTGTGAACACTCGTGCGTCTAGGACTAATCTATCGAGAAGGAGTTGCTTTTTCCGGTTCGGCTTTTTCAGAATTGGCTTTTTTAAGAGTTGCTTTTTCCGGTTCGGCTTTTTCAGAATTGGCTTTTTTAGGAGTTGCTTTTTCCGGTTCGGCTTTTTCAGTATTAGCTTTTTTAGGAGTTGATTTCTCCGAAGTTGCTTTTCCTGCTGGTGCGGGAGTTGGCTCGGGCACAGGGGGATTTACTGCTGATTCTTGAGCGTAAAGCAGATATTTCTGATACTCGATCACTTTTGTCTGAGCTAGTTGATGGTTGGCGCTAGACACGGGTACTCTTCTCATCAACGATACTGCTTCTTGCCAGCGATCGGCAACGATCGTCCAATCTTGCTTGGTTTTTGCCACTCGCCCCAATTCTGCTGCTTTGACGGCGCTGTTAACTGCATCTCGAAAAAAAGTATCCGGTGCAGTTGCTACATTCGCTGTTTCCTCTAAATTTTTCCCCGCAGTTGCTGGCGGCTGGTTCAAAATTTTACTGACAAACGCCACCACGGCTAGGGCCAACATACCCGTCACCAGTCCGACTACAATGAAAGTCGATCGCAGCCGCTTCTCAAATGCAGCCAATTCCGGCGATTTCTCTTCATCCATATTACTTTCTGTTTCTGTGCGATTGTCCATATTAGCAACCGCAATATTTGGGACAGATTCTCCCGCCAAGTTCTGTGGTTTCAAAGTATTGATATCCAAACTAAACTCTTGACTCCAAGCAGCGGCAATTTTACCGCTTTCTCGCCCCTCAACCTTCACTTTCCGAATCGAATTCGGTTGCAGATTCGTCAGCTCGCTGCGGACAAAATCAACTAATTTATCTTCTTTCGGTACTTCTTGGGCATCCAGAATTACATCCAAACAGTCGCCGTCGAGATTCGCGGAGGCTGCGATGCCTTCTGATTGTAACTTGCTGTTGAGCCAAGATGCGATCGCCTGTGGATTTCCCTGCTTGGCAAGTTCCTGAAAATTAAGCTCAGTCATAGCTGGACACCTGATAATGCAGAAAGTTCGGCAACGGATTATGTAACCGATGTAAAGGATAGAAGGAAGAAGCAGAAGCAAGAAGGAGTAACTAATAGTTTTTTTGAGTTGAAAACACCATAACTCAAATTAAACGAACAGTATAATCTATCTCGTTGAATCCAAGCTGACAGATCTAAATTATCACTCTCGCTCCCCCTGGCATCCCTCGGGGAAGGACTGAAGTCCTCACTACGAACCGAACTCAGGTTCTTAGTGAGGACTTCAGTCCTCAAAAATTCGATCCGGGCGCGCAACTCCAGATACCACAACCGTAGCGCCTCAAACGGACATCCGGCCCGAAAAAGACGCAGTACGCCCGGATTTGAGATGGGAGATTAAAAAATTGTGCGATCGCACCACCACCGACGGACAGCGAGTGATATCATCATTTAGTCAATATTCTAGTTTTTATAGCAAATAGCTCGATCGCACAATGATAGCAATAGCAATTTTAGCGGCTGGACGCGGCACACGCATGAAATCTGACTTGCCCAAAGTTCTCCACGAATTGGGCGGTCGATCCCTAGTTGAGCGAGTCCTCCAAAGTTGTCAAGAAATTCAAATTTCCCGGCGACTTGTCATCGTCGGTTATCGAGGTGAACTCGTTAAACAATCCCTGATGGGAGGTCAAGAAAAATCGGACAATCCTCAATTTGCTCCCCTAGAATTTGTCGAACAAACCGAACAATTAGGGACAGGTCACGCCATCCAGCAATTGCTGCCTCACTTACAGGGATTTCAAGGAGATTTGCTGGTGTTAAATGGCGATGTACCTTTGCTGAGGGCAGAAACCATCAAACAATTAATGGCCATTCACACACAGCACCAAAACTCTGCTACTATATTGACAGCTAATTTGCCAAATCCTCAAGGATACGGGCGAGTATTTACTGACAGTCAAAACTTAGTGCAGCAAATAGTAGAAGACCGCGACTGCACAAAAGCTCAAAAGCAAAATCACCGAATTAATGCAGGTGTTTACTGCTTTCACTGGCCGCATTTAGAGAAAATTTTGCCAGATTTGAAAGCAGACAATGACCAAAAAGAATATTACCTAACCGATACGGTAAGTATTCTCTCTCCCGTGATGGCGGTGGATGTCGAAGATTATCAAGAAATATTGGGAATTAACGATCGCAAACATTTAGCCACCGCTGCCGATATTTTGCAAGCGCGGGTAAAGGACAAGTGGATGACGGCGGGAGTAACGCTGATCGATCCCCACAGCATCACGATCGACGATACCGTAGAGTTGCAGCCGGATGTG
>JANYGO010000341.1 GCA_025362325.1 Cyanobacteriota bacterium | reverse complement strand
CTGTTATCTCTTTTTCTACTAATATTGACCCCGAACCAGTCAAAGCTTCTCGTTTACAACATCAGCAAAGAACTTACCGAATTGAGTTTCAAGCTACCACTGTAGTTTGGGCTAATTAAACTTTTGTCAGTCAATCAGGGTCTCGGGTGCTATTCATGAGGTTATCTATGTCTTAAAAGCCAAGAAGGTTGCTATAACTAATCTTGCTTAACTTCTCTGGAGATTTCCTCGGCTAGAACACTCACCATAAAACTGGTTGGTAGTGAGGACGAAGAGTCCTAATAAATGCTGAGGACGGAAGTCCTTACTACCAACATTAATTTTTATTGCTGGCAAGTTAACCGTGATTTTATGATATAATTTAAGCTCTTAAAATCTCCTGAATACTCATGTTTAAACTTTACGAATATTCCCCCTCGGGCAATTGCTATAAAGTTCGCTTGCTGTTAACTCAGCTCAATATTCCGTTCGATCGCACAGAAATTAATATTCTCCAAAAAGAAAGCCGGACACCCGAGTTTTTGGTCAAAAACCCTAACGGGCGCATTCCGGTTTTAGAGATTGCGCCGGATAAGTTTATCTTTGAATCGAATGCAATTATGTTTTACTTGAGCGAAGAAACGGAGTTTTTTCCAAGTGATAGATTTGAACGCGCTCAAGTCATGCAGTGGTTGTTTTTTGAACAGTACAGTCACGAACCTTTTATTGCTACTTCTCGTTTTTGGTATTTGACAGGGAAAGCTGAGGAATATCAAGAAGCATTGAAACAGAAACAAGCACCGGGTTATGCTGCTTTGGGGGTGATGGAACGGCATTTAGAAAAAAATGAGTTTTTTGCGGGCGATCGCTATTCTATTGCTGATATCGGTTTATTTGCTTACACGCACGTTGCTGGAGAAGGCGGATTTGATTTGACTCGGTTTCCCGCAATTGAATCTTGGATCGATCGAGTCAAGCATCAGCCTCGATATATTAGCATTACAGGAATGTAGAGTGCAGCCGTGCACCTTATCTAATTTAAGCGATGAAAAGCAAAAAAAAATCGTTTGCATCACAAATCTGCTGCCTGCTTAATTGATGCTTTTTTCCCCGCTGCTACACAGAGAACAACTAAACAAGCGCTGCCTAGGGCGATCGGCTGCACAGTTTCACCAAGCAAAATTGCCGATGCCAAAATAGTCAAAAATGGTTGCAATAGCTGAATTTGCCCTACCCTGGCAACTCCGCCAATCGCCATCCCCTGATACCAAGCAAAAAATGCTACAAATTGGCTGACAAGACTCACATAGGCAAAACCCAACCACGCCGTCGGTGCAGCTATTAATCCTTGTTTTAACACCACAAATATTGTAGGCAAAACCTCGAAGGGAGCGATAAGTATCAATGCCCAACAGATAACTTGCCAGCCACCTAAAGTCTTAGCTAAGCGTCCACCTTCGGCGTAACCAAAAGCAGCAGCAATTACTGATGCAAATAAAGCTAAATCTGCGGGTTGGAGTTGCCCTGCACCACTAATAATTCCAAAACTAACAACGGTTATACTCCCGGCGATACTAGCAATCCAAAAGCGAGAAGATGGCCGATCGCCCGATCGCAAAAATCCCCCGATTGCTGTTGCTAAGGGCAGTAATCCTAATACTACAGCACCGTGAGCCGCAGGTACTTGCTGCATTGCCCAAGCTGATAATAGCGGAAATCCGACAACCACTCCCAATCCGACAACTAATAAACTCCACAATTGCTGTTTGGACGGAATAGGTTGATGTGTGATATGCAAAGTAGCTGCTGCTAGTATAGCTGCTACTAATCCGCGTCCTAATCCTACAATAACAGGGTCTAAATCGTGCACTGCGGCTCTGGTTGCTGGCAGTGTTAAGCTGAATCCAACTACGCCTAGGAAACCGTAAATTAGCCCGATTGTTTCTGGGTCGAATTGAGGATTTTTCCAGTGTAATTTCATGTTTGATATGTAAGTGAGGAAAATAATCGGCGGTTTCAACGGCGATTAAAGAATAACGTCTGCGGTTGAAACCGCCACTACACAGACAAAACCCACTCCAAGCGGGTTGAAGAACGGGCCATTAAAAGTACGTTGTTTTATTCAATCCGCTGGGAGTGGACTTCGTTTTTGTAGATGCGGTTTCAACCGCCGTCTTATTTGAAGAATCATGAATTGTCGATCGCCACATTTTGCCTAGTCTCGCTCGATCGCCTCGCAGCATCCGCCACCTTCAAAGCGTACAAGCTACTCGTATTTTTGACGTACAAGGGCGTACCGTTTAACAAACTGTCTAACACCATCTCGGTATCTTTGGCAAACAAACCGCGCCGCGTTCCTACTTTGATGGTTTGCCGATTTTCTCCTTGAATTAATTGACCGGATTCTGGAGTAAAAATTAGCGTTCCTGCTTCTCCGTAGATGGTAAAAATGTTTTCTGACTGCCAAAAAGTCTCTCCTTTTCCATACACAGCTTCAGCGAGAACGCCATTGGCAAAGCGTAACTGTGCGTTGCACAAACTAGCTTTGTAGAAATCCGGCTGAGTGTCCCAAAATTGAGTTTGACAGTTAACGCTTGTCGCTTCTCCGAACAAGTCAGTAAATCGGTGCAGTCGAGAAATTGCACCAATTAAGGGAAAACCAAATAGGGAATGTTGAAAAGTCCAGCGCTGCGGTACGGAACGCACAGCAGTAATAGTAACGTAGCGGGCGTAAAAAACTTTACCGATTAATGGTAAGGATTCTTTGATTGAGGAGTGCAAACCGCCTAACAGTTCGATGTGTTCGATGTGGAGGAGTTTTTGCTTTTGGGCGGCAAGTTCGATCGCCCTTTGAGCCTCAGATACGTCTAAAGATAGAGGATATTCGACCACAACGTGCTTGTCATTTTCCAGGGCCGCCAGGACGATCGCCCCGTGATCGCGGTTCACCGTACAGACAATGATCAAATCTAAATCGTCTCTTTCTACCAGCTTGCGCCAAGAAACCTCAGCTTCGGCGCCGAAAGTTTGACAAAATGCTGCGGTTGTCTCCTGGTTGTGGCCCGCAACTGCTACTAAATTCGATCGCGCGTCAGCTACCAGCGTTTCGGCCCTCAACTTAGCCGCAAAACCAGTGCCCACAATCCCCACGCGAATTGGAGCGACCGAAAAACCAAAGCCTGTATTAATTTGAGTCATAGGATTTTAGATTTTAGATAGTTACAGAAGTGTGGTACAAGGGTTTAGGGTGCCATCGCCCAGATTTTAGGCTGCGGGGACAAACTCAAGCAAGTCGGGCTGAAAGTCGATCGGCACAACGCATACCAAAAACCCGGTTTTTTGGGCTGTACGGCTCAAAACAGGATTTTTAAGAGAAACCGGGTTATTTGGCGTAAGTCTTGCGGCAACAGTATCACAAGGCTGAGCCCCACATAGGTATAAGCAATCAAGATGAAATTAGAAAAAGTTATAACTAATCCCATTCAGATTTTTTGTAAATGAGTGTTGCAAGCTTACTTCTATCCCCTACTATCATAAAGGGAACGAACCTAACAGCTAACTTCAGAGCTAATAGAGCCTTGAAGGTTGCATTAGGAAAAATTATCAATATTGTTGAATTTTTGAGAGGATTTAGTGCATGCCAACTTACAAAGTTACCCTCATCAGCGAAGCCGAAGGAATCAACCAGACCATTGACGTTGATAGCGATACTTACATTCTCGATGCTGCCGAAGAAGCAGGACTCGACCTCCCGTACTCTTGCCGCGCTGGAGCTTGCTCCACCTGCGCCGGCAAAATCACTAAGGGCGAAGTTGACCAATCTGACCAATCTTTCTTAGATGACGACCAAATCGAGGCCGGATTTGTTCTGACCTGCGTCGCCTATCCTAAGTCTGATTGTACGATCGAAACTCACCAAGAAGAATCCCTCTACTAAGGAAGGATTCACAGGCGCGATGCGCTAAGTAACCCGGTTTCTTAACGTAATTAAGCTGTTTCAGCTTAATTACGTTAAGAAACCGGGTTTTTGTGTTAAAGACGGCGATCGAGATAAGACGGCGGTTAGAAACCGCGTCTATACAAACGATGTCCGCAGCAGACGGCGGTTAGAAACCGCGTCTATACAAAAAATGTCCGCAGCAGACGGCGGTTAGAAACCGCGTCTATACAAACGATGTCCGCCGGACGCCGACTCAAGAAGGAAGATAACGTAATTTTAACCGGCCACTCTTCAACCCGCTCCCGTCGCGTGAGTGTTTTTGTAGACGCGGTTTCAACCGCCGAATCTTATGCCGAATCTGATGCTATTCCCGCCAAAACGTAATGGAATCATTGAGGGGTACAACTTGAGTTCCGGGAAAATAAAAGCCGAGAATTCGATCGCCACTCCAGCCCAAATTAGCTAAATTGTAAGAACCTGTCTGACTCATTCCCACGCCGTGTCCGAAACCGCCTCCGACAAAAGCATAACCGTTGAGAGTTTTGTCTGGATTATAAATTGGTTCCAGGTAAAAAAGCGTGCTAATCGGCGGATAAAAAGCATTGCGAATCTCGTCTTTGTCGATATCGATGGGGCCCAAGTCAGTTTGTACCTTCATTTGCAAAACTCGACCGGCGGCCGACCTTTCCACCACTTCAACTTTTGTGAGAGTTTTAAAATTAGCCAGCGGGTGCTTTTTCTTCTGAAGATACTGTTTGAGAAACCCACCAATAGATGTCAAAGAAGCTTGTTCGCGCCAGCGGAAGGTTTCTTCTTTTTCCTCATTAAACCCTGTTTTCAGAGTCATAAAGCGGCGGAAGTTGGTTTCATCAGACAAGCTCTGCTTTGTCAAATCCCAGACGTTCTTCGGGGAATCGACGATCGAGCGCAAATACGGACGTTCCGGGCCGTGCCACACATCGCCAAAAGTCGCTGTCACACCGCCGCTAGATGCTGAATAGAGCGCGTCTACGAGCTGATTTTGATAAGTTAGCACTAAACCGCTCGTTTGGGCGATGGCCTTATCGCTTTGCGGATAAACCTCCGTCACACCCTTATAAACTTGACAGTTAACATCAGCGCACAACTCATAATTATCCACAGCAAACCTCCGCAAATTTCTCAGGGCGTAGGTTCTCGCTAAAATAGTTTGAGCGACAATCGAAGCGTAAGGCGAAAAAGCCCCAATTTCGTGAGGAACAACACCCCGCAAATAAGTTTCAGTCAGCACTTCATTGACTAAAGTATAAGTGCCGTAAGAATTTTTTTGCAGGTGCAAACTGCCGCCATAACGGCGAGTTTGTTGAAGAATTTTTTCTGGATCAGTAGCTGTCCCCTCTTTGGTAGTTTGTTCCAATACCTCGATCGTATTTTTGCCCGCCGTCACGTCCAACTCATTGCGGTTGAAACGAAAGCCATTTAAAATCCAAAATGCTTGGGGGATTTGTTTAATAACTTTGGAATCTAAAAAAGCTGTTTTGTTACCTTGAGCTTGCAAACTTTGCAACAGCCAGCGCCGCACAATTGGAGAATTGTAAATATCTCTTTTCGCCCAAACTTGCCAGCGCAAAGGTTGAGCAATTTCTACATCAATACCCTTAGCGCGCCACTGATTGGCGCTATCTTCTGCGCTTTCAAAACTGCGGTGGGAGCTCAGAACAACTCGTTCTTCTACTAATGGCGATTGCAGAGGTTTATTGGCAATTTCTAGCTTGATGCTGGGAGCAGTTTTGGTTTCTGTGCCTTGAGGAGTTTTGTAACTTAATGTTAAGCTGTCGCCCGGTAATGCTTTCAGCGTGAGTTTGTCGGTGGCTTTAGTACCAAACCGCTGCACCACGCCAATTTTGATGAGTCTATTTTGGGGAGTTTGGGCGTTTCCCGCAGCGCCCAAAATCGGCAAGAGGCACAATGCGGTGAATACAGTACGAGAAATGCAGCTAAACCATTTGTAATTGGGAGTTGGAGGTGCTTGAGCGAACACGGTTATCTGTCTCCCGATAGTTGAAATTTGGGGATTTGCGATCGTACGTTAGCACATTTGGCTGCTGCGGAGAGCGGAATTGCCGAAGATAGGCTGGTTTAGCTGCCAGAATTTTGCTAAGTAGGCAGGTGCAAATAAACTTGATATGGAGCAATTTTGAGCCATTACCACGCCACAATCTATAAAATAGGTTCGATGGTTCGGACTTCAGTCCTCTAATTTGGAAGAGGACTGAAGTCCGAACCATCGAACCTATCTTAATTTTGGGTTATTCAACGGAGACGAGATTACTTACTTACTTCCTTGCTGTTTCCAATACTGACAGGCGGCATAGGCTAAGGTGACAGCGCCCGTCACAATAGCCGCTTCATCCACTTCAAACTGCGGGTGATGGAGGGGATAGTTGGGTTTGTCAGTCAGTCCCACTCCCAAGCGAAACATGGTTCCCGGTGCGTGTTCTAGATACATTGAAAAATCTTCCGCGCCGAGGGATGGTTCTGGTAAAATTTGGACGCGCGATCGACCTAAAGCTTCTAAAGCCGCAGTCTCGACTAATTGCGTCAGTTTTGGGTCGTTTTGGACTCCGGGGACGCCGCGCTTGTAGGTGAGTTCGTACTTAGCGCCGTAAGTCGCGCAGACGCTGGAAACAATTTGTTCGATCCAAGCGGGTAGTTTTTCGTGGGTTTCGGGATGTAGCGATCGCACGGTTCCCAATAATTTTACTCGATCGGCAATCACGTTGGGCGCCCGTCCGCCACTAATTTGCCCGATCGTCAAAACCACAGGCCTCAAAGGATTTTGAGTGCGACTAATTGCCTGCTGCAAACTGGTAATAATCTGAGAAGCTATCCAAATTGCATCGATCGCCTCGTGAGGGCGCGCACCGTGGCCGGATTCACCAATTACAATCAATTCTAGGTCATCCGCCGCCGCCGTCAGTGCCCCGTGGCGAATACCGATACAACCGCCCGGAATCGTCGGAAAAACGTGCACTCCGAGGATGCCGTCAACATCTTGCATCGCCCCATCTTTAATCATCCAGCGGGCACCTTGGGCAATCTCTTCCGCCGGCTGAAACAAGAAACGGACGTTACCGGAAAATTTTTCTTTTAACTCAGACAATATCATGGCTGCGCCCAAACCGACTGTGGTGTGGATATCGTGGCCGCAGGCGTGCATCACTCCCTCGTTGCGGGAGGAAAATTCTAAGTTTGTGCGTTCTTGAATTGGCAAAGCATCCATATCCGTGCGAATTGCCAGCCACCGGGACTCGGTGTTGTTAACTTTGAGCTCGCCGAGCACTCCTGTTTTGCCGATTCCTTCTATGGCGCGGACTCCGCTGGAAGCCAGAACACCCGCTACATAGGCGGCGGTTTGATATTCTTGGCCGCTGAGTTCCGGGTGCGAGTGGATGTGGCGGCGAATTTCGATCAAGCGGGGTGCGAGGGTGGCGGCTAGTTCTTGGATGCGGGCAAGAAGCATAGATTATCTTGGGGAGAGCTGTAGTCAACTAGGTTAACGCATATGCTTATGGTTTTGTTTTGGGTAGACTTGCATTGCATAATTCGATCGAGCCTGTCAACCGCAGATAGACGCAGACAGACGCAGATGAATTTCAAGTATTAGTTTCATAATATAAGACGGCGGTTGAAACCGCGCCTACAAGAACGAAGTCCACTCGCCTGCGGACTCAAGAAGATAACATAATGTTAACCGCCCACTCTTCAACCCGCGCACCATCCGGGTTTTGTCTGTATCGACGCGGTTTCTAACCGCCGGGTATTCTTACGATTTAGACTCTGACTTGGGCGTATAAGTCGATCGCACTTGCAACTCCTTCAACTGCTTCTCATCCACCCCAGCAGGCGCATTCGTCAGCAAACAACCAGCCTGTTGAGTCTTCGGAAACGCAATCACATCGCGAATTGAATCCTCGCCCGCCAACAGCATCACCAACCGATCCAAACCGTAAGCAATACCTCCGTGGGGCGGAGTTCCGTACTCAAACGCATCCAACAAAAAGCCGAACTTATTGTAAGCTTCCTCTGTCGATAAGCCGATCGCCTCAAACACCTTTTCCTGAACTTCCCGCTGATAAATCCGCAGAGAACCACCGCCCACTTCTGTGCCGTTTAACACCAAGTCATAAGCTTGAGCTCTCGCGGTCTTCAAATCCTGAATATCGTCAGGATGCGGCGCAGTAAACGGGTGATGGATAGCTTCTAAACGCTTCTCATCAGCGTTCCATTCAAACATCGGGAAATCTGTCACCCACAACAGATTCATCTTCTCTTTGTCAATCAATCCCAATTCCTTACCGACAAACAAACGCAATCTATCCAAAGTCTTATTGACAGTTGTCACATCGGCTGCTGCAAACAACAACAAATGACCGGGTTGTGCGCCGGTGCGATCGAGCAATTCCTGTTTTTGCGCTGCCGTCAAATTATCCTTAATTGCGCCGATCGTATCAATTTCACCATTCTCCCGCACGCGAATGAAAGCTAATCCCTTCGCACCAGCTTCGCTGGCTTCCTTAAACAAATCGCCTTTTTTAATCCGTTCATTAGAAAAAGCCTCATTCCCGCCCGGAATCGGCAAAATTTTCACAATTCCGCCCGCAGCAATCGCCCCGGAAAATACCTTAAATCCCGAATCTTTCATCAAATCGGAAACATCGACCAATTCCATACCGAAACGAGTATCCGGTTTGTCGCTACCGTAGCGATCCATTGCTTCGGCGTAAGTCAAGCGCGGGAAAGGACGGGGCAATTCTACGCCTTTGACACTTTGGAAAATTTGGCAAACTAAACCTTCGTTTAATTCGAGGATTTCTTCTAAAGACATGAAACTCATTTCCATGTCTAATTGCGTGAATTCCGGCTGTCTGTCGGCGCGCAAATCTTCATCGCGGAAACAGCGGGCAATTTGATAATATCTGTCCACACCCGAAACCATTAACAATTGTTTGAACAATTGCGGCGACTGCGGCAAAGCGTACCATTCGCCTAAATTGACGCGGCTGGGTACTAAATAATCTCTCGCACCTTCGGGAGTCGATCGCGTTAAAATCGGTGTTTCAACTTCAATAAAACCCCCAACGTCTTCCAGGTGGCGGCGCATAGCTTTCACAACTTGGTGGCGAAGCTGCAAGTTGCGACTCATACGATCGCGCCGCAAGTCCAAATAGCGATATTTCAGCCGCAAATCTTCCCGCACATTTTCATTATCCGCCGTGGAAATCTGAAACGGTAACTGCTTGCGTACCGCATTTAATAACTCAATTTCGTCCGCGTAAATTTCTACTTCACCCGTGGGTAATTTGGGGTTGAGGGAATCTGCGGGGCGGCTGGTGACTCTACCGGTAATTTTCACCACGTATTCGCCGCGCAAAGACTCAGCGCCGTGATAGGAGTCGGGGGTGCGTTCAGGATCGCTGACAATTTGCACAATACCCGATCGATCGCGCACGTCGAGAAAAATCACTCCGCCATGATCGCGGCGGCGATCCACCCAGCCGTAAAGGGTGACAGTCTCTCCGATGTGTTTGCTTCGCAGTTCGCCGCAGTAGTAAGTTCTCATGGTTCGGGGTTGTGGACTAAGAATAAAGCTTTTTTATTATGCAGTATGGCTGAACCTTTTGCTGAATGCAAATTAAAGGGCGATCGCTATTAGCCCGCCCAGCTTTGAAACCGGGCGGGCTGTAGCGCAAACATCGCCAGATTGTGTCCAATCTTGCTACGAATCGCCGCGATTGTTGCGAGACTTCTCAACAAACGCCGTTAGCGCGTTCCATGCAGACTTCGCCGTCTCTTTCAAGCGAGTCCCTAGCGACTCAATTTCCCGAACCACAACGTGCCAATTTTTTTCAGATTCCTTGTGAATGTGATCAACAGCTTGATCGATGCGAGATCGTTCGATCAATTTATTTTGTTCCACCGCTTCTCGCGCTTGTCGCACCGCTTTCAAATAAGCCTCGCGACTGACTTCGCCGGCATCTTGTATCTGCGCTTGCGCCCGTGTTTTAATCGCATCAACCACCAGCCAATTTTTCTCAGATTCTTTTTTGAGTAGGCTGACTGCTTCTGTCATTCTCTCTTTGGCGATCGACTTATTTTCGTCGATCGCCTCACTGGCTTTCGTCACAGCTTTCAAATAAGCTTCGCGGGTGAGTTCGCCGGCGGCTTGAAATTCGGCGGTGGCGCGTTTTTTGATTGATTCAAACAGGGCCGCAGTTTCTGCGATCGTCTCATCAGTCGCATCGGGCATCTCTTGTTTGACGATCGCCGTCGTTTCTGGAGTTACCTCTACAATTGTTGTTTCAGTCACATTTGGATCTGTCATAAAAATTATCTCCTTTCTTAAATCCGGTGGGAATGGACTTTGTATTTATAGCGCCATAATTCATTCTGGCATTTTAGCATTGAAACCGCGTGTCGGATACCGCCCACTTGCAGGTACGGTTTAGCGCACTTATATTTATGATAATTCCCTTCACCTAACAACACACAACAAACTTAATTTTTCAAAATAAAAGTTTAAGATTTAAATTTTCAATCTTTCCCCTGCAAATCTCCGACATCGCTATTCTGTAACAATTGGTGACTTTTTTGGGCGTACAGCCAAGATTGAGGAAACTTGTATTGAGATAGGAGGATATCTTCGAGGGCGACTTTCATCTGATTGGCGCAGATGTGCGGTGGTACTTTGCCCGTTCCCGTGCCCATGTCGGGAATTGCGATCGTTTCAATGATATGTTTGACCGGCGTTCCGTCTGCAACAGTGCCATTTTTTACCAAAGTTAAAATAGCGCGGGTTGCTAGATAAATATTTACTGTCTCTGTTAAAACTGTGGGAACTCGCATTGTTGGGGCAGCGATTAAATAGGGAATTTCCGCATGATCTGTGTCTACAACTTCTGCCATTCCTACTAAGAGTTCGCCGTGATGGCGAGTCTGAATTAATTTTTGCAAGCGTTCTTGAACGTGATCTCCAAAATATTCCGAAATCTCTAAATCTAAGCCACTATCCATGAAGCCAAAACTATTTGTCGGACTCACAATCGCATCGCACTTCACATCAAAGATTGAGCCGCGATGTATCTTGACATTTTGCATATTACCGCAAGTGCTTTCCCAGGCTCTAACCAAGTCATCGTTTACGGCAGCCAGCACAATTTGCATAGATACTCCCTATAATTTTAAATTGGCGATCGCCAATTAAATCATACAATATTTTACATGAGTCCGCTCAATCTAAAATCTAAAATCCTTTGATGCTGCAAGATCCCAATCTCCGCCATCCGATCGCAATTAGTTTCGGTGCCGTTGCCGGCGCATTGAGCCGATATTATATCACCTTGTGGTTTGCCAACCGCTTCGGTACGGCTTTTCCCTACGGAACTTTTTTTATTAATATCACTGGTTGCTTGGCTATGGGATTTTTTATCACCCTCGCTTTTGAACGGGTGCCCGCTGTTGGGCAGGAAGTGCGGTTAATGGTAGCAACGGGATTTTTGGGGGCTTATACTACTTTTTCGACTTACGGTTTAGAGACAAATGTCTTGTTGCGCGATCGATCTTACAGCATCGCCGCTTTTTACTGGGCAGGCAGTGCGATACTAGGAGTAATTGCCGTTCAGTTAGGTGCGATGTTAGCACGAATTGGCAAATAGATCGAATCAGTTTTTGCCAACAATACCAGCTCAAAAGAACAATTTAACTGCCAGGAAAATCCCCGCCCCGATCGCATCAGCGATTCTAAATCTATTTTCCTATTCATTTATTTATTTAACAATCAAGCCACTAACCGGAAACAGACAAGCAGCCGCCCCATTGACGATCGCCTCTAGCACCGACAAACAAAGCAGATGCACTCGCGCCCGCGACGTACTGATGTCCCCCGCAGCTCGCCCTACAGCGCCAGCGAAAGATTGTCCGCGATGATCGAGGGGGAGAGAGGGGATTTCACAACAAGCAACAAGGGGATTCCGGGAGAGGGAGAGAGGATTTGACGAGTTTTGATTTTGAAAGCCGCTGTAGCCGGACTCGTGCCTGCCGACAAAAGAGGTTCCGCCTATGGGATATTTAATACAGGCTATGGCTTATCATGGTTTCTGGGCAGTTTGGCGATGGGAATTTTGTACGATCGCTCAATTACTTGGCTGGCTGCATTTTCAGTTGCGCTCCAACTCGCTGCTATTCCAGTCTTATTCCTGGTGAAAAAGCGATCGCCCGTCGCGGACGATCGACCAAATAGTCGGCAGTAACTTGTCAGTTATTAGCTGTCAGTTATCAGTTATACATTTTTTTGACTGATAATAAATGATGACCGTTGACTAATGACAACTGACTACTGACTAATAACTAAAGTTAAACAACAAGCGAGGGGGTTTAGTTGTGGTAGCTAAAACAGCAACAGAGTGCCTGATTACCTTAGAAGGTGTCAGCAAGGCTTATCAGCAGCCCAACGGTCAACAAATATCTATTTTAGAGCCAATTAACTTAGAACTGCGGTCGGGCGAAATAGTAGCTTTACTCGGCCCTTCCGGTTCGGGAAAATCAACATTAATGCGGATGATTGCCGGACTGATCCCGCCCAGCAAAGGTCAAGTTCTCTACCACAATCGTCCCTTAGTCGGCTTAAATCCTGGGATAGCAATTGTATTTCAAAACTTTGCCCTTTATCCCTGGCTGACGGTACTAGAAAATGTAGAATTAGGCTTAAAAGCTAAAGGGGAATTGCCCGAACCGCGCCTGCAAAAAGCCTTGCGCATGATTGACATTATCGGTTTGGACGGATTTGAAAATGCTTATCCCAAAGAACTTTCCGGCGGAATGCGGCAGCGGGTGGGATTTGCTAGAGCTTTGGCGGTGGAACCCGAATTGCTTTGCATGGATGAACCGTTTTCAGCTTTAGACGTGCTGACGGCAGAAAACTTGCGGTTTGAGTTATTAGATTTGTGGCTAGAAAAAAAGATTCCGACTAAAGCTGTGTTAATCGTAACTCACGGGATTGAGGAAGCGGTAATTTTAGCCGATCGAATTGTAGTCTTGGGCCGCAATCCGGGGCGAATTCGCGCCGAATTAACGGTGACTTTGCCGCATTATCGCGATCGCAAAACAGCCGAATTCCAAGCTCTCGTAGACCAAGTTTACAAAATTCTCACCAATCCCGACTTGAGCTGCGAAACAGTGACAGCACCCGCTAAAAGTGCCACTACTGTATCTCAATCTCAACCGACTCAAAGCCCTAAATACCAATCTCTACCGCAGGTACGAACTGGTGCAATCGCAGGTCTTTTAGAACTATTAGAAGACCGTCAAGAAAAAGACCTTTACCGTTTAGGTCAAGAATTAATGTTAGAGGTTGACGACATTTTGCCAATTGTCGAAGCAGCCAAATTAATGGATTTTCTAGTAATTCAAGAAGGCGACCTCCTGTTAACACCAGTGGGCATCCAGTTCATTGCCGGCGGAATTGACCAGCGCAAACAAATTGTTCGCACCCAAATTCTCAGCAATATTCGCCTCGTACAGCAAATTTCTCGAATGCTTCAGGCCAAGCGAAATCACCGGATTTCTGAAGAGTTGATTTTGGATATTCTCGAAGCCCACTTTAGCCCCCAAGAAGCAATGCGGCAATTGCAAACTGCTATTGATTGGGGCCGCTATGCAGAGTTGTACAGCTACGACGAACCCGGGGGCGAAATCTTCCTAGAATCCGAAGAAACTAAAAATGAGTAGTCAGTTGACAGTTGATAGTTGACAGTTGACAGTTGACAGTTGTCATTGGTAATTTTACGGAATCACTAATAACAACTTCTGACTTCAACCTCCGTTAAATCCGTTAAAAAATCCGCTGCCGAACTTCGTTTCATCCGTTAAATCCGTTAAAAAATCCGCTGCCGAACTTACTTCTGCATTATGACAAGACCTCTAACACCAGCAAATAAAACTTTAGAAAGGTCAGCTTGGACTTGGCAAGATGGCTTGCTAATTCTCGCAATCTTCTCTCTAATTTTGGTAATTGTCCAAACAGCTTCTCAATTCAGCAGTGACTACAACCCGAGTTTTAAAATTGAGACCACGCTAAATGTCCTGCCAGCATATACAGCCCAGACTCTTTTACGCATGACAGCAGCCTATTTCTTATCCTTGCTGTTTACCCTAGTTTATGCTTATTCTGCTTACCGCTTTCCCCTAGCTGCGAAAATTTTAATTCCCTTATTAGACATTTTGCAGTCGATTCCAGTTTTATCATTTTTGCCCGGAGTTGTTTTAGCTCTAGTTACTTTATTCCCAGGTCAAAGAATCGGTGTAGAACTCGCATCGATTATCTTAATATTTACAGGGATGACTTGGAATATGACCTTTAGTTTCTATCAGTCGCTTTCCGGCATTCCCCAAGAACTTAAGGAAGCTGCTCAAGTTTATCGGCTCAATGCTTGGCAACAGTTCTGGACGTTAGAATTGCCCGCTGGTGCGATCGGGCTGGTGTGGAACAGCGTCATGTCAGTGGCGGGTGGCTGGTTCTTCTTAATTGCGATCGAATCCTTTACCTTGGGCGACAAAAACTTTAATTTGCCCGGACTTGGTTCCTATTTGGGCAAGGCCGCCAATCAAGGCAATTTTGGGGCAATCGGCTGGGGCTTAGCAGTATTAATTGGTGTGATTATAGCCATAGATTTTTTCATCTGGCAACCTTTGATTGCTTGGGTCGAAAAGTTTAAATATCAAGCCGTGGAAGCTACCAATGTACCGCAGTCAAAGGTGTTAGATTTTTTAAGGCGATCGGCGACACTGCGGGTGTTGAAGTCCCGCATATCGCCCGTCGGAGACAGTTTCGATCGCGCTCTAGCAAGAGGTTTTGCACCTACTAATTTACCAAAAAATCCTCGCCAACAAAGCCGGATCGGAAATTGGATAAATTGGCTGTTTCTCAGCGGGTTTGCCATGATTGTGCTTTGGGGAACTTGGGAAGCGGTGCTGCTGCTCAGGTTGCTGAGTTTGTCTGAGTGGCAAAAAGTCATGGGAGGTGCTTTTTATACAGCTTTGCGAGTCATTTGCGCGCTATTTTTATCGCTGTTATGGACTGTACCGCTCGGAGTGGCGATCGGTCGAAATCCCCGTTTAGCTCAGATTTTGCAGCCCTTAGTACAAATAGCCGCTTCTGTACCGGCAACGGCTTTATTTCCCGTATTGCTGCTAGCTTTAGTTCGCGGTGGAGGCGGCTTGCAAATTGGCTCTGTGGCGCTGATGATGTTGGGTACAATGTGGTATTTGCTATTTAATGTGATTGCGGGCGCTCAAGCCATACCTTCGGAGTTGTTTGAAGCCGCGCAAGTTTATAAACTTTCCCTAATTCAGCGCTGGAAAACCTTAATCCTGCCCGGAATTTTTCCTTATTTAATCACAGGAATTATTACGGCGGTTGGCGGAGCTTGGAATGCGAGTATTGTCAGCGAATACGTGCAGTTTAAAGGTGAAATAATTAGAACCAGCGGTTTGGGCGAGACGATTTCTGAAGCAACAGCATCGGGAAATTTTCCTTTACTGTTAGCGGCTACTTCTGTGATGTCGCTGTTGGTTGTATTGACTAACCGTTTGGTGTGGCGCCCGCTTTACCGTTTGGCACAAGAAAAATATCAGTTGTTGGTTTAAGCAGATCTATATCACAAACACAAGAGCAAGAAACCAGCCTTTGAGAATACATTTTGGTTGGCGTGGCGAAGCATCCACGAAGCAATTGGGTTGCTAACCCGGCCCCTGTAAATCCTCTAACTGCAACCAGTGGTGTCAACAGGCTCTAAATTGGATTCAGGAAGGCGCGCAGCACAGGTTTATACCAGTTTTGCCAAAAAATGCAACTGTAGGTAAACTCCAAACCCGCTGACTGGAAAGCGAGCCCGAAAGCTTTAGACATGGGGAAAAGTCGGCTGCGACGACCGTCGCCTTTTTTTCAAGTGGGTCGCGATCGCGAGTTTGCTTCGTTCACGGGCACTCTCAGCCATGTCGGAGCGATCGTCCTCAACTGTGGTAATTCGCGGTTTGAACGAGAAAATTACAGCAATGGGCCCGTTGCAAGTAATTGTGCGCTAGGGGATGGCGGGAGCGCTGCTAGGAGCTATATTGGGGACTGTAGCGACGGGCTGGGCTTACCTCTGCAAGGGAATTGCGCAGTGGCGATCGCGGTAGTTGATGTCCTCGGGGTCTTGATTTATTTCACTTTAGCTCGACTAATTTTGCAAATATAATATATTTAACTTAGATGACTGTCAATAAAAAAACGAATTTTTTTTTACTAATCATGAATTAGGGAGCGAAAGCGATCGCACTTACTTGATTTTTACCTGCATACTTGCACCAGTAAAAAAAAACACTGCAACTCTAGACCAGCTCCAAACCACGAGTTCGATCGGTCATGCTAAATCTAACATCTAAAATCCTAAAATCGTATTCACCTATGTCATCATCCAATTCATCAACCAAAATCCAAAGTCCTAAATCGAGCAATTTGTTAGAAACTGCTGAATTGGCTTCTCTTGCTGCATCTGCTGTGGGATTGGCTGCTAGTTTGGTTTTGCAGCAGAGCGTTTATGTCGAAGTGCCTGTAGTGATTTCGCTGGTGTTGAATTTTGTCAACCGCCAGAAGTTGCGCGACCAACTTAAAACAGGTACAGCGGCAGTGTTCGATCGCATAAATCAACAAGCAGCTACTAGCGATCGCGCGATCGAGCAATTGCAACTTGCTGTAAATGCTCTAGACGAAGCTCTTGCGCAAACATCTCGCGAAAATCTCAATGTTGGCCAGGGAGAAAATGCGCACTCTCTAATTTCAGCAATTGAGAACCTGCGCCAGCGACTAATAATTTTAGAAAAAACTATTAAAATGATTCAAAGCGAGATCGAACTCACCAGCCGCCAGTTCAAACAGCGGCCGGAGTTGCAACAAGTCGAAACTTTGACAACAATCATTCTGGACTTGCAGCAGTTTATCAACGAACTGCCGCAGTGGGGCAGTTTGCAGCAGCGTCAGCTCACAGAACTCCAGCAAAAAGTAGACAATGCTTTGGCTGAGCTGGCTCAAGAAATGGCTGTGATTCCCCACCGTTTGCAGGAGGCTGTAGCTAGTCGCGGCGGGGAATTTAACCAACGGTTGGACATGGCGGGGGATGGCAATTTGGGATCTGACAGTTCTGAGGTTCAGCATCATCCCTATCGACCTAAAAACCAGAATGAGAAAATTCGCCATAAATATCCCAGAGCTTATGTCAAGTGGAGTCACGATGAAGACGAGAATTTGCAGAAAGAATATGCTAGCGGTCAACAAATTGGCGAATTAGCTCAGAGATTTCAGCGACAGCCTGGTGCCATTCGTTCCCGCTTGCAAAAATTACGATTGCTCGAATAATATCGAGGTAATTGATAATTGGTAATTGGTAATGGTGCAATTATCCCCTCTTTCTTCTTTTTATCGGCTTGCGTAGCCGTTATAGCCCTCTTCCTTCCTTCTTCTCTCTTCCTTCTTCCCTCTTCCCTCTTCCTTCTTCCCTCTTCCTTCCTTCTTCCTTCTTCCTTCTTCCATAACAAAGCGATCGCCCTTTTTTTTCCAAAGAGCGATCGCTTTATTTATTCAGTACCCGCTGCCAACAGCGAGCTACTAACATCACATCTCAAGGCTTTTTAGCCTTGCTCTACCTCATTCTAGAAATCTTGCGGTAACAAAGAACTTAAACGCTCCAACAAAGGATCGGACTCCCGACGAGGAGCAACCTCAGCATCAGAAACTACATTATAATCCGCTACAGACTCAGACTCCATCGAGTCAGGCTCTACTACTTTTGAAACTTGGGCAAAAGAAACTTGAGCAAACTTACTGTTAACACTCCCCTGCAACTGATCCAACTGCGCGCCCAATTGACTCAGGTGATGTTCCAGTCCTTCCAAACGGCTTAATTCCTCAGCAGAAACATTGCGCTCGAACTCAGAAAATTTGACCGCAAGTTCAGCAATACGCTGTTCCAACCGCTGAGAGCTATCTGTAGAGCTACCAGACTCAGACACAGACAAAAACTGCCACAAAGCTTGCTTGCAGAGATTGCTGAAAGTCTGATACTTCGTAAAAGCCAACTCTTTTTCAATAGCGGCCAACAAAGTTTGATCCGCAGCATCTTCGGTAAATGCCACCGAGAAATTCGCCTTATTTTTTGCCCACAGTGCCATAGGGTTCAAGCCTTAATGCGTTACTTAATTGTGGCTAGCTGAGCCTCAGCATAAATAAACTGTCCCAAAGCATTAGCTTTCCGAGAAGGTTGAGCCAAGTGAGCCTTAAGATTTGCTTCTTTTAGCAAGGGTTGCAGAACCTCCCAGAAAAACTCGCCACCACCGCCAGTCAGAACCACATCCGTCACCCGTTCCGGTAGCCACTGCACCAAACGTTCGGACAGTTCGTTAGCGAAAGCCTCCCGCAAATCCTTAATAATGGGATCTAAATTAGTGGGCTTAGTCGCTCCTCTCGGACGGTAGAAACGCTGGCCTTCCGGTTTGTTTACCGCTTCCAGTAAAGACAGGGATTGAGGGTCTGCCCCCGGAATCTTTGAGGCAACTTGTTCGTAGAACTTGTTCATGGCGAAGGAATCGCTTTTAGAAGCGGCCCGGGCGAACCGGAAACGATCGACCATTAACAAATCAGTAGTTTGGTGTCCGATATCGACAACAGCCACCGACAGTTCCGGCAATTCCGGCGTAAACTCCTTGTTGTCTTGAGCCTCGCACCAAATCAGGCTGCCGAATCCTTCCGGCATCACCCAAACGTGGCGGATGTCAATTTCCAAACGCTCGCCGCGGTACACCACAACGTGGGGAGAGCGCAGTTGGCTGATAATCTCTTCCTTTTCTTTCTCAAACTGATCCTGCGAATAAAAAGGCAAACCCAGCACTACTGCCATTTCGCCCTTCATCTGGAAATATCCAGCACAGGAAAAAACCTTCACCAAAGCATCCACTACTTTCGACTGGTCTGCGCCACCGAGATTAGCGCCAAAGTCAGCAGCCAGTTGGCCGATTGCGTACCCCTTGCCCTGGTGCTCCAGCCACATATCCAACAGAGGGTCTGTTGCTTTTGACTCAAAGCTGCCGCCCCGCACCTTTTCCACGGGCATAGCAGCCACGTTGGCAGGGATGAAAACAACACCATTTGGGTTGCGACTCACGCAAGCTTTAGTTGCTGTACGACCCAAATCAGCACTAATAATCGATTTGTGAGAAGCGATCTTAGTCTGCTGCGTCAGCATAGCCGAATTAGGAACAAGCTGTCTAGTTGTCATTGAAATGTGTTACCTCACTGAGCCTCACCATTATCATGCCTTATCCCTGGACACTGCCGCGCTTAAAGACAGTGGGTTTTGAGGCGATTCTTCTAACTCTACCTAGATCGGTATTGAAATCAGCACCAAATATTATATTCGGGACGATCGCCCTTACCGTAACTAACCTAACTTTTTCTCAATCCAGTGCGATCGCCATCATCTTGCCCGATCGTGCATTGTTAAGTTAAATTTAGTTAAGATTCTGAGTGTAAATTTTTGTCACACTAATCCCACACCGCCAGCTTACCCGATCTGTCCCCAATTCAAGGCACCCGCATTTATGAAAATTTCTTGGCAAACTATACTACTTTGGACTTTACCCGCCTTAGTCATCGGCTTTTTCTTGTGGCAGGGAGCCTTTGCCCCATCCCCAGCAGAAATGACCAAGAACACCGCCAGCACCCGTCTGAGCTACGGTAGATTCTTAGATTACCTAAACGCCGATCGAGTCACCAGCGTTGATTTGTACGACGGAGGCCGCACAGCGATCGTCCTAGCCGTAGATCCCGAACTAGACAATCACGAGCAGCGGTGGCGCGTGGACTTGCCCTCAAATGCCCCGGAACTGATTTCTCGACTCAGAGACTCCAAAATCAGCTTCGACACTCACCCGCTGCGCAACGACGGCGCTATCTGGGGAGTTTTAGGCAATCTAGTATTTCCCTTATTATTAGTAGCAGGATTGTTTTTCCTGTTCCGCCGCGGCGGCAATGTGCCAGGAGGCCCAGGCCAAGCCATGAATTTTGGCAAATCCAAAGCACGCTTTCAAATGGAAGCTAAAACAGGCGTACTGTTCGACGACGTAGCAGGCGTGGAAGAAGCCAAAGAAGAACTCGCCGAAGTCGTGACTTTCCTCAAAAAACCGGAACGCTTCACCGCAGTCGGCGCCAAGATTCCCAAAGGCGTGCTGCTAGTTGGCCCTCCCGGAACAGGTAAAACCATGCTGGCAAAAGCGATCGCAGGCGAAGCCGGCGTACCTTTCTTCAGCATCTCCGGTTCGGAATTTGTCGAAATGTTCGTCGGTGTCGGCGCCTCCCGCGTCCGCGACTTGTTCAAGAAAGCTAAAGAAAATGCTCCTTGTATCATTTTTATCGATGAAATCGATGCAGTGGGCCGCCAGCGCGGCGCCGGTATCGGCGGCGGTAACGACGAACGGGAACAAACCCTGAACCAGTTGCTGACAGAAATGGACGGTTTTGAGGGCAATACTGGGATCATCATCATTGCTGCCACCAACCGCCCCGACGTGCTCGACTCAGCGCTGCTGCGTCCGGGACGTTTTGACCGCCAAGTTAGCGTAGATATACCGGATATCAAAGGCCGTCTGGAAATTTTGGAAGTTCACGCGCGCAACAAGAAGCTGTCTGAGGAAATTTCTTTGGACGCCATCGCCCGCCGCACTCCCGGTTTTACGGGTGCTGATTTGGCTAACTTGCTCAACGAAGCTGCTATTTTAACAGCGAGACGCCGGAAAGAAGCGATTACGATGCTCGAAGTTGACGATGCAGTCGATCGCGTCGTCGCAGGTATGGAAGGCACACCGCTGGTGGACAGCAAGAGCAAGCGCTTGATTGCTTACCACGAAATCGGCCACGCGATCGTCGGTACGATCATTCAAGCCCACGATCCCGTGCAAAAAGTTACCTTAGTTCCTCGCGGACAAGCCCGCGGCTTGACTTGGTTCATGCCCAGCGAAGACCAAGGTTTGATTTCGAGATCGCAAATCTTAGCCCGGATTAGCGGTGCTTTGGGCGGCCGCGCAGCCGAAGAAGTAGTTTTCGGCGATGCCGAAGTAACCACCGGTGCCGGCAACGACTTGCAGCAAGTCAGCGGCATGGCCCGCCAAATGGTGACTCGCTACGGGATGTCTACCTTGGGCCCGATCGCCCTGGAAGCTCAACAAAGCGAAATTTTCCTCGGCCGCGACTTCACGGCGCGATCGGAATATTCCGAAGAAATTGCTTCTCGGATTGACTCACAAGTCCGGGAAATTGTCGATCGCTGCTACGATGACGCGCGCCGAATTATTCGCGAAAATCGCACTGTGATCGATCGTTTAGTCGATTTGCTGATCGAAAAAGAAACCATCGACGGCCAAGAGTTGCGGCTAATCGTCTCTGAATACACTTTTGTTCCTGAAAAAGAACAATACGTTCCTCAGCTTTAAAAAGCGAATATTCAGCAATATTCAGGGCGAATATTCAGGGCAAATAGAATTTGCTCCTATACAAACAAAGTCCGCCTCCGCGGACTGAAGAAATTCAACCCGCGCCGGCGGGTTTTGTCTTACAAGAAGCGGTTTCAACCGCCGAGCTTATTTTTGATATCGTGTCCGGTCGATCGACCGCGATAAGATTCGTTTGTAGTGCGGACTTCAGTCCGCTCTCAAGTCGCGGACTGACGTCCGCACTACGAACCTTTTTTGTTATGGTAATCGAACGGACATGATATGAAATAGCTACCGCAGATCGACGCCAATTAACGCAGATGAATACAAAGATTGCCGTACATACAACTAATAATTTGTCACTACTTTTAATAGCTTGTTTGATTTTTATTCCCATCAATACTTTGAGCGCCAGCGCCGAAAAATTAAGATTTTTTGTAGATGTTTGCATTGATCCAAGCAGCGTAGAATTAAGTAAATCCGATTTTCCCGGTGCTCCGTCTTATCCCGTCAGAACTATTTTAGGAACTCAGCAGTTTAGTAATGAGAAAATGCTGGTGCAGATGGAAGTTGACTGCAAACAGCGAGAGTTTAGAACCGTCAGGATTAGCCAAGATGGCGAAAATTGGTCGAATTTCGATCCCAGATGGACTTTAGTCGATCACAGCAACTCATATTTGTCTCGGCTGGTTGACTATAGTTGCAAATTGGCGGTCGAATAAGCCTAAAATGTCGATCGAGACTTACGGTTCAATCAAAAATCAAAAATCAAAAATCGGATGACCAACCCCAGCGAATACCGGCAAAGACGCGAACAGTTAATGGCAAAAATTGGCAGCGGAACGGCGATATTTCGCAGCGCCCCCGCAGCCGTCATGCACAACGATGTTGAATACGCCTACCGACAAGATAGCGATTTTTTCTACTTAACAGGTTTCAACGAAGTTTCGGCAGTAGCAGTGCTCGCGCCGCACCACGAAGAACACAAATTTGTCCTGTTTGTACAGCCAAAAGACTTGGAAAAAGAAACTTGGCACGGTGATCGCGCCGGAGTAGAAGGCGCTAAGGAGTTGTACGGCGCGGATGAAGCGTTTCCCATCGCCGAAATTGCCGAAAAATTGCCAAAATTTTTAGAAAAGGCCGATCGCATATACTATCACTTCGGGCGCGATCGCAATTTCGACCAAACAGTCCTCAATCACTGGCAAAGCTTGATGCGCACCTACCCGAAACGCGGGACAGGCCCCACAGCAATCGAAGATTCCAACATCATTTTACACCCAATGCGGCTGGTAAAAAGCGAAACTGAATTAGCATTAATGCGCAAAGCAGCTAATATCTCAGTTACCGCCCACAACCGCGCCCGAGAATTCGCCAAACCTGGCAAGTACGAATACGAAATTCAAGCAGAAATCGAACATATTTTTGGCATGAACGGCGGCACTCCCGCTTATCCTTCAATTGTTGCATCAGGTTACAATTCCTGCGTCCTCCACTACATCGAAAACAACCGCCAAATGCAGGAAAACGATTTGCTGCTAATAGATGCCGGTTGTGCTTGCGGCTACTACAACGCCGATATTACTCGCACCTTTCCCGTCAGCGGCAAATTCACCGCCGAACAACAGATTATTTACGACTTAGTTTGTGCTTGCACAAACGCAGGCAATTAGTCAAGTATATCCGGGAAATCCTTACAGCAAAATTCACGAAACAGCAGTGCGCGTTTTGGTGGAAGGTTTAATGGATTTAAAACTTTTGGTCGGCGACATTGAAGAGATAATTAAAGAGGAGAAATACAAGCCGTTTTATATGCACCGTACTGGTCATTGGCTGGGGTTGGACCTGCACGATGTCGGGGTTTATCAGTACGGCGAAAATCCGCAAGTTTTGCAGGCCGGACAAGTGCTGACGGTGGAACCGGGGATTTATATTTCTCCTCATATTAAACCCGTTGAAGGACAGCCGGAGGTTCCTGAAAAATGGCGCGGTATTGGCGTGAGAATTGAAGATGATGTTTTGGTGACAGTTGACAATCACGAAGTCTTGACAGCGGGAGTTCCTAAATGAAGGCAGTTCGGCAACGGATGAGTGTAACGGATTTAGCGGATGTAACGGATAGAAGGAAGTTCGGCAACGGATGAGTGTAACGGATTTAGCGGATGTAACGGATAGAAGTAGGGCGATGCACACCGCACCGCTATAATTCGCGCGTCTAACCATTTTTGGGCCTTAGTCCTGTTAATGTTAGGCTTGAAAAAACTCAAGTCCGCAACTGCAAAACAAAGAGCCATTATGTGTATTGATCCCACAGACATCGGCCTACCTCTCGAAACCTGCGAAGCATTAGTAGCAGAGCAAAGCGCAAAAATTCGGCAACTCGAAGAGGATTTGCAGCAGCAGAGAGAATTGTGCCAGGAATTAGCAGCACAACTCAAAGCAGTCGAAAATGCCGACTCTTCGGGTTCCACAACTGAAGTGGAGATCGCGGAGGACGATCGCACTGAGTTAATCGCATCTCTGGAAAAAAGCCAGGAAATGTACCGAACTCTTATCAAACATTATCCGAATGGCTCGGTGTTTTTGTTCGATCGCGATTTGCGCTATACTCTGGTTGACGGTCAAGGTTTGGCAGTAGTTGGTTTGTCCAAAGAACAGTTGGAAGGCAAAACATTGCGGGAAGCAGCGCCGCCAGAAGATTTTCAACTTTTTGAGACCAAATATCGCGCGGCTTTGGCAGGATCAGAGCATAATTTTGAATATAAATACCGCGATCGGATATATTTTATAACAGTTGTTCCCGTCAAAAACGACCAGGCAGAAATTTTTGCAGGCATGGTAGTTACTCAAGATATTACCGAAAAAAAACAGGCAGAATTCGCAATGCAGCGGCTGAAAAATCAGCTAGAAATAAAATATCAAAAGCGCACTGAAGATCTAAGAATAGCTAACCAACAATTGCGGGAAGAAATTATCTATCGCTGGCGCGCCGAAGAATTTTTGCGGGAAAGCCAGCAACAGCTAGAATTGTTTTTCTCTCAATCTTTAGATGGCTTTTTCTTTATGATGCTGGACGAACCCGTGCAGTGGGACGATACCGCTGACAAAGAAAAAGTTTTGGATTACGTATTTGCTAACGGGCGGGTAACGAAGGCAAACGATGCTTTGATAGCTCAATACGGAGCTACTAGGGAAGAGTTGATAGCCTTGACGCTTAACTCTTTTTTGTCGCACAACTTGGCTGGCGGCAGAGAAGTAATCAGGCAATTGTTTGATGCTGGCAGAATTCACATTGAAAATGACAATCGCAAGTTTGACGGAACTCGAATTTGGGTGGAAGGCGACTATATTTGCATTTACGATTCCCAGGGCAGAATTGTCGGGCATTTTGGCGTGCAGCGCGATATTAGCGCTCGCAAACAAGCTGAAGCTGCACTGAAAGAAAGCGAAGAAAGGTTCCGACAGCTAGCAGAAAACATTGAAAGCGTGTTTTGGATGGTAGGCGTTCAACCCCAGGAAATTATTTATATCAGTCCGGGTTACGAAAAAATTTGGGGCAGAAGCTGCGCTGATTTGTATGCTTCCGGGCGTTTTTTGGGCGAGTCCCTCCATCCAGAAGATCGCGCTCGCGTTATTGCTACCTTCACTAAACAAACTGTATCTGAAAACGATATCGAATATCGAATTGTCAGGCCGGATGGCGAAATTCGCTGGATTCGCGATCGGGCTTTTCCGATTAGAAATCAAGCTGGTCAAGTTTACCGCGTTGTTGGGATTGCAGAAGATATCAGCGCGCGCAAACAGGCAGAAAAAGCTATCCGCCAAAGTGAAGAACGCTTCCGCCAGCTAGCAGAAAATATCCAGGATTCCTTCTGGCTAGTTTCTGCTAAATTCACCGATTTATTGTATCTGAGTCCAGCTTGCGAACAAATCTGGGGGCGCAGCCGCGAAGAATTTTATGCCGAACCCTTAAAAATGATGGAGTGGGTACATCCAGAAGATAAACACCTGTTGCAAGAGAAAGTTTCGCTAGTGTTCCAGGGCGAGTCTACCAGTACCGAATATCGGATTTTTCGGCCCGATGGCACAATTCGCTGGCTGTGCGATCGAGCTTTTCCCATTTACGACGAATCGGGCAAAATTTATCGGATCGCGGGTATTTGCGAAGATATTAGCGATCGCAAGTTTGCCGAGGCCCGCATCCAAGCAGCACTCCGCGAAAAAGAAGTATTGCTCAAAGAAATTCACCACCGAGTCAAAAATAATATGCAGGTAATTTCCAGCCTGCTGCAACTTCAAGCTCAATACATTGAAGACGAACCGACGCTAATTTTATTTGAAGAAAGCCAGACTCGCATCCATTCAATGGCCTTGATTCACGAGCAACTGTATCAGTCCGAAAATCTCGCTCGGATCGATCTCCCCTCCTACGTCGAAAACTTGGTTGCTAATTTGTATCAATCTTTTGGTTGTGGCAACACCTCCATCCAATTCAATCTCAACGTTGACCCCATTCATTTAAACATAGAAACAGCGATTCCTTGCGGTTTAATTATCAACGAACTGGTTTCTAATTCCTTAAAATATGCCTTTACCAAAAGTTTAGCAGGTGAAATTAATATTAATTTTCATGAAATAAATTCTCAGCAATTTCACTTAAGCATTCAAGACAACGGTAGCGGATTTCCTGCCAATTTTGACGTAGAAAATACCGAAACATTAGGATTGCGATTAGTACGGATGTTGACTTACCAATTAGATGGAACTCTTGTGATTGACAGTGAGTGCGGAACTTGTTACCATATTACTTTCGTTGAGTTGAATTATCGGCGTCGTATTTAAGCAAAGAAATGAACCCTGTAAAGATTTTGGTTGTAGAAGACGAAATTATTGTAGCAGAGGACATAGCAGGCCGATTAAAAAAACTGGGTTATACAGTAACAGCTATAGTTGCTTCAGGGGAAGAAGCTCTTAAAAAAATAGCCGAAAATCGGCCAGACTTAGTGCTGATGGATATTGTGCTTAAAGGTGAGATAGACGGCATAACAACAGCCGAAAAAATCAGAACCCAAATTGATGTACCAACAGTATTTTTAACAGCTTATGCTGACGATAAAACGCTGCAAAGAGCGAAACTTACAGACCCATTCGGTTACATTATAAAACCATTTCAACAAAATGATTTGCGGGTGGGGATCGAGATTGCCCTGCACAGACACGAAATCGAAACCAAGATGCGACAAGCTCTCAAAGCTTCGGAAGCAGCGAGAGATTCGATGGAAGAAAAAGCGCACCGCCAAAACCAGTATATTTCAATGGCTGCTCACGAATTGCGCAACCCGCTCAACGCGATTTTAATCTCTGCGGAGCTCCTAGATCTCGATCGAACTCGCAGCAGTGACGAATCCCAAGTTAGAACCCTGCGCCTAGTGCACTCAGCTACCCAGAAGATGAACCAGCTAATCGACGATATGCTGTTCATGGGCCGAGCAGAAGCAGGCAAACTCAAATGCCATCCATTACCGATAAATGTAGTCGAATTTTGTCAAGACTTGCTAGATCAATTGCAGTTAGGAAATGAAGCGAAGCACAAACTAATATTCATCCCCTCAAATGTTACCAGTGCGATATTAGATCAACAACTGCTGCACGGAATTATTTCTAACTTAATCGTCAACGCGATCAAATATTCCCCAAACGGCGGGCAAGTTACCTTAGAATTGGAATGCCGTCAACCAAGCGAGGGAGACAAAGCAGCTATATTGTGCTTGTCTCCTCAGTGTTTGTTTCCCAATTTCCAATTGACAAATATTAACTCTCCGTTACTAATTATGCGCATCCGAGACGAAGGTATCGGCATCCCAGAAACCGAAGTAGGGAAAATATTTGAAATGTTCTACCGCTGCAAGAATACTGGAAGGGTTAAAGGTAACGGTTTGGGATTAACAATTGTTAAAAAAGCTGTGGATTTGCAAGGAGGTGCGATCGCCTGCGAAAGCAAAATCGGCTTTGGCACTACCTTTACAGTCGCGCTTCCTTACGTGGCTCTTTCCTGCAAAACTCAGTCAGATCGATGAGAAGAAAAGAAAACTTGCACCGAACTGCGGCTGGTTGCTTTGTATTTCAAATGATAAATGAGACTATCAAGGTAATAGCTAAGGAAAAAGGCAACGATGGAGTATTCCACACCGATTCGGTTACAGCGCACCCTCACTGCTGCGGAAGCCTGGGGGTTTAGTGTTGTAGGATTTCTCATCTGGCTGACGCTGGCTCCCACGCTCAATCAAGAACTGGGCACAGCCGCCCTGTGGGTTTGGATTCCCGGTGTGCTGGTGGGGATGCTATTGAGCCTGCAAATGCGGCAGCTCGGCAGCAAGTGGCAAGATGTCTCCGGTGGCACTCCCAGCTATGTGGCTCGCTTGCTGCCAAACTATCCGGCAGTGGCGCGATATGTGCGTTTTGCCTACTATTTGAGTTGGGTGTCTGTTCCTCCGATTAACGCGATCGTCCTCACGGATCTGGTGCAACATCATCTCGAACCGATGAATCTGACAGTGCCAGATAAAGCCCTGGAAATTGGCTTCACGCTGGTTGTATATTTTGTGGCGTTTAGTGGGTCGCGATCGCTGGCAATTTTGCACCTCTTTTTTGTGCTACCGTCGATCGGCTTTCTCTTCCTATTTATTGCTCAAGGCTTAGGCTGGTTAGCCTTTGCACCCGACAGTCCGGGCTTGTTGCCGTCTAGCTTCACTGGCATTAGTTCTCCCAACTGGCTGAAGTGGTATTTCTACGCAGCCTATGCTTTCTACTCCTCTGAAACTGTCGCCGCCTTTATTGCAGATAGCAAAAAACCAGAGATGACGCTCAAATTTCTGTCCTGGTTTGCCTGGTTAATGCCCTTCGTTTACATTGGGGGCTCCTGGGTGTTCATGCGACTGGCAACCAACACATCACTCGGTAGCGATCTATATGCCAATTTGGTGGCAGCAGCTAAACCGTTTTGGGGATCTTATACCTCTTTGTTGATGACCCTATTGATTACCTCTAGCTGCCTTCTGGGAACCGCCACATCGGTGTCCAATACGCCGCGCATTTTGTATCAGGGGGCGTTAGATGGAAACATGGCTCCTGTGTTTGGAGTGTTGTCGCGTCGAGGAACACTGGAACCTGCGCTGATTTTAACCCTACTCAGTAGCCTACTGTTTTTGGTATGGGGTGATGTCAACCGCATTGTGGTGATCTCTTGTGTGTGCTTGGTCGTTTCAATTATGTTCGTTCATCTGGCGCTGTGGCTGCGCCGCCAAGATCCTGATGTCCGATGGGGACATTTGTCCCTTGGGATTGCGATCGTCGAATTTATTGCCTTAGCGGTGGGAGGGGTTGCCTGGGGTTGGCAAGATTTTCTGATGGGTATGCTGTTGCCACTGGCTCTGATTGCCCTGGATGCGATCGTGCGGCGCAGTTCCTTCGCGCCATTCGGGCCCGCCTGGTGGGATCGATTGCACTCGAAACCCCAAAACCCAGTCAAAGACCGAGATTTTCTAATGGCTCAGGTCAGCATTCTAATTTTGCTGGTCTGCGCTGCATCCACGGTAAGCTGGTTGGTGTGTGCCTGGATTCGCCCTGCAAGCAATGCTCTCAATCCCGAAATTTTGATTATTTTATTGATGACGGTGGCGTTTGTGGTAGTGGCGATCGCCTGCTGGACTTCGCTACCTCAAGTTGCCGCCATTGAAGAACTAGCAACCACCGCAACCGCACAAGCTCGGCAGCTAGAGCAAACCCTGATCGCGCTGCAAACAGCTCAAGTGCAAATGGTGCAGAACGAAAAAATGTCCAGCCTCGGTCAACTGGTGGCAGGGGTTGCCCATGAGATCAACAACCCAGTCAACTTTATCCACGGCAACATCACGCCTCTGAATGATTACACTGAAGATTTGCTGCGGATGATCCGCCTCTACGAACAGCGCCATCCGGGAGACGACCCAGAAATTCGCGCCTTAGCTGAGGAAATCGATCTGGAATTTCTCGTAGAAGATGTGCAAAAAATGTTGTCTTCTATCAAACTTGGCACAAATCGGATTCGGGAAATTGTCATATCGCTGCGAAACTTTTCTCGCCTTGATGAGGCCCAATTCAAAGCGGTTGACATTCATGAAGGCATTGACAGTACATTGTTGATTCTGCGACATCGCCTCAAAGGCAATACCCAGAACCCTGATATCGAAGTGATTCTGGACTACAGTCAGTTGCCTCATGTCGAATGTTACCCCGGACAATTAAATCAGGTGGTGATGAATATTTTGGCAAATGCGATCGATGCGTTGGATGAAGTGAAGGGCGATCGCACTTACCAAGAAATCAAAGCCAGCCCCAATCAAATTATCATCCGCACTACCATGTTAGGTTCAGATTGGGTAGAAATTGGTATCACCGACAATGGATCGGGAATGCCTGAATCGGTGAAACAGAAAATCTTCGATCCTTTTTTCACCACTAAGCCCGTGGGCAAAGGAATGGGCATGGGGATGGCAATCAGCTATCAAATCATCACCGAAAAACATGGCGGTAAGCTAGAGTGTTTTTCCACGCTGGGCCAAGGAACTAAGTTTTTGATTCAAATTCCCATCCGTCAGCCAGTCCGTGAGGCAGCATAATGAGATTACCTATTAAAAAGTCTTCCATCTTAGACTTGAATTGCAATGTTTATTTGCTAACTAGCTTATATCGTGTCCGCTCGATTAACCCCATTATGAAGCGTTCGTAGTGCGTCCTGGTGTCCGTCCCCTGAAAGCGGACACCAGGACGCACTACAAACGATTTTGATTATGGTAATCGACTGGACAGGATATTAATCATCAAAGTGTTGCAAAATCCACTCAACCCCCGCAGCTAAATTTGCCGCAATAAAATCCGGTTTAGTATGGTGCTGATACGAGCCACTCAACACGCTTTCGCCGTAACCAGTTTGCACTAAAATACCAGTACAGCCGGCATTGTGAGCCAGATCGACATCAGTCGCTTTATCCCCCACCATAAAACTATTCGGCAAATCTAAATCGTGTTCCCAAGCCGCAGCTACCAACATCCCCGTATTCGGTTTTCGCCAAGTTGTATATCGGGTAAATTCTGGGTTTGTTCCGCCTTCGGATTCGCTCAAATAAGGACAGTAATAAAGAGCATCTAACCTCGCTCCGGCTTCTTTTTCTAATAACAAACACAGGCGCTTGTGCAAAGCTTCTACGTGGCTGACTGGATAATAACCTCTGGCAGGGCCGGATTGATTGGAAACTAAACAGCAAAATATTTGTCGGTCATTTAAACGGCGTACAGCTTCAGCTATGCCGGGGATTAAATGCAAATCTTCTAGTTTGTGAATGTAACCAGCTTCGATATTGAGCACGCCATCGCGATCGAGAAATACTGCTCGTTTCATAAGAAGAAGGAAGTTCGGCAACGGATTGTGTAACGGATGTAACGGATGTAACGGATGTAACGGATTTCAGGAATAAGGAAGACTCGTCTGCCAGCGAAGTCTAAGGAAGTCAGAAGACATACATAGCCAGCTTTTTATTGAGCCATATTTTATATTTAATTAGGTGGATTTACTTGGTATTATAATTTATAAGATTTAGGACTTACGCATTTCTGACCAAAGAAACCGGGTTTTTCATCTAATCTGCGGATTATAATAGGTATTTTGGTGAAAAAACCCGGTTTCTGACTACCCGTGCGTAAATCCTGAGATGTCGGGGCGGGTCAGGCACGAAAACTTGGTAAATGACAGATAATTTATGTACAAAACCCGCCCTCTTATTTAACAAAGCTAGCCGCCCCAGACTTTCTTCAAAACCTCTTGAGGAGAAATGTCAGCCATTTTGCCAGTCGGAGATTTAATGCCCAAAAAGCGATCGCTCTTCGGCAGCAATTTTGCCTGGTCAGTCGGGCCGAACAAAGCTATTGTATAAGTTTGAACCGCTACAGCCAAGTGCATCGGCGCGCTGTCAGTACACATCATCAAATTAGCAGCAGCAATGGTGGCCGCCAACTTGCCGACATCATCCGGCGAGATCACTTTCACCTTCGGACATAACTGAACTAACTTGCTCACCAAAGCTTCATCTTCGGGGCCTTTCACCACAACTACGGGCAAATTAGGCTGGCGCTGCTGACAGTCTTCGATGATTTGTTTCCAGTTGTCTATAGGGTAAATTTTGTCAATACCTTTAGACACAGCTAATTGACTGGAACCGCCGTGAATCAGAATGTAACCGCTGTCTTTGATTCCCAACCGCTGCTGTTCGGCTTCGGCCCACTGAATGTCCTGTTTTGGTACATTAATTGCGATCGCCGGACAAGGATTGTGAATGTTGAATCCTTGGAGCAAATCGTGGTACATTGAGGCTGCGTACTGGTCAGTTTTCAGCGGTACGGGATTGGTGAGAAATCGAGCGCCGTTGGTTCCCGAATAGCCAATTCTCTGCGGAATGCCGGTCAGCCACAGCAGAAGTCCGACAGTCCACCGCTGGCCGAGGGAGATAACTGCTTCGTATTCGCGATCGCGAATTACGCCCAGTAAATTGCCCCAATCTGCCATCGCGTTGCGGTCTTTGAAATTGTACGTCAAGACTTCTTTGACGGACTTGCAGACTCGGTAAGCGCCCTTTGCCCTCGGTTCCACGATGACATCAATTTGAGCGTCTGGATAAGACTGTTTGAGGTCATCGAGGGTGGGGAAAAATAAAATTTGGTCGCCAATCCCGCCAGGGACAAGTGCTAGTATTCGCATCATAAACGATCGGGCTATTATCTATCGAGGTAGCTCTCAGCGATCGGCTTTCAGCTATCAGCTTGTAGTATTTTTAGAGTTTAAAAGCTACTGGCTGACAGCAAAACAACTGACTGAAAATTACAGGACGCTCTTAATATATACCTAGTTGGGTGAAGAAGGGTTAGTTAATGCACTTATTAATTGCGGCGGCGGGTTCGGGGCGACGGATGGGGAGTCAGCGGAACAAACTGCTGCTGACTTTGCTCTCTAAACCTTTGCTGAGCTGGACTTTGGCTGCTGCTGAAGCTTCCCAGCAGATTAGCTGGATTGGGATCATGGGCCAGCCTGGGGATTTTCCTGATTTTAAGGCAATTATCAGCGATTTAGGTTTGGTGAAGCCCGTAGAACTGATTCAAGGAGGGGCTACCAGACAAGAGTCAGTTTACAACGGTTTGCAGGCTTTGCCCCCAAATGCCGATCGCGTGTTGATTCACGACGGCGCGAGGTGTTTGGCAACTCCTGAATTGTTCGATCGATCGGCAGAGGCTCTCTTGAGCTGTCCCGGCTTGATTGTCGCCGTCCCGGTCAAGGATACGATTAAGGTCGTAGACGAGCGTCGGATCGTGCGAGACACGCCGGACAGGCGCAATTTGTGGGCGGCCCAGACTCCCCAAGGATTTGAAGTGAAATTGTTAAAGCAGTGTCACCAACAAGGGCGGGAGAAGGGTTGGGAAGTTACAGACGATGCAGCTTTGTTTGAAAAATGCGGTTTAGCAGTGCAAATTGTGGAGGGAGAAGAGACGAATTTGAAAGTCACAACGCCCGTTGATTTGAGTGTAGCAGAATTCATTTTGCGGCAAAGATTGGGGCAATAGTTTTGAGTTGTGTAATTGGGAACTTGACATTTGTAGTAATTGACCTAACGATATTACTGGGATAAATCAAGACTCGATATTAATACTGGAGGACGAAAGCAATGCAATATCAGGGTAAATGGCGCATCACCAAAATGGATCAGTGGGATAGTGATTACTTGAACATGGAAGTTGAAGCATATATCAAGATTGAGGAATCAGGTTCAGGAGAATTTCAATTTGGTTTAGTATTCGGTCAAATTGACGGCGTAGTCGTGAAAAATCGAGAGGATGAGCGATTAGAGTTTACATGGGAAGGCAATGATGAATGTGATGATGCCTCTGGTAGTGGTTGGCTGAAATTAAATGATAAAAACTCGCTAGAAGGTGTAATTAAAATTCACCAAGGTGACAGTTCGGGTCTTGTTGCTGAACGCATTGAGTAGTTAATATGCGATCGCATCCAGTATGAAATTATATCAAGTTTCAAAATTCTGACCACAAAATAAGTGTTGCGCTCAAGTGAAACTGAGGGCTGTTTTCTCAAATATTATCGCTTGTGCGTCGTTATGAGATGTTCGCTTTTTTTGGGGATGGTTGATGGCGACGCACCTACAAATATTTTTGCTAGCTTTCTCATGAAGGATTGAGCGGAAAATCGGTGTCATATTCAATCTCTGTCGCACTTTTAACTAAATCCAAAAATGCAAACACGGCCGGAATCAACAGCGCATCCCTCAAAATAGCCACCCCAATTACCCTTTCAAAAGCCATCGGTAAACTGCACACTTTTACCCCAGCAGGTATCGGTTCCGCCGCCAAATGTGGCATAATTGCAGCACCCAAACCTTGCATCACCATACTGACAATAGTTGAATCTTCGCTGAGTTCGTAAGCGATATTTAAGGGAAACTCCGAAGTTGTTAAATATTTGCGCAGCGGTACGGAACAAGCTGTTTCTGGCGGCTGCAAAATCAGCGAATAATTTGCTAATACTTCCCAGGTAACTTTAGCAGATGATAACTTGGCAGTTGGCGGCAGCAAAACCACATATTTGTCCCGCAAAATTTCTCTTGTTTCAAATTCATCGGAGATGGGAAGAGAGACAAAGCCGATATCTGCTTTGCCCGATCGCAAAGCTTCTTCCACAGCCTGGGTATAATACACTTCGGTAATGCTGACGGCAATTTTGGGAAAGCGATCGCGAAATTGGGCGATAATACCCGGTAGGATGTGAGTTGCGACACTGCGAAAGGTGACTATCCGCACCTGGCCTCCCTGCAAACCTTTTTCTAAATCGGCTTCTTTGATCATCATTTCTAACGATCGCACAATTTGACGCCCGTGAAGCAGCACCCTTTCCCCCACCGGCGTGAGTTGAGCACCGTGTCGCCCTCGGTGGAACAATTGCACTCCCAATTCTGTTTCTAAAGAGGCGATGGCGTGGCTGACTGCTGATTGTGACAGTTCCATTTGCAAAGCCGCCACGCTAAAGTTTTCACAGTCTGCTACTGCTATAAAAGCCTGAATCTGAGAGAGTTTCAGCCGCCGTGTGTTGATTTCATTCATAGCGTTTGTGCCAGTAATGTCTAGATTGTCACAGGGGAGCTTTGTCGATCTATCGATTTTATTCATGCAACCTATGCAAGCAATGATTTGATTGTTATTTGGCAAAGAGTTAAGGTTAATTCATCAGGTAACAGATTTAGTTTCACAGGAATTGCTGAGCGATAAAAATGTGCTGTAATTGCGAGCACTTTAGTGCATTTTTTAGCTTTAAATTTTAATTTTTGTTGTGGAATTACTGTTTGATTTAGGATTTGAAGGTGTTTGTTATGTCTACTTGCGAAAATCGGCGGTATCCCGAAAAAACGAGCGTTGTTTCGATTAAAGAGCAAGCTAAATATGCCAAAAAGCCAAAAGGGCGATCAATCTTTTCATCTATAAATCTAGTTTGGCAAGGTTTGCTGGCTGCCGCTGCTGGCGAGAACGAGGTCAGAATCTGGCAATCGTGCGATCGCAATGGTAACACTTACTGGCATGGTTGCGATCGGGCGACTGGTCGTTATACCTGCGCGGCGACGGATGATGAAATGCGTGCTTGGATCGATCGGCGTTATTGCCAATAGTTACGACAAAGGTTGATTGAGATTTTTGGTTGTGTGGGGGCGGGTTTTAGGGATTGTTTGCGGTTTTCATAGATTTTAGGTGAACCCGCCCCTACGATACTTTGGGGAAAATTTGTGGATTTTTGATTGTTAATTTCCAAGGAGATGCTATGCTTCAAATACATTCCGAATGTGCAGCGCCCGTTAGCGGAGCCCTCGAAGAGGATCGCATAATCGTCATGAAAAACGAGGTGTACAGGTTGCCTCAAACTCATCGAGAAGTTCAAGTTTTGTCAGGAATTGCTTGGATCACACTTGACAAACAGGACATCATCTTGCAAAGCGCTGAAAAAGCATCGCTTCCACCCAGCAAAAACTGGGCTGTCATCTCCGCTCTCAACAATATGCCGCTGATTCTAGCAGTCTGGCAAGACAAAAGCCCAGCCAGAACCTAGCAATTAACAAAAATTCGGCAGGAACACCCCAAAAAGCTCTATCTTAATAGTTATCACTTGGCTATTGGAGGACTCGATCGGTGTACTGCCGCTCTTACCGCTTCAGCTATGTCGCAGCTATAAGTATTGTCTTATCGCCAACACTCAGCTTGCTGGCAATTTCAGAGGCGAAAGCCTTTGCCCCAATTATAGATGCTACACTGACCCAAGCTATCGATCACGCTCAAGCAACAGACCCCAAAACGCAAGCAGATCAACTCTTGGAAACAGGAGTAAAACAGCACCGCGAGGGTTTGTTTCGAGAAGCAATCCAAACTTTTGAGCAAGTTTTGGCAATTCGCAAGCAACTCGGCGACCAAGCCGGAATCGGCGAAACCCTCAACAATATGGGGGAAGTTTATGGCGAAATGGGTTTGAGGCCCAAAGCTTTGGAAGTTTTGCGGCAAGCTTTAGTCATTCACCGAGAAATCAGCGGAGGGCGTCGTATCGCGCGCACTCTCAATCTCATCGGTTTCGTTAACCGGATTGGGGACAATTTTTCCGAAGCGATGAAACTGCACCAAGAAGCTTTGGAACTTGCCAAAACTGCCGATGACCAAATTGAAATAGCGGAATCTTTTCACAACATCGCGGCTGTGTACGCGGAACAGGCAAATTATGCCAAGGCGATCGAATTTTACCAGCAAGCGCGGACAATTCGCACTCAAGAGGGCGATCGGCGCGATTTAGGTCGTACTCTCAATAACATGGGCGGCGTATATTACAACATCGGTGACTTTAATAGAGCGATGGAATTTTATCACCAAGCTTTAGCAATTCGCCGGGAAATTGGAGACAGGGCTGGGGTTGGCCGCCTCCTCAACAATATGGCACTTACCTGTCGCAAACAGGGCAAAGATACTCAAGCGCTGATCTATTTTCAGCAAGCAATACCGATGTTGGAAGCAATTGGCGACAAGACAAGTATCGGACGCTTGCTTAACAATATGGGCTCGATTTATGAAAGTCTCCGTCAATATCCTAAAGCTCTTGAATCCTACGACAGGGCTTTGAAAATTGCCCGCGAGGGCGGTGATAAATCTGGAGAAACTACGGCGATGGAGGGCATTAAGCGATTGTCGTCGGGGCAGCTTGTGCCGCAATAATGGCAGTTATGCCGATCGACTTTGGCGACAATTTAGCAATAATCTGTCAGTTTTTGCATCCTGTGTTGCTAAAAACAAGAGTAAAAAGGCTTCAGGGGCGGTATAATTTGATTAATATCGCGATCGAAAGGTGGAATATGCAAAGCTCCATTCTGCTGGGCAGCGAAGAAGTTGCAAGGCGTGCAGAAAAGCTCTACGATGAGCAAATCCGTCAAGAAGTAGAGCGAGAAGAGAATATCGGCAAAATGGTCATCATTGATATCGAAACAGGTGATTACGCAGTAGACAAAATGGGTTTAGAATCAGCACGGCAGTTGCGGAAAAAGAATCCGAACGGTCGGTTCTTTGGGATTCGGATTGGGTACAAAGTGGCGGCTGCAATCGGTGGAGTGATGGAGCGGGTTTCAGAGTGATTTCAGCAATCGTAACGGATAGGCACGCGATGGTTTCTGCACCATTTCGTCTGCCCGATCGACCCGACGTTACAATTGAATTTGTGATAGACACAGGATTTACCGACTTTCTCTGCTTGCCTCTGGAAGTTGTATCTATCTTGGGGTTGCCTTTTGAGTACAATATGCGTGCGAATCTCGCTGACAATAGCAATGTAGTGCTTCCGGTACATACCGCTACGATTCTTTGGAATGCAGAGGAGCGAGATGTCCGCGTACTTGCAACAGGAGCAAGACCGCTACTTGGAACTGCTTTGCTGGATGGATATGAACTGGTTGTGCAGTTTACAGAAGGTGGACTGGTCACAATTGAGGAGTTGTGAGTTTTCAATAAATCCCTGGTTTCAGCGGCACTTCTTTTATCCACCAAAGTTATTTAAACGCCTCCTTTTGCCCTCTCCACCTTTGAACCGTGCAAAACAAAAACCGGAGTCAGAGCAGATTTGCCCTTGAGAGAAACAGCTCCCAAAGCCTCGCAATCGAAGTTTAGCCCGATCGACTCAAACACCCTTTTACCAATCAAAATTTGGTTTTCCTCCGCCTTGCTCATCAACCGAGCCGCCGTATTCACCGTATCGCCGAGGATATTAAACTCCCTGCGCCCGCGCGGTTCCCCAACCTCAGCAGCAAACACCGGCCCTAGGGACAGACCAATTTGACAGCTTACTTTCACCTCTTCAACCCCGATAATTACTGGAGGCAAGTCTACAATAATATCTCGGATGGCAATCGCCGCACTAGCAGCGCGACTGGGGTCATCCGTGTGAACGTCCGGCACGCCAAAATAAATTAGCATATCCGAACCGTCCAAGTGTGCCGTTACTTTTTGCAGCACGCCCCCTTTGGCAGACACCACAGCATCAATTAGCGCAAAAACCCGAGAACAGCCGAGTACCAGGCGGGCTTCTTCGGCTGGCGTTGCTTTGTCCACCAACTTCGGTAAACCAATCAAGTTGACAAACATCACCGTCGGTTCAGGAAAATCCGGCGGAATTTTTCGCCTGTCAGCATTCTCAACCAGTAGTCTCAGAATTGTTTTGGGAATATAACTAGCAAGGGGTTCAAGCCGCTTCACCGCTTCCTCGATTTCGCTGACCAAACCTGAAACGCTGCGATCGAGCAATACCGAACTTGGCATCCGTCGCCCAGTCAAAGTAATATCATACTCTCCGAGGCGATCGTCCGTGAAATCATCCGCCACCAACAAATAACCCGGTTTCCCCGGTTCAAAGCGAAATTGCTCTCCCAAACACAAACCAGCAGTTTCAGTCAAACACACCCGCCCCACAGTCCCAGAACCCTCAGCCTGCTTGGCTTGCTGGACTGACTGCCCCAGCAGTACGTGGGCCATCCGTAGCGGCGTACCGATATCAGCACTAATGTAGCGGCCGCAGTGGATACCCACCCGCATCCTCAAAGACAAAACACCCCGCGCCGTTTCAATATTCGCAAATTGAGCCATCGCCCGCTGCATCCGCAAACCCGCCCGCACCGCCCTGGCTGTATCCTCCTCTGGGTCAATCCCTCCCAGGAATTGCACCAGCATCGCATCTCCGGTAAACTCCAGCAAATCCCCGCCCGATTTGCTGACAATTTCGATCATTGAGGCAAAATAGTCGTTAATCACCCCCAGCAGCGTTTCAGCTCCCTTGCGCCCCTGGGCAGCGTTCGCTTCCAATAGCGACGTAAACCCTGCCAAATCCGTAAACAGCAAAGTTCCTGTTTGCCACTGGTAGCGCACCTCTCCTGGGTTGGGCGGAGATTTGGACACGGGCCTAGGCACGTAGTCGTGGAGGATGTAGCGGAGAGTACGCAGGTGCTCGAAAACCCCCATCAGTGTTGCGGGGGACGGATCTACCCACGCAGCAGCGTACAGTTGGGCAGAAAGGAGCGCTCGCAGTCGCAGTTCGATCGCAGCTAAGGGAGGATTGTAGGTTAATCTATTATTAATTTCCACCTAGTCCATTCTTAAAAAATAAGGTTAGTTCGATCGATCTAGAGGCAACAACAACAGCTAGACCCATAGTATTATGATAAGTTTCCAGTGACTCGATACCAGCCCAACCCAAAACCCACGATCGCAATTTCCGAAAGTCAAAGCTTGCTAGCTCCCGATTTAATCCGAGCTGCTCGATCGGCATATAGTATTTATCTGAATGTGCATTCCGAGCAGATGCAGCATCCGACTGGTGTAGTTGTCAGTCACCGAAGCGATCGAGGTCAGCTAATTTTTGCTTCGCAGCCCGTTTTGTTGCCCGGTGAACGTTTTGTTACTTTTGATGAAATTGAATCTCAAATGTATTAGGCAGTTGGCAGTTGACAGTTGATAGTTGACAGTTGGCAGTTGGCAGTTGACGGTTGGCAGTTGGTGATTACTAAGTAACAATTCACAACTAAAAATACATCGCCAACTTGCAAAAAAAGGTTCGTAGTGAGGACTTTAGTCCGCATCTTTCATGACTAGAAATTGGATTCCTAACCTGCATCACAGGGGATTTAAGCCCCCACCTTTAGGTGGATTGTTTTTAGGCAGGGGCTTAAATCCCCTGTCTAAAAACGGGAGCACTCCGAAGTCAACTGTCAACTGTCAACTGTTAAGCTCCCACCTGATGGGTAATTTACTGTAAAAAATATCACAGCTAACAACTAATAAATAACCACAGTCAAGATTCAACAGATAACTTAATGGAAATTATATTTAATTCCCTTGTCACCGCGATCGTCTTTGTTTTCGGTTCGGCGATCGGCAGCTTTCTCAATGTGGTAGTTTATCGGTTACCTGCGGGTTTATCGGTGATTAACCCTCCTTCTCGCTGTCCCAAATGTTTAAATCAACTCAGAACTTACGAAAATATACCTGTGTTCGGTTGGCTGTGGCTGCGGGGACGCTGCAATCACTGTCGCAGTCGGATTTCTGCCCGCTATCCGCTGGTGGAAGCAGCTACGGGTTTGCTATTTTTGCTGATCTTCTCGCAGTTTGGGATCACAGTGCAAACTCTGGGTTTGTGGGTTTTTTTTAGCTGGCTGTTGGCTTTGTCTTTGATTGATTGCGATACAATGACTTTGCCTAATTCTTTAACTCGATCGGGCTTGGTACTCGGATTGGTTTTTCAAGTGGCTAAGGGTTGGTGGCCGACGTTTAGCCCGATCGACTCCGTGCACTATCTGGTATTAGACGGAATTCTGGGATCAGTTGTCGGGTTGTGGCTGTTTGACGCGATCGGACTTGCAGGAGTTCTCGGCTTCGGGCAGAATGCTCTGGGGATGGGAGATGTCAAATTAGGCGCGTTGATGGGAGCTTGGCTGGGCTGGAAACTCTTGCTGATAGCGGGATTTATCGCCTGTGTAGTCGGGGCTTTGGTCGGCGGCGGGGCGATAGCCCTGGGATTGCTCGATCGGCGTCAACCCATGCCCTTCGGCCCGTGTCTGGCTCTTGGTGCAGCAATTACAGCTTTGTGGGGCGAAGCGATCTTATCTACTTACTTGCAGTTGTTTTTCCCGAATTTTAGTTTCTGATAGGGATTTTTCCCTTGCGATCGAACATAACATTGTCTCAAAAATTGGTAAAATTATTCCGTGTCTTGGATTACACTTACAACTACTAGCTTTCGTTGGGAAGCGGAATTAATGCAGCAGATCCTGGCTGCTCATCAAATCCCAGCTCGCATCGTTGACTTGGGCGTAGCATCTTATCTGGGAGCGGGCAGTGCTACAGCCCTGCAAGTTCTTCCAGAACACCATCCGTCAGCATCGCTCCTCATCAGTCCCATTGAAGAGGATAATAGTCAGTAGTTATTGGTTATTGGTTATTAGTTATTGGTTATTGGTTGCCAACAACAGCCAACAGCCAACAGTCAACAGTCAACAGTCAACAGTTAACAATTAGCAAGTTTTAATGTCTCTATTTGATTGGTTTGCAAATCGCCGAAAATCAGTACCCAACTCCCAAGAACGGCCGGAACGAGAAATCGCGGACGGACTTTGGAGTAAATGCACAGCTTGCGATGCCCTGAGTTATACCAAAGACCTGCGAGCAAATCAAATGGTTTGCTTGGAATGCGGGCATCATATCAGAGTTTACAGTGACGATCGCATCGAGCAGTTGATCGATCCCCATACCTGGGTACCAATTAACGAAAAACTGCACGCCACCGATCCGCTGAAATTTCGCGATCGCAAAAAATATAGCGATCGACTCCGCGAATTTCAAGAAAAAACAGGCCACCTAGACGCCGTAGAAACAGGCATCGGCAAACTCGAAAATTTGCCCGTCGCCCTCGGAGTCATGGAATTTCAGTTTATCGGAGGCAGCATGGGCTCAGTTGTCGGAGAAAAATTGACCCGCCTCATCGAACACGCCACGCGGGAACGCTTACCCGTGATTATTGTCTGCGCTTCCGGCGGCGCGAGAATGCAGGAAGGAATGCTCAGCTTGATGCAAATGGCTAAGATTTCCGGGGCTCTGGAGCGCCATCGGGAAGCGAGACTGCTTTACATCCCAATTTTGACCCACCCGACCACCGGCGGCGTCACCGCCAGTTTTGCCATGCTGGGAGACGTGATTATTGCAGAGCCAAAAGCTACTGTAGCCTTTACAGGCGGCCGGGTAATCGAGCAAACTCTGCGGGAAAAGCTGCCGGAAAATTATCAAACTTCCGAATACTCCTTCGCCCACGGTTTTGTAGACTTGATCGTACCTCGGACTCAATTAAAGAAAACTCTCGCTCAGTTAATCGACCTTCACCAGCCCCAGCCCTTCTTGGCAAACTCGGAATTCTCCGCCCACGATGGCAGCGACAGCCACGCTGTACCCTCGCCAACTCACGCTTTCAAGCTTTCTCCCTAAGCTGTTGCGCCTCCAGACTCCTGTCGTGGAGTCTGGAGGAGAGACTAGACTTGAATTGCCAGCCCTAGCTAGGACGTTGCTCAGAGCATCGCCGGAAAGTCTGATTAAAAGAACTTTTGCAATCTTGTCTACCAAAATTTCAGAGGAATTGCCCCAAAAAACCCAGTTTCTTAGAAAAATATTAAGTTTAGTAGCGAGAAATGCACGCAGATACGGGGTTTTGAGCCCCGCGCGCCCAAGTCCTATTGATAATAAAGACGCAGCAATGGGATGATATTCATTGGAAGTTTATGGGCTGTGAAATTTGGCTGAGCAAAAATGCTTAGTGACCGTTAGTGGTGAGTTAGCTGGCGATCGAACAACATCTCAGAACAAACTCACAAAATAAGCTAACAGCGCTTTGTTAAATTGTCCAGCTTTCAGTCAATAGCCGTCAACTCAATTTTGACCAGTCAGCGACCTAAAAATTATGGGTTTTGCAGACCTATCCATCGCAGAAATAGCAGAGGACTTCAATGTCCCTGTTGAAGACGTGCTCCGCTTGTGTGACGAGTTGGAAATTGCCTACAAGCACCCTCAAACCCGTTTGGCTTTGGAGGATGTTAAGGCAATTATGTCCACTCTCGAAAAAAGGCGCGACTCAAAACGGATTGCAGATTAGATCGATCGCAAAATTCCTCTACCTTTATAAGGTACGGCTGCACAAACTTTCGCCAGTTGCCTTCTCAGGAGGGAATTTTGAACAAAAATCTGTTTGCCAGCTATGCTCTCTTAGCGTTCAATAATTTGCCGGATTGTTTTAAGGAGAACCATGCTTAAAAGATATTTCATTGCTCTGACCGCTGTATTCTTGACATTTCAGTTATTTGTCAGCAGCGCGATGGCTGTCGAACTGAGTCCTGAACTTCGCACCGTGACTTTGAATGACAAAGGCGCTCCGGTAGTGCTGAGCCTCAAACAAGTCCAGCAAGGCAAACGCCTGTTCAACTCGGCTTGCGCTCAATGTCACGCTGCGGGCATGACAAAAACTGACCCGAACGTGAATTTGAGCCCGGAAACTCTGGCTTTGGCCAACCCGCCCCGCAATAATATTGAGTCGCTGGTGGACTTTATGAAAAATCCGACGACTTATGACGGGTTTGAGGAAATTTCGGAAGTGCATCCGAGCATGAAGAGCGCGGATATTTTCGCTGAAATGAGAAATCTCTCGGATGACGATTTGTACGCGATTGCCGGTCACATTCTGTTGCAGCCGAAAATTGTCGCCAAGCAGTGGGCTGGTGGCAAAGGCGCTCGCTAATCAATTTTAGATTTTAGATTTTGGATTTTGGATTGGGAGAAGGCTGGGCTTTGGCAAGGATTGCTGGCTGGTCGTTTTTCGCTCTAAAATCCCTAATCTAAAATTCACCACCTGCTCAATTAATATCGCAAAAGGTTGTAGTCCCTCATGCTGCGTCGTGGTGTTTTTGTCTCCTTTCTGTTGGGAATTTTAATTATTTTGCCGCTGGTGCTGCTGGCACCTCAACCTGTTTTGGCTGCTGCCGATTCTTATGTGACTCGCTATTTAAAAGTCAGCGAACCTGTAGCAGTGGAATTGGACGCACAGGGACACACTCGGTTATTTTCGGCTGAGGATTTTTCCGCAGGCAAGCGGTTGTTTGAGCAAAACTGCCTCAACTGTCACGTCGGGGGAGCAACTTTGCCCGATCCGACTATATCTTTGTCTTTGACTGCTCTCCAGGGGGCAACGCCTCCGCGCACCAGCGTCAATAGTTTGGTGGCGTATCTGAGAGAACCGATGACTTATGACGGCAGTGAGGAAACTTTTTGGTGTCGCCAAGTGCCGGAAAGCTGGATGCGGCAGACTGAGATCGAAAATTTGGCTGCTTTTGTGATCCGGGCAGCGAAGACTGCTCCGGGCTGGGGCGTGGAGAATTTTGAGAGTTGAACTGCCTCTGCCAAAAAAGTGGTAAATTACTCGGAAAATCGCGATCGCTACTACGTGTTTGCGACTGAGTAAACAGGTAAAATAACTAAAGAACCACCGTGAACGGTGTCCATTAGAGGAGAACTGCGTTGAAAAGACTCTTATCGATCGCCCTGTTAGCGTTCGCAATTTTTACCGTCGGCTTCGGCCGCCCTGCATTGGCAGGCGATGCTGCTAAAGGGGCTAAACTCTTTAGCGCCAACTGTTCTGCTTGTCACATCGGTGGCGGCAACGTGGTTATGGCAATGAAAACCTTGAAAAAGGGTGCTCTTGAAAAGTACGGCATGAATTCCCTCGAAGCTATTACCACTCAGGTAACTAAGGGCAAAAATGCTATGCCTGCTTTCGCCGGCCGCTTGAAGCCCGAACAAATCGAGGATGTCGCAACCTACGTGCTCGAACAATCTGAGAAAGACTGGAAAGGCTAAACTGCCTCTTTGAAGTCGGACAAGCTGGGCTTGATTTAGTTTAAAACTTGTCCTCCCTCACGCACCCTCTCTCTCTCTTTGGCGAATAAATGTCGGTTTGCAGCGATCTTAACCTATTTGGGAAAGCGCGCCAGAAATCGGATTTTTATTTGCCCAAGGGCGAGGGAGGGTAATTTTATTTGAGATTTGAGATTTGAGATTTGAGATTAAAGAATTGCTAAATGCTGACTTTGGATACATTGTCAAGCAGCTTATATTAAAATTTGTTTTGACTGCGGTTCATCAATGAAAAGTGTGTGCTAGGATGTAACACCTTATTATAAAAACCTTGAAATCAAAATTAAAGTCGATCGAGAAAGTGCACTCTACAACTGCCATGAACGTAAAAACATCAACAAAAGTTAAAACTCAAGTTAAAACTCTCGGAGACGCGGCCTCTGAGGCGATTGACAAGTATTTCCGCAAAACTGTAGCGCACGAGGCTGAAGTTCTCAAAGACAAAGATGCAGAAGAACTTCACCAAATGCGAGTCGGAATGAGACGTTTGCGATCGGCTGTAACGGGTTTTGCTTTGGTTTTAGACTTGCCAAAACAAATTTCTGAACGCAAAATTGGTAAGGTGGGGCGGATTCTAGGAACGCTCAGAGATGTGGATGTGATGCTCGAAACTCTCCAAAACCGCTATTACCCGAATTTGCCGACTGACGAACAGGAAGTTTTGGATGAGGCTTTGTTGAGTTTGCTCAAACAGCGCCGTCGGGCTTTGAAACGGGTAAGGGCTGTTTTGGAACACAAAAGTTACCAGTCGCTGAAAGAGTCGATCGAGAATTGGGTAGAAAAACCGCAGTTTCGGGCGATCGAACATTTGCCAATTGCTGAGGTTTTGCCGGATTTACTGTTACCTCAAATCAGCGAGTTTTTCCTGCATCCGGCTTGGCTACTGGGCACGGAATATGAGGATGGAAAAGTTAAAGTTGCTGATGATTTGAGTGAGTCGGCTGTGGAAGAGAAGTTAGCGGCGGAGGGAACTATTCTGCACGATTTGCGGAAGCAAGCCAAGCGGGTTCGCTATTTGATGAATCTGTTTGGTAATTTTTACGGCCCGAGTTATGAAGGTTATGTTGAAGATGTGAAAGCTGTTCAGGAATGTTTGGGCGATATTCAAGATTGTGAAGTTTTAGGGGAGTTTCTGACAGATTTTGTCGATCGCGATTTGAAAAAAGAGTTGCCGAAACTGGCTGGTTTGTTGGCAGAGAATCGCTACGTGGCTTGGCAAAAATGGCAGGTTTTGCAGAATAAGTATTTGAGTTCGGAAGTTCGAGAAGCTTTGCGATCAACTTTAATTCATCCTGTGGTTGTAGACGGCGGTTGAAACCGCGTCTACACAAACAATGTCCGCCGGACGCCGACTAAGAGAGAATAACGTAATATTTCATTGCCCGTTCTTCAACCCTTGGCAATGCGCGTGAGTGTCTGTATAGACGCGGTTTCAACCGCCCGGTCTTCTAAAGAAAGGGCGATCGACCTCAAAGATTATTCTTTCCAGTAACGGGTTAAGATGCGAATGATCTCACCTGCGATCGGCGATGGTAAAGGCGGGCTCCATTCTACAGCTTCGGCAAAACCTAAGACGTGCAGCAGATTAACGATGCTTTCTACGCCTTTCGGAATGCCACAAATCAGCAACCGGATCGGTTGTTTACCTTGCGGTGCGTCGGGTGTTTCTTCGCGGAGCAGTTCTGGAACTGACTTGGGCGGTGATATCATAGAGATTCCTCCTGAATATGGGAGTTCAAGCCCCTACCGAATGATTGCAAGTCTGAGCGGTGGGGGTTTGTTTGTGGTTGTTAGATTACTATAGCATAAACTAGATTGCAGTGTGCTATTGTGGCTTAAAAAATGTCTAAAAAATTTATAGTCAGCTAAAATGACTGCAATGAACACGTTACCCCTAAACAATGTGAGTCCCGCAAAATCTCCCAGAGTTGCCTTTTACCCGCCATCTGAAATCAAGGAGAAGTTAGAGAAACTGGCGAGCATTGAGCGTCGTTCGATTTCCCAAATGGCATTACTTTTGGTGGAGGAAGGACTGGAAAGAGCGCAGAAGGAAGGGAGGTTCAATGAATCCAAAGACGATTAAACCGCTAACTCTGCCCTCACTGCCGCTGGTCGATCGCTCTCAACTGCCTGCGTATCCTGCCCTATACTTTTAGTGAAGGTTGCAGGATGCTAACATCAGCTTGGAAAGTCCAGGCTAGTAGTTGAGCACCCGCAGTGATTCGTTGGAAATTGGCAGTTGTGATGGCAGAGCGCGATATCAGTAATAAAGAATTGGCTGCTTTAATTGGGATGCACCCAACTTCTGTTTCTAAAATCAAAAGTCGTCGCCGGCTTACGAGAATTGACGAAGCAACTCTGAATGCTCTGTGCAAAGCGCTAGACTGTCAGCCGGGAGATTTGATGGTTTATGAGGAGGACAGCCCGATCGATTAGGGCGATCGTACTTTACTGAAGAAAGGGCGATCGCACTTTCGCAGTCAAGACCTAGGATATACTTGCAGATAGTTGAAAATGGAATTCAAGCCATGACTCAAGCAACATCAAGTCGCCCTCGCCGTCGAGGTAGGTTATTTCCTGAATTTACGATACCGCCAGAGGAGTTAGCTAGACGGAAAGCTGAAAAAGATGCCCGCTGTCAGCGTTATCGAGAGGTTTTTGCAAGGGTTAGCCTTGAACTAATAGATCAGCATTACAACTGGTTTATGGTTATTGAGCCAAACAGTGGGGACTATTTCATCGATCCTGATGAAAAAATCGCAGTTCAAAAAGCTCGTGAAAAGTACCCGCACGGGATGATTGGCATTCATCGCATCAATGAGACTGGGGCTTGCGGCACTCTATGATTGATGGCAGGTTTGGGGAGATTGGAGAGCTATTTTTTGAAATTGATTTAGTTGCTGCTGATGGCGAAAGATTCCCTATTGAAGTGTTATTAGATACTGGATTTACAACGGGTTGGTTAGCCCTGGATACTCAAGATTGTCTGAGTTTGGGGTGGGTGATGATTGAAAGTGAACGGCTGATGCTGACGGCGCGGGGTGAGGAGTATTTTGATATTTATGAGGGAAAAGCTGTAGTGGATGGAGAGGAGTATGTAATTCCTGTGTTGGTAGGGGATGGAATTCCTGAATCTATTCTGGGTTTGCAGTGGTTGAAACTGCTGCCGTTGGCTGTTAATTTTGGGACGGGAGTGTTGACGCTGGGGTAGAGATAGAAGTGCGATCGCCCGATGTGCTAAAATAAGGATGAGAGTGAGAACTAAGTAGGTATTGCAAAAAAATATGCCTCGTATCTTTACAGCAATCGTTTATTGGGAAGAAGATGTTTATGTGGCAGAATGTCCTGAAGTGGGAACTGCTAGCCAGGGTGAAACAATTGAAGAAGCGATCGCCAATCTGAAAGAAGCAACAGAACTCTATTTAGACGAATTATATTTTTAGAATGGTAATTTTTTAGGCGATCGCGCTTTAGGAAAGAAAGGGCGAGCGTTCACTTGTCATATAATTATGGTACTCTAAAAGTTAGATAACTAAGACTGGCAAGACTAGATCAGTGTGACAACACAATTTTTCTGTCCGTATCTCGACAGTGAGGTCGAACTCACAGAAGAGCGAGAGCAGCACATTGCTGAGACCCATCCCGATTTGCTACCAACTTATCAGGAAAGAATAGCTGAAACTCTAGCTGACCCAGATGAGGTTCGATGTGATTTACGTTTTGGCAATACTTTTCTATTTTCAAGGCAGTATGGTAAGGGTCGCAAGGGTAGGTATGTTGTAGTAGCTGTTGTGAGTGATACAGTTCCCAGAGAACGCAATTGGATTGTGACAGCTTACCTGACAAAAACTGTTACCCAAGGAGAGATAATATGGCACAAAAACTAACTTTTAAATACGATGCTGTCGGCGATATTCTGTACATTCATAAATGTTCGCCTTATGCAGAGCAAGAATCGCAGGAACTAGACTATGGAATTGTTGCTCGTCTCAATCCTGAAACTGAGGAAATAGAAAATATCGAAGTTATGTTTTTCTCAAAGCGGTTTCTAGAGAGTAATGTATTTGAATTGCCGATTGTTGCAGACTTGCACTTGAGTCTGAAGGTTTGAGATTGTTACGAAAGTGCGATCGCACTTTAGGAAGGAAAAGGGCGATCGATCTTTGGCTAATAAGTAAATTCTACTTTTCTCATTAGATTTAGTTGAAAGCAGCCGGAACTAATTTAATGCCTCGTTGCTCCGCCAAATAAACTCTGTGTCTGCCGTCACACAATTCGTAAGGAGGTGTACCGCGATAGAGAACAATTGGATCGTCTTTATCGTGAAGCAGATTTGATAAAGATTCGGAAGAATTTTCTATAGATCGTATCTTTGCTGGATTGAGTTCACTCAGATTGGGAACCCTAATATCTGACATCTTTACAGGTACAGTTTCCATGTTATTTTCTCCAAAATTACCTATTTCTAACTACTATACAAATTTGATTAATACCCCCTCAATGCTTTTGAGATAGTCTGCTCAAATTTATCACACTCTTGAATTAATTTCATTACAACTTTTTGGAAGTATGACACGTCAATCAAACTGATTTCAGCATTGTGCATAATCGAAAAAGTTTGTCTGTCACTAATCTCTTCTATGCTCCAGAAACCTATTTTATAGCTAGAGTTTTCTTTGAGCATAAGTGTAGACATCCATCCAGGAACATCATTCTGACTGTTAAACTTGACACCACTTGGCACTGAAAACTCTAGCGTTGTGTCATATCGGATGATAAAGAGCGTCTGGGTAGTACCAGAATTCATTGTAAAGTTCATGATGGTACGGCGATCGTTGATGTCGCTAATGTTCCATCCTAGTTGACGGCAATACTGCTGAATCGTCGAGCGGTAATTATTACCAGAGAATAAATCTAGATCGATTGCCATTAGAGAACTCCTTATCAAGAAAACTGAGAGTAAGCCACAAACAAAAATCCGAGTGCAATTGACAATTCTCAGTCAAAAACTTATAGACTTCCCCATTCGTCTCTCAGCGGCTTCCACTCATATCTTCTATTTGCTGGTGGCTTCTGGAACTTAAAAATTTCTTCTGCTTCTGTAAAACGAGGATTATTATTTTCTTCGTAAGAAAACCATAAATCATGCTTGTGTTCGACAAGCATATGGATACTCTTGCTCCCATTTCTATTTTTGGGATTTAAGTGAGCCTCCAGTCTTGTTTTAATACATGATTCAGACATTCCTACATAGGCAGATCCTTCGGAAAATTCGGCATCATAGATCGCGTATATGCCTTTCATTCCTGTTGCAATTCTTGCTACAGTCTCTGCGTTGAATTTAACTGGGCCCATATTTACTTTTAGATAATTCAGTATTGTGATTCCATTAGTTATTATTGTTGAGCAAAATCTTTGACTTGTCTAGTCGGAAGATGCCGGAAAATGTCGGTAGTTTTACATAATTTTTCCTCTCTCGCAGGTCGGGAAATGTCGGAGAATGTCGGCACGGTCGGAAATTGTAGGATACAATAGCTAAAACCCCCACACTTTCCCGATCGATGGACTCTGAAGAAATCTTAAAATTTGCAGACAACCTAGTTTTCGCCAAGACTGGAAAACATCTCGACAACGTGCAAGAGGCTATATTAATTGGTGCTTGGCAAGGTCAAAAATACCCGAAAATTGCAGAGGAAGCTCATTGTAGTGAGGGTCATGCTAGGGATGTTGCCTCGGAATTATGGAAAATACTTTCAGATGTATTAGGTGAAGCAGTTAATAAATCTAATTTTAAATCTACCTTGAAAAGACAGCAATTTTCCATTGTTTCATCACATTACTGGAAAGACACTGTACAGATTGGTAACGTTAACATCTGCCCAGAAACTTTACAATCTATAAACTTTACAAAAACCCGATCGCCCTCTCCCCCAGAAAACACCGAATCCCAAATACGCCAAGACTTAAGAGATGCACCAGATATCAGCTCATTTTATGGCCGCACATCCGAACTCGCCACCCTACAACAATGGATAGTACACGATCGCACCCGCCTAGTCGCAATATTAGGAATCAGCGGAATTGGCAAAACCAATCTCGCACTCCACCTCCTCCCACAAATCCAGCATCAATTTGAATATGTAATTTGGCGAAGTCTCGGCACATCCCCAACCCTCCATAATACCCTAAAAAGCCTAATTAAATTTTTATCTAATCTACCAGAAACCGAATTGCCAGCCAGCACCGATGAACTACTATCGCTGCTAATCGACAAATTGCGATCGCACCGCTGCCTCATCATCCTAGACGACGTACAAACAATTCTCAGCAGCGGACAAATAGCAGGCAATTATCGACCAGAATATGAAAATTACAGCACCCTATTCAAACGTATCGGCGAAACTTGCCACAACAGTTGCTTAATCGTAAATAGTTGGGAATCGCCTAGAGAAATTGTCGCATTAAACAGAGAAAACACCCGCGTTCACACCTTACGACTCGACGGTTTAGGTGCAGCAGCAGGCGAAATACTCCGAGAAAAAGGTTTACTAGAACCGGAAAAATGGGAAACCCTGATTAACACTTACCGAGGAAATCCCTTGTGGTTGAAAATAGTTGCAGCCATGATTCAAGAATTATTTGGCGGGCGAGTTGCCGAATTCTTGAAATATGATACGCTATTCTTGGGAGATGAATTGAAAGCAAGATTGCAGCAGCAGTGCGATCGCTTATCAGAATTAGAGAAACAGGTAATGTGCTGCATCGCGAATGAAATCGAGCCTGTTGCAATTTCTCAATTCCTAGAAAATGTGCAATTATCGCCGGACGATTTATTCAATGTACTGCCATCTTTGGGAAATCGAGCATTGATTGAAAAAGAAGAACAGGATAATCAGGCGCTGTTCAGTTTATCGCCAGTGCTGAGACAATTTGTGAAAACTGAATATTGTCGCGAGGGAAGATGAGATGCAATTTGTAACACTAAAATAGTGACGATTTAGCACTAAAACTGCTATTATTTTTGATAAATAATCTAAATTTAATTAACTGTTACCGCTATGACTGCTTCTAAAACAAAAGCCTCGACCATAGCCAATCGACTGCCAGACCACACTCAACTGCCAGAATCCGAGGGAGATACAAACTATACACCAATAATCGATCGCCCTCCCGACCACACTCAACTGCCCGACGAAGACGGTACATTTGTGAAAAACTTTCAGGAGCATCCCCAAAGCATTCTGCTGACTGATGCCATCACCCCGCTATTGCAGCAGCGCCATCGGGATAATCAATATTGCATAGGTCAAGATTGCGGCATTTATTGGCGTTTAACAGACCCGACAGACAAAGGAGCTGAAGCACCCGATTGGTTTTATGTTCCCAACGTGTCGCCATTAGTTGACGGTCAAATTCGGCGTTCTTACGTGATGTGGTACGAAGTGATCGCACCTTTAATTGTCATCAAATTTGTTTCGGGCGACGGCTCCGAAGAACGAGATGCAACTCCTAAGACTGGCAAGTTTTGGGTTTACGAACAAGCAATTCGTGTGCCGTTCTACGCTATTTATGAAGTGAGTCGAGCTAGCGTAGAAGTGTATCAGTTGCTAACAGGTAACTATCAGTTATTGTCAGCCAACGATCGCGGACACTATCCAATTGGGCCTTTGGGTGTGGAATTAGGAATGTGGCAAGGACAGTATCAAAATGCCGAATTGCCTTGGTTGCGTTTTTGGGACGCAGAAGGCAATTTGTTGCTGACAGGTGGAGAACGAGCCGAACAAGAGGGACAGCGTGCCGATCGCGAGCAACAGCGTGCCGAACAAGAGCAACAGGAGAAAGAATTGGCTCAACAACAAGCTGAGCAAGAACGACAGCGGGGCGATCGACTGGCGGCTCAGTTAAGAGCTTTGGGTATCGATCCTGAGTATTAAGGTGCGCACTGCGCACCCGACAAGTGAGTACATATCACGACTGCAACCACTTCATAAACTTATCTGTCGCAGTACCTATCGACTGTCCCACCTGTTTCTTCAAACGCCACCGCTGAAATGCTTGTTCGTAATCTTCCCCTTCAGTTTGATAAACATTCCAAGCATTCAGCGACAATCCCAATCCCCACGTTAGTAAAATGAACAGCGACCAAGAAAGCTCGTGAGATCCTGCTAGATTAAACAAAACTAAAAAAGTATTGATAATGCCGTACTTTGTCACATTTTTCTGCAATTTGCCGCGACGGTAAGTGTTAAAAACTAGCTTTTCTTGAAATTCCCCTCTAGTGGCTAACCATTGCTGTTCGGCGGCCACAATATCCTGTTCGGAAATGCCCAATTCCGCCGCAATCTCGAAAAGCTGGACTCGGGAAAGTTCGCCTTCATCTTGTCGGCGGGCGATCGCAAGTTGTAAAATACCTTGGGCATCTTCTGAACCGTAAATTTGACTTATTTGACTTTCATTTGTCGGCATATAACAAGTTTCCTATAATTCCTGACATCCTTTCTATGATAGAGATAAGCGCTGTTAAACGGCAGGTGGTGGCATTGGCGGATTTCAACACCTGGAAAATGCGGACTAAAGTCCTCACTACAAACCTTGATTTTAACCCAAAGTATACATCCAGCCGTCTCTCGCGCAAATCCTCACAATTCCGTCCCAAACTACAGGTGTCGCCTCAAAGGATAAACCCGGTTTAAATCTCCCCGATTCTTTTACTTTCAAACGGTAAAACTCGCCTTTAGCATTTTTCAAAGCATTATTATCTCCAGACTTCGCTCGTTCCCACTTCAAATCGAATAAATAAACACCATTATATCCCGCACTGATGAGTTTATTGCCATCGGTAAAAATCGGAGTCGAAATTGAAGAACCAATCTCTTTTTTAAACACGATTACCGGAGTCTCATAAGACTGATTTCGCCAAGGCACAGCATTCTTTTTACCTGTAATCGTATCTTGGGAACCGATGTATAAATTGCCGTCGATCGCATTTGTGGCAAATAGCAGCGGAAACTCCCCAGGATTGTACTCGTCATTCAGCGCCACCGAGCCAATTATCCCGCCTTCCCAGCCAGCAAGCCGGCGGTTTCCGGTCGGTAAAAACCATTCGACGCTGGCATTAGGTTCTTTGTTCGGATTCAGTTTGAGAACTCCGCCGTTACCCGCAATGTATTGTTTTTCAATAGCACAAAACAGTTTTCCCGATTTAGAAATTACAGCACTTCCATCTATATCTGAACCAGTATAGAAATCCCAAACAATCTTTTTGGTTTTAATGCTGATACCATAAATATGACCGGAACCAGCAGAAATAAATAGTCTATCTTTCAGCCTGGATGGTGATGATTCCGCTACCAAATTGCCGCCGTGCTTGCTGATATCTCCCGGCGCATAAAGCTGCACTTCCGACAAGATTTGCGGTTGCTTGATTCCTTGTTTGACTTTGGCTTGGCTGGCAGAACTATTGAGAAAATAGCCGATCGCATTTTCCCCCGCATTGAACAACACGCCATCACCCAGATACAAAGGACTGCTGTCATTATCCTGACTGTAGCTGGGCGTTCTCCTGATGTCCAACTTCCACAGTTCCTTGCCAGTTCTAAAAGACACTGCCCTAAAACTCGGTACGACATTTTTGCCACCACCGCCGCTGCGGCTGCCTTGCAAAATCACAATTCTGTTTTCGGCGCTGGCTGTTTTGTCGATATAAATTGTGGAAGTTCCTTTAATTATATCATCAAACTCATACCGCCAAACTTCTTTATTCGTCGCCATGTCTATTTTGTGCAAATAGTGGTCGAACGAACCTATAATTAAATAAGTTTTGTCTCGGTCTCTGGTAATTGTTGGCTGTCCCGTCCAACCCGCACCGCTCCAAATTTGCGATTGTCTGCCCATAAAAGTTCGACCGCTTCCTAGCTCAAATTTGTCGATTAACTTCAAGCCTTTGGGGACACCTCGACCGTAGAATCTGCGCTGGTCGTTTCCTAAAAAAGTCGGTACGAATAATTCTACTTCGGGAATTACTTTTTTCGCCGGAACTTTGTTAGTATTAGTTTTTAATACAGGTTGGTTCGAGGGTTCGGCTTGCTTCGATGGTTCGGCTTGGCACTGTTTGAGAACAGCAGGAGGAACGGCCGCACTCAGCAAAAACTGTCCGAGCCGTTGATTGAAAATTCTCCGAGATGATAAACTCATTTTATATCGAAAAAATCAGTGCTAATATTAAAACATGATTGTCGCCAACAACTCAACTAAAACAGATCGCGCTAAACTGCTAGAGAACTGACAAGCTTACCCAGCACGAGTTAAAGTAGATTTGATTATGGTCAACCGTCTTGCTCAATCCCAAAGCCTTTACCTGCGGAAACACGCCGAAAACCCGATCGACTGGTGGCCATGGTGCGACGAAGCCTTAGCAACCGCCGAGATCCAAAATAAACCGATTTTCCTGTCAATTGGCTATTCTAGCTGCCACTGGTGTACGGTGATGGAAGGGGAGGCTTTTTCGGATAGCGCGATCGCCGAATACATGAATTCGCACTTTATACCGATAAAAGTCGATCGCGAAGAACGCCCGGACATCGACAGCATTTATATGCAAACCTTGCAAATGATGACAGGCCAAGGCGGTTGGCCACTCAACGTTTTTCTCACCCCAGACGAGCGAGTTCCATTCTACGGAGGCACTTATTTCCCCGTAAGTCCGCGCTACGGACGGCCAGGATTTCTAGAAGTTTTGCAGTCAATTCGGCGCTTTTACGACACAGAAAAACGCAAATTGCAAGCCTTCAAAGCAGAGATTTTAGACAACCTCCAACAGTCTGCAATGTTGTCAGCAGTAACCGCAGAATTAAATCGCGAAATATTCCAAAAAGGCTTAGAATTCAACACCGGAATTATTTCCGGCAGCAACTCCGGGCCCAGTTTTCCGATGATGCCTTATGCTGAGCTAACACTGCGGGGAACGCGCTTTGATTTTGATGCAAAACACGACAGCAAACAAGTGTGCACTCAGCGCGGATTAGACTTAGCATTGGGCGGCATTTACGACCATGTAGCCGGGGGATTTCACCGCTACACGGTTGATGCAGCTTGGACTGTGCCGCACTTTGAAAAAATGCTCTACGACAACGGTCAAATTGTTGAGTATTTAGCGAATTTGTGGAGCGCGGGCGTACAAGAGCCTGCTTTTGAAAGTGCGATCGCGCGGACAGTAGAATGGTTGAAGCGAGAAATGATTGCGCCCACAGGCTATTTTTACGCTGCACAGGATGCCGACAGTTTTAACACTTCAGAAGAAGTTGAACCGGAGGAAGGAGCGTTTTATGTTTGGACTTATGCCGAACTAGAACAACTGTTAACTGCTGAAGAATTAACGGAAATTCAAGCACAGTTTACTGTGACTCGCGGCGGTAATTTTGAAGGAAAAAATGTATTGCAGCGCCGCCATCCGGGAAAACTCAGCGCCACTGTAGAAACGGCTTTAGCTAAACTTTTTGCTGTGCGCTACGGCGGCAATCCCGACAGTGTGAAAAATTTTCCGCCAGCCTGCAACAATCAGGAAGCGAAAAACGACAGTTGGCCTGGTAGAATTCCCGCAGTTACTGACACGAAAATGATTGCTGCTTGGAATAGCTTAATGATTTCGGGTTTGGCGCGGGCGGCGGCTGTTTTTGGCAATTTGGAATATCTGGAATTAGCTGTGAATGCTGCTAATTTTATATTAGACAATCAGTGGACGGATGGACGGTTTCAGCGGCTGAATTATGACGGACAATCTGCTGTGGCGGCGCAGTCCGAAGATTATGCTTTGTTTGTGAAAGCTTTGTTGGATTTGCATCAAGGAAGTTGGACTTTAGGAAACGGGGATGAGACTAAACAGTTGCCAAATTCTCAGTTTTGGTTGGAGAAAGCGGTGCAGGTACAAGATGAGTTTGATGAGTTTTTGTGGAGTGTGGAATTGGGAGGATATTACAATGCTGCTCAGGATGTTAGCGGGAATTTGTTGGTGCGGGAACGCAGTTATATCGACAATGCAACTCCGGCGGCGAATGGAATTGCGATCGCCTCTTTGATTCGCTTAGCGTTGCTGGCCCCAAATTTAGAATATCTCGATCGCGCCCAACAAGGTTTGCAAGCTTTCAGCAGTATTATCCGAGATACTCCCCAAGCTTGTCCGAGTCTGCTTTCGGCTCTGGATTGGTATCAGCATTCTACCCTGATTCGCACGTCGTCCGACCAGATTTCGGGGTTGATTTCGCAGTATTTTCCGACTGCGGTTTGTCAGATTGAGGCTGATTTGCCTGAAGGTGTGATCGGGTTAGTTTGCGAGTGTTTGACTTGCAAAGAACCTGCGAAAAGTCAAGAGCGGCTGTTGGCAGAAATTCGGCAAAGTCAAACGCGAGGATAAAGACTGGGCGGTTGAAACCGCGTCTATACAAACAAAACCCACCTCCGTGGGTTGAAGACAAGGATGTGAAAATTACGTTATTTTATTCAGTCCCTCTGAGCTCGGACATCGTTTGTGTAGACGCGGTTTCAACCGCCGTCTGGATCTGCATCTGCGCCCCTCAATCTTCCAAAATCTCAACCAAATCTTCCATTGTCACGTCGAAGGCGCGGGCTATTTTGTAGACAGCGGAGAGATCGACTGTATTTAATGTATCGCGCTGAACGTAGCTTCTGACAGTGTTGTAGTTGACTCCAGATCGATCGGCAACTTGCTTTAGCGTCCAACCCTTTTGTTCAGCTAGTTCTCGAATCCGGAGTCTAACGTATCCCATGTTTTAACTTGACATTGATGCGTATGCAACATATAGTGTTTATATACACTGAAAACGATCGCCCTCCTAGCCTCGAAAACTTAAGGGCGATCGCTTTTCTAGCCAACCCCGCAAACGCGGGGAAAGATTACCCTATGATACCAACATCAAAGCCAAAATTAAACATTCATCCCTGGTGCATCGTGCGCCAACTCCCGAATATGCAGCGATTGGTTGTGGCGCGCTTCCACCGGCGTGGCGATGCTGACGGCTATATCCAGATTTTACGGCGGTTAGTACCAAATACTAAACACGCGATCATCTTTGATACGACTGGGGCCCAAAAATTGGGAGATGCTCGAACATCTGAGTTAGAACGAATGCTGTAATGGATAAGCACGCGCGGCGAAGCTATCCCGAGCGTGAATCGCCCTTTTGTGTTGGAATTGGCAAGCAATAAATCGTGAAGGGCGATCGGCTTTCTTGGGCCCTTAGAAATTATCGCCCATCTTGAGACTTACGGCATCCAGCAGTATAATAAATTAGGAGTTGTGACTTGCCAACGCAAAAGCAATCCAACACAGCGATATTCCTCTGTCAATTGCTTTCAAATTTGTATCAGCCAATCAATGTGTTTCGTTACGATCGCCAATTGAAAACACTCTACATCCAGGCTGGTGTAGCTGATGAAATTGCTATTTTAATAGATGAAGATGGAATTGGGAGCTTTATCGTATGAAACAAAACCTACACCAAATGACGAATGCTGAATTAAAGCAATACATTTCCGAACACAGAAATGATGAGCAAGCATTTCGGTAGGCATTGCAAATTTTAATTAGTCGCCGCGATCCTAATACTGCACGTCAACCTTACCCTTTTGACCTTGCCGAGCCTGAAAGTGAGGTAACAGCAATTTTGGTCGATAAAATTAAGCTGAAAAACGATCGCGGTATCTAAACGATGAATTTCACAATCAAACTGCTTGATGTTATTGCATTACTAGAAGACTTACCAGAACAGGGCTTATATCGCGGTCAAGTGGGAACAGTAGTTGATGAATACGATGCAGAATTTGTTGAGGTTGAGTTTAGCGATTTGCAAGGTTGTACCTACGCGCTAGAAGCCCTTAGCAAGTCGCAGTTAATGATTTTGCATCACAGTCCGCTTGCAGAAACCAAATGGCTAAAAAGTCAGCCATCATTACAAAAACCAGTTTTAAATCGCTAATAATCCCCGTGCAGCTAACAGTGAGCCACGAGCAGCTAACAACATAAGCATTTTTTATATTGACGGCGCACAATTTATTAACTATAATTGCCAGACCAAAAATAATAAAATTATTACGCCTAACAATTTTCTCAAATAACAGGTAAACTATTCTAACGTTTGCGCGTACCGAACGCCGCAGGCACAACCTATATCTGTTAAGGATTCGTCCTAATTCTTAGGAGCGGGATTTTAAAATATGCATCTCAGCGAACTGACTCATCCAAACCAATTACACGGCCTGTCGATTCATCAACTCGAACAAATTGCCCGACAAATTCGAGAAAAGCATTTAGAAACAGTAGCCGCTAGTGGCGGCCACCTAGGCCCCGGATTGGGTGTAGTTGAACTGACCTTAGCACTCTACCAAACACTAGACCTCGATCGCGACAAAGTTACCTGGGATGTCGGCCACCAAGCTTATCCGCACAAATTGATCACCGGCCGCTACAACAAGTTTCACACCCTACGCCAAAAAGACGGCGTTGCAGGCTACCTCAAGCGCTGCGAGAGCAAATTTGACCACTTCGGCGCCGGTCACGCTTCTACAAGCATCTCCGCAGCCCTGGGAATGGCGATGGCGCGCGACCTCAAGGGCGAAAACTTTAAAACTGTAGCAGTCATTGGCGACGGCGCATTGACTGGCGGTATGGCACTCGAAGCGATCAACCACGCGGGCCATATGCCGAAAACCAATCTGATGGTAGTGCTCAACGACAATGAGATGTCAATCTCGCCCAACGTCGGCGCAATTACCCGCTATTTGAACAAGATGCGACTCTCGCAGCCGGTGCAATTTCTCAAAGATAACTTAGAGGAACAATTCAAACAAATTCCGTTTGTTGGCGAAACATTTACTCCAGAAATGGAACGCCTCAA
>JANYGO010000332.1 GCA_025362325.1 Cyanobacteriota bacterium | reverse complement strand
CTATCGTAACTGCTGTCCCTCAACCATTTTTCGTAAGTCGAACTGCCACTTTCTTCTTTTCGACCATCTTTGTGAGTTGTGACTGTCTGTGAATTACGAGTAGTTGAGGTATCGCTATTGCTAGATGAGTTTGAATTATTTTCCTCGGTACTACTGTTACTTTTACTCGCAGTTATTGTCAATTCGTCGCTGTTACTTTTGGTTGTATAAGTATCAGCTTTGTATTCGCTATCCCACTGCTCTTGATTTTCGGAATATCTTTCACTTTCGTTTTTAGAACTGGGTTTTCCGGCACTGTTGCTGCTGGAAGAGTTCGATTTGTTGATTGAATAATGGTCGCGATTGTGGTTTCTGGTTTCCGGCCCGTTTTTGTAAGTGTCTGTATTATTACCGCTGGTGACTGAGTAACTATTATCTCGATTATTTCTCCAAGAGTTAGTACCATTGCTGCTGTTAGTTTCCTGGGACTGATTCTGGTTATACGTGTCTGTGTTGCTCTTATTTTTTGATTTGCCGTCATCGTAACTGGTGTTGTAGTTATTGTTCCCTTCTGAGTAAGTATCACGGGTGCTACTGCCGACTGTTTTGCCGTTGGTTGTGGTATTGTCCCAGATGTTATTGGTGATTGAACGGTTGTCACTGCTATTGTTTGTTTTGTATGAGTCGCTGCTTGTTTTGCTGTGAGAGTCGGATTGAGTGACTTCGGAATTTTCGCCGCTGTAGGTGCTGTTGGAGTTGTTGCCTTTGTTGCTCGAAGTGCTGTTGGTTTTTCCTTTTCTTTGGGTTGTAGTGTTGTCGCCGGAACTTCCATTGCTGCTGGTGTACTGATTGTTTGTCGTTGATTTTGAACCTGATTCTTCTTGGGTTTTGGAGTTGCTCTCTGCATAGCTACCGTCGTGTTTGCCGTCGGATTGAGTTTGGCGGTTTAGGTAACTGTCAGAAGCACTTTTTCGAGTTTGTGAAGGACTGGTATAGTTGCCAGATGAACTCCATTTCTCTTTGGATGAGCCTTGGCTGTTTCCTGTACCTTCGTATTTGAGTCGGCTGATGTTTTCTTGGGATTTATCTGTTCTTTCTATTGAGTAGAGGGAAAAGTTTTTGTCTGTGTAGTTGCTGGCTTTTGTGTTTGTATCTGTTGTTGTTTCGTACAAAGAGTTGCTGTTACTATTGGTACGGGTACGGCTTTTGTCCCAGTTGGAGTTTGTATGCGAGTAGCTTCTGTTGGTTTGGGTGTTTGTGCTGGTTGTGTCGTTATATTTGCTGGTATTTGATGTGGTGTTTTGGGGTAATTCTGTGGTGCTGGAGCTGGTGCCAACGTTGATGTCTCCGGTTGAGGTGCTGGTGGTTTTTGGTTGGTTGGTTGTGGCGTTGGTTAGGGCTGCTCTTGATGAGGGTTTGCCTGTGGTATTAGTTGTATTTTCGTCGGCACTAATTAGGGGTTTTATTAATTGTTTGGTGGCTGCTATTACTGGGATTGCGGGGATGGTTTCGGTGGCAGTAGCAATTGCTAATAGGGGGTTGAGGATGCCGTATCCTGTTCTTTCGTCCCATCCTGGTATGTCGATATCGCTGGCTGTTTTGAGGAGGATGTTTTTGATTTGTTGGGGGTTGAGGGATGGGTTGGCTTCCCACATTTGGGAGATGGTTTTTGTGATGAGGGCTGCTGCTATTGATGTGCCTTGTTTTGTTTGGGTTGTTGCTGTTTCTGTTATTTGTGGGATGCTTGTTGGTGCTAGAATATCTAAGCCTTCTCCGTAGCTGGAATAGGCGCTGCGGTTGTTGTTTTCTGATGCGCCCACTGTGATGATGTTATTGAATTCGGTTGATGCTTGTCCTAGGGCTGAGGTTAGAGTTCCTTGGTTGCCTGCTGCTGCTACAATCAGGATGTTGTTTTCTTGGGCGTATTTTAGTGCTGCTTTTTCTTCTGGTGTGAGTTTGTAGCGTGTGGTTTCGATGCCGTCGGGGTTGATTTGGGTTAAGTCGAAGCTGAGGTTGATGACGGCGTTGGGTTGAGAAGAAGCTTTGGCGGTGTCTACAAATTCTATCAGGGATTGATGCCAGTTGCCGCTACCAGTTGCTCTTCCTAGCCAAATTGAAGTCGATGTTTTGGTGTTGTTTTGATTGTTGTCGGCGCTGATGATTTCTAATATTGTGTCGCCGTGTTGGTTTCCTTGGTTTGGTTGGAGTAGGGGATTGTTGTCGCCCTCAATTACGTCTTTTCCCAGGATGATTTGGCTGTAGTCGATGTTGGGATTGTTGGCGACAAAGCCGGTGTCGATTATTCCGATTAATGGTTGGGTTTGTTGGGGGAGGTTGGGGGTTATTTCTCGTTGGGTTTTTGTGTCAGTGATTGCGTATTCGTTGAGGTTAGTTTCGGAGTCGGTGATGATACTTTGTGAGTTTTCTGGCTGATTGTTTTCGTCAGATGGTATTGCGGGAGTAATTGTGATTTTTTCCGACTCGATATCGGGGTTTAGATATTCGGCGATGGTTGTTGGTGGCTGATTGTCGCTGTCGGCGACGATATTTTCCGATCGTTGTGAGTGATAATTTTTAGCTACGGCGATTGCGGGAAGAATAGTTTGGCTGTCAGTAACTATATATTCTGATGCGGATGGTTGATAATTTTGGATGGATTCTGTTTCGGGAATGAGAGGGAATTGTTGGGCGAGTATGCTGTTGAGAGTTTCCGACAGTGTGGAAATTTCATCGGGAGAAATTAGCGGGAAATTTTCAGCAGTTTCGCTGGCAATTTCGGGGGTATCGATAAGAGTTGGGGAGATATTTGAAATTTCTCCGGTGAGAATGTCTGTGGATTCTGCGGGTATTGCTGGTATTTCTGGTATTTCTGGTTGGAGAAAGACAGGTGTTTCGATTTTGTCACCTGTGATTTCGTCTATTGAGTTGACAACTGCGATAGTTGAGATTGTATTTTCGGAAATTGTGGGGTTTTTGGTTTCTGTTGCTGGGGAATTTTCGGGTTTTGGATCAGAATTGCGGATTTCGGAAACTGTCAGTTTTTTGGTTTCTGTTGCTGGGGAATTTTTGGGTTTTGGATCGGAATTGGCGATTTCGGAAACAGTGGGATTTTTAGCTTCAACTGCGGGAGATTTTTCGGTTTTTGGATCAATTGGATTTGGATCGGAATTAGGGATTTCGGAAACAGTGGGATTTTTGGCTTCAACTGCGGGAGATTTTTCGGTTTTTGGATCAATTGGATTTGGATCGGAATTAGGGATTTCGGAAACTGTCGAGTTTTTGGTTTCTGTCGCTGGAGAATTTTCCGTTTTTGTTTCAGCAGTATTTGTCGCGCAACTGCAAATTTCGGAAACAGTCGAGTCTTTGGTTTCTACGGCAGGAGAATCTGCGTTTTTTTCTGCTAATTTAGCCTCGGTTTTGGGTGTTGCCTCAGCTATCAATTCTTTCGACTCTTTGGTTTCTACGGCAGGAGAATCTGCGTTTTTTTCTGCTAATTTAGTCTCGGTTTTGGGTGTTGCCTCAGCTATCAATTCTTTGTCTTTCTCTGATGTAGGCAAATCAGATAGGTAATCGCCGCTAATTTTATCTATTTTGTCGGCTTGGCAAATACTAGATTCGGAAGGAATGTTATCGTGAGTTGCTAGCCCGGCTGTATCGCCTGTTATTGTGTCGGTTTGGGAGGTGGATGTTTGCGGTTTTTCAGCGATGCTGTTGATTGTTTGTGTTGGATTTTTGTTGAGGATGAAGGCGTCTATGTCTGCTTGTTGGGGAGGGTTTTCTGGGCTTTCATCCAGGATTTTGTTGTTCCATCGTAATACTTCTATGCTGGAATTTGTGGATATTTCGTTAGTTGCTAGGGGATTTTTTGGGGCGGAGGGGGAAGAATGATTGCTGGTATAATTTGCAAGTTGCAAGTCTTCTGCAATGTCTGGAATGATGGAAGTATTGGCAGTTATTTTGGAGGTAGATGCTTCGATTTGTAACATTAATTAAGTCCTTTTTGATAATAAAAGTGACCAAAAGATGCTGAATTTGAGGATGTTTATTTGTGAACTTTCGCAAGCAAAGCTAGTCCATGCCATGCTGGATTTTTGGGTTTTACCTTGCGATCGCAATGTGTTATCTCGACAGGTGAAAACCTGCCAGCGCGACTGACAAAATTTTGATGCGATCGCAATAAGTTGTTTTTTTTATTGCTGTTGTTAACCGATCAATTTGAGAATATCAGTAATTTTTATCGATCGCAAGTGCTTTTCACCATCTTGAAGTAAACTTCATCACAGCTTTAACTTACTTGCGTATTTGAAGCGTCACGCTACGAATTGTGGGGTTTTGACAACTTTGGACTGGCGATCGCCAAACTAATTTACCGATACTTTGTATAAAAAATAACTTAACTTGTTCGCAAAAATACGAAAAAGCCGATCGCACAGTCAAGCCTTTATAAACTAGGTTGTACAGTCTTGGACGCAGACACACTATATGTAGTGCGGTGCGATTCTTAATAATTACTAACGACCAATGACTGATGACTTCGCCTAAGTGAAGCCTAATATATGCCAAAATACGGACGAAATGTGCTATTTCTATAAGACGAAACCAGCTTTGACGAAATTTAAAGTCCCATGTTGAATGCGAACGGGAGCATATTGGCAGACAATCGATCGCCCGCATCGCAGTGGGCGCAATCCGCTTTAGGGCTGCCCGAAGTGCAGGTACAAGCGCGTTTGCGGGGAAATCACCTGCATATTTTGTGCGAAGCAGCACAATGTCCGTCTCAGGAATTGGTAACGGCGAGATTTAAGGGTGCGATCGAACAAACTGATTTAACGCGACTGTTGCCCGATCGACCTAAAATTTACCAGTTATTTCTGTGCGGCCGCAAACTGGGTTCCCGACAAAACGACTGGACAGTTCGCCTCGATTGCAACACTAAACAGCAACAGCCACAGCAACCGGAACCAAAACCAAAACCACAAGTTTCAGAAGTGCCACCAGCGACTCCCCCCGACAGCGAAACGCCAGCAAATCCTAAAGGCGGCGGATTTTTTGCCAAATTTAAGAACGAAAACCGCAAACTCAAACAGACACCCGTGCCGGTAGAAACCTCCGCAAATCTCCAGCAGGTGCGGGAAGAAATGGATTTTGACGCCGCCGACGCAAGTATCCCCATCGCCGAGCGCATTGAATACCCAGAAGTTTTTGAAACTTCCCAGGTGACGATCGACACAACGCCCGCGTGGGAAGCTTTCAGTCCCGCGATTTCGCCCCGCGAGCCGGAAAAAAATCACCATAAAAAAGCAGTTGGCGGCGGTGTGGCTGTGATTCCATCCCCCAAATCCGGCTCGGGCGACAGCGGTGGCGGTGGCACCCTAGCGGTTTCGCCGGAAACTTTGGCGCGCATGGGCTATCCAGATGCGATCGCCAGCTATCTCAGCGAAATCCTCGGGCCAATGGGAGTTTCAGTAAAAGTCAGCATCCGCGAAAAAGAAGTCAAAAGCAGGCGGGAAACTAGCGCCGATGCGCCGGAAAATCTCAAGCCCAAGCAGAAGGAGCGCAGGCTGCTGGTGCTGTGCGAGTCAGCTTACAGCCCCGATCCCTCCTTGCTGGCAGAACCGATCGCCAGCAGGCTGCGGAAACTGCAACTAGAGGATTTCGTCGCAGCAGTGATCGGCAGCCAAGTGAGTGGCGAAGCAAAGCCGGACTGGCTGCTGCGAGTGGATTTGACGCCGCCGGACACAATTCTCAAGGAATGGGCGCGCTGGGGAGATGTCCAGTCGATCGCCAAACTGCTGAATCAAAACTTGGCGGCATCGAAAGTAGAAGTGCGGGCCACCCTCAAAGAAGCAACGCTGCACCTGTTTTGCAGCAAAACTGCCAACAAAGGACAAAAATCCAAACGGCAACAATACCCCGACAAGCAGCAAACCACCGACGCGATCGCCCCTTTGCTAGCCTCCTTCGCGCCCCAAGGCATCCGCGCAGCTACAATCTACGGCGTAGAACCCCTCACCGACAGCAAGACAGAACCCGAGTCACCCGTGTGGATCGACTGGGTAGACTTGGCGGCAGCCCACCACCCCGAGTTAGCTGCGAGCCCCAGAATATTGGCAGCCGCAGGCGACCAATTAGCCTTAACTTTTTTGCTCGACAGGTTCCTCAATCCCAATCTCAACCGCAAGCTGGAAACTGGGGGGATTCGGGCTGTGGCGCTACACAAAGCCAACGTGCTGCACGTCATGACTGAAGCTCTGACTTGCCCTTCTCAGTCGAAGGTAGGGCCGCCGGTGGCTAAATTCTTGCGACAGTTACAAATTCCAGGAGTGGATGGGGTGCGAGTCTACGGACGGCGCGCCGGTCAGAAACTGCCCCTGTGGCGCTACGGAATCGACCTCAGAACGGCGGTAGACCTGGAATCACAGGCACCCGTACCCGCGAGTTCGCAACTAGCTGTGCTGACCCAGGAATCGGTGCCGGAGTTTGCGGCAACCGAGAATGGGAGTTTTTCGGGTTTGGGCGAGCATTTGGTGTTCGATGCTCCGGCTGTAGACGGCCCGCGCCGCGGCTTCAAAATCAGACTCCCCGGCTACAAGCAGGGCGAGCAGTTAGTTCAAGCTGCGGTGCAACGGCTTGTGGCTTCGGGTTTGTTTGTTCCCAACGACGGTTTGTCAACTTCGGCCCAGGCCCCCGGCGGCGTGAGAGCCGATCGCGCGGCGGGAATGGCCTTGATTTGGCTGATCGCTGGCTGTCTGCTGACTTTCAATACCGATTGGTTCCTAGGTCTATTTCTGAAATCTGCGACGGTCAGTCAAGCTCCTAGCGCCTCGGAAGTTTGCAGCAGCCCAAATTGTCAAAATTCATCCCCCAAGGCGAGTGATGACCTTCCTCCCTCAGTAACGAGTGGCGAATCCCCGAACCCCGTTCCCTCTCCTTTCGAGGTGAATTTACCTCAAATCCCCTTGCAGCCGTCGCCGAATCGGGAACAGGCTTTTAACGGCTCTGGGTTTACCAAACCGGGGAATAATAGCGTTCCTGTAACTGATGTTTCTGTTGCTCCCGTGTTCCCGACTTTGAGGAGCGAGCAGCTTGACGAACAGATTGCGCGCTACCAAGAGTACATCCGCCAGCACAAAAAACCGCCGGATATTTTAATTGTGGGGAGTTCGAGGGCGCTGCGGGGCATCGACCCGGCGGTTTTGGAAACGGCTTTGGCCGCTGGGGGCTATCCAGGGCTGACGGCTTACAATTTTGGGGTTAACGGAGCTACTCTCCAGGTTGTAGATTCGATCGTCCGCCGGATTTTGCCGCCGCAACAACTGCCGAAATTGCTAGTTTTGGCGGACGGGGCGAGAGCTCTCAACAGCGGGCGGCCTGATTTGACTTTTAGTGCGATAGCTTCTTCCGAAGGTTACAGGCAATTGGCCCGGGGCAGTTTTCTGATCCGCACCAATCAATTAGAATCCCCAACATCGCCCAGCGGTGCCAACAATCCGGTGGCGACAGCTACTGAATTGGTGCACAATTTGGAACAAAGTCAAGTTAAAATTCAGCAACTGCTGAGTCAAAAGTTGGTTGATGGTTCTGCAACTTACAAAAACCGCGATCGGCTCAAAGGATTTTTGCGATCGATCGCCAATCCCTCCGCCCCTGCTGTAACCGCGAGCCCCCAAACCGCAGCCAGCGACAAGCAAACAACTGAAAACCCCCAGCCGACTGCTGCGGGTCAAGAAGCGGGCGACTTTCAACCAAACGGCTTTTTGCCGATCGACATCCGCTTCAATCCCGATACTTACTTTCAAAAACACGCCAAAGTATCTGGCTATTACGACTCCGACTATCAAGATTTTAAATTGACAGGCGAACAAACCGTAGCACTCAAAAATCTGATCGAATTTAGCAAGGTTCGCAACATCAATCTCGTGTTTGTGAATATGCCTCTGACTGAAGATTACTTAGACCCCGTGCGGAAAGGTTACGAACAAGAATTCCGGCAATATATGCAACAACTCGCAGCTCAAACCGGGCTAATTTTCCGAGATAATAGTTTATTGTGGCCCGAGGCGCGGGAATCTTTTTCTGACCCCAGCCACCTCAACCGTTACGGTGCTGTTGCAGTTTCTAAGCGGTTAGCTCAAGATCCGATGATTCCGTGGCCGACCGAGAAGTAAACAGAGGCCCTTCGGCTTCGCTCGGGGGGTAAACAGGGGAAAATTTATCGGCTACTGCGCATCTCGATTGTCTGTTATGTTCGAGGGAAATAGCTGGAGAAATACTCCCAGACGCGCGTCGCTCCCAGAAACCCGGTTTCTGCAAAGATTTCTGGTTCCTTGCCGCCAAAAACTCGTAGAAACCCGGTTTCTAGCCCCCCGGCGCGTCTACCCTAAAACTGTCGCTACGTGTTGTTAGCACTTAAATCATTTAAATCTTATTGTAAAGGCTGGTTAAGCAATATTTATGATTTATATTTAAGTCATCACTCCTGCGATGCGACCCTCTCAAAACTATCCTTTCCTGTGGCTGAAGACTGAACATGAAAAGATTGATATTTCCGGAAAATAGCAAAAATCAACAGATAAAAAATCGCCGAAAAAATCTGCCTTTGATATTTTTTATATTATCTCTAGTATTTTTCCTGTTTAGTTTGTATAAAGGTTTATTTTTATCTCATGCTTTATCAGCGCCGCCGGGGAAAGAACAAACTAGCGAACAGGAAGCTCTGCAACCCTTTGAACAGGTTGTCAAAGATGCCCAAAAGTTGGAGGGACTATTTACCCTTTACCGCAATCCAGCAACTAATAAAGTTTATCTGGAAATTACACCGCAACAACTCACCAAAAAGTTCCTGTGTTTTGTGACATTGGAATCGGGTTTGGGGGAAGGAGGCATTGTTAGCGGATTGCCCTTCGGCGATTTCTTGTTTCAACTGCGGCGAGTCCAGAATAACGTGCAGTTTGTCATCCCAAATATCAATTTTCGCACCAGTCCGGGCGACCCGCAAGCCGGTTCGGTGGAAAGGGCATTTAGCGAGTCGATTCTCTATTCTTTGCCGCTCAAAAGCATTCACCCGCAAAGGCAAACTCTGCTGATCGATTTAGGCGATTTGCTGATGAGCGAAAAGCGCGATTTACCGGGTTTAAGAGCGATTTTACCGAAAATTTTGGGCGCTGCTTATTCGATCGACGAAGACAAGTCTTATTTTAAAGATGTCAAAGCCTTTCCGCTGAATGTAGAAATTGCTTCTATTTACGGTTTTTCCAGCGATAATGACAGTGCCGTTAACTATTTACCTTCGGTTCCCGACAGTCGCGCTTTTAACCTCCGCATTCACTACAGTTTCTCGGAAGTGCCGCTGAATAATGGCTACCGCCCCAGACTCGCCGACGAGCGAGTGGGCTATTTTCTCACAGCATATAAAGACTTTTCTGACAAAACTGGCCGCCAGCCTTTTGTGCGCTATATTAATCGCTGGCATTTGCAAAAGCAAATCCCCACCGCGCCAATGTCTCCTCCGGTGCAGCCGATCGTGTTTTGGATTGAAAACAATGTGCCCCTAGAATACCGAGACGCCATTCGCGACGGCATTTGGGAGTGGAACAAAGCTTTTGAAAAGGCAGGTTTTACCGAGGCTATTCAAGTCAAACAAATGCCGGACAATGCTAAATGGGACCCCGCTGATGTCCGCTACAATACTATTAGGTGGTCGAGTTCGTTTGAGCCTGATTTTGCAGGTCTTGGGCCTTCTCGCACTAACCCGCTGACTGGGGAAATTTTGGATGCTGATATTTTGTTGGATGCGAATATTGTCCGGCAAATCAAGCAGGGCTATCGGTCTCTGGTAGAACAAAATCGCTCGCTAGCGAAGAGTTTTCAAGGGCGAAACGGCTCTAATACCAATCCCTGTCAGTTCGGGATGTATTCTCGCTATTTGCAGATGCTCGAAAATGCGGATTTAAAAAAAGATGGCGAAAGTTCTTCAGGTGGAATTGCTGGCGATTTGCCGACTTTGGTGGAACGCTATCAACAGCAAAAACGCTCGCCTTTGGATCGGTTGCTTTCGAGTTCGGATATGTGTTTTGGGTTGGAATCTAGTCGGCAGTTTGCAATCGGCGCCATGTCGATGTCGCTGTTGGAAAATAATGCAGCGCCTAGCAGTGCGGCGATTGACAATTATGTGACTCAGTACATCCGATTTTTGACGGCGCACGAAGTCGGCCACACTCTGGGTTTGAGGCACAATTTTCACGGTAGTACAATGCTGCAACCGGAAGATTTGAACAATACTCAGGTAACTCGCACCCAAGGTATGGTGGCGTCGGTGATGGATTACCTGCCGATTAATTTGGCACCTCCGGGAACTGTACAGGGCGACTATTATCCGACGATTGTAGGGCCTTATGACGATTGGGCGATCGAGTACGGTTACAAAGTTCTGGGCGGCGCTAACCCCAACAGCGACTTACCAGGGCTGCAACAAATTGCCAGCCGCGCGGGGGAACCGCAATTAGCTTACGCGCCGGATGAGGATACTGTTGACAATCTCGATCCCGCTGCCAATAGCTTCGATCTCAGCGGTAATATGCTCAAATACTCGCAGTGGCAATTGGATAATGCTAGGGCGATGTGGAAGCGTTTGGAAATGCGTATTCCGGCTGGGGAAGAGGGTTACAACGAACTGCGGGTGATGTTTGATTCGGTGTTCGGGTATTATGTCAGCCAGGTGATGAATGCTACTTTGTACGTGGGCGGACAGTCGTTTAACCGGGTTCGCCCGGGAGATAGCAATGCGAAATTGCCGTTTGTGCCGATCGAACTTTCGCAGCAGCGAGAAGCTTTGGCTACACTGGACAAGTACGTATTTGCACCGGATGCGTTTAGTTTTGCGCCGGAATTGCTGAATAAATTAGCGCCTTCGCGCTGGGAGCACTGGGGAAGTCCGGCTTTGGTGTTTCCTCTAGATTACCCGATCGGCGATCGAATTACTTTCTTGCAGCGATTTGTGCTGCGAGTTTTGCTATCTCCGGTGCGACTGGCGAGGCTGCGGGATGCTGAGTTAAAATCTTCGCCGGAAAGCGCTTTAAGGTTGCCGGAAGTGTTTGATACGTTGCAAAAAGATATTTGGCAGGAGGTTTTGCAGCAGACAAATAAAAAGATGGAGATTTCGACTTTTAGGCGATCGTTGCAGCGGGAACATTTGGCGATTTTGATCGGAATGGTGCTGCGAAAAACCAGTGTTCCAGAGGATGCGCGGAGTTTTGCTTGGTACGAGTTACGGCAGTTGCGGGAGGGTTTGAGCAAGAGTATTCGGAATTTGGATCGGAATGCGGATGCTTATACGCGGGTTCATTTGGAGGAAACGCGCGATCGAATTTCTAAGGTTTTGAACGCACAGATTCAGTCGAATTAATTTGGGGGTTCAGAAACCGGGTTTTTACGATAATATTTCGTTAGAGCATCGCAGATTTGGTCAAAAACCCGGTTTCTGAGAATCTCAGTCAAGTTAAAATAATAGCGATCGCCCATCAATATAATAATAGTGTAATGGCTGTCTTTATGTAGGCTAGGCGTAGGCAGGAAGTGGCTCATAAACGAGTTGCATGAGTTTTTCTGAGGAAACGGTTTCCATTGCATAGGTATTACCTTGAGCATCGGCAAAATCTACTAGATAAGCGCGATCGTCGTCAAAGCTCATCAGAATCGTGCCAACTTGTCCAGGTCGGAGCAAAATTGGCTCAGAGGTTTCTTTATGGATTGCCTGAATTCCGTCGGTTAAGGCAACAACATCATACTCGTGTAACGTCATCATAGTATCCTCACTTATTGACAGGATAGGTATTAGTTAACCGGGGAAAGTCTTCATCGGTGCGAATCATCCAACATGACACCACCCAAGAGCTTCCCGTTTCTGTAGTCATGAAAAATTTGACATCATACTGGGTTCCATAGTTGTCTGTTTTATAAATTTCTGCCTCCTGATTGACCGCACATTCTAATAAAGCGACTTCTAAAATAGCTTTATTTTCTAGTGTAATTCCCAATCGATTTCTAAACAGGATGGCTTTGTCTTTTCCTTTGGGATGTTGCATATTTAGTGAGTATCGCTCAAGCTTGTCGCCAAGCAGTGCCTTCTCTCCGTTGGGTAGTTTCATCTGTTGAAATGGTATAAGTCACTTGGCTGGACATGAATCAAGCTTGCGTCTCCTCCATTTTTAATTTTTCATTCTCAATGTTTAATTGTAACGCCTCGCACTCCGCCGCCAACGGAATGCCCAACTCTGTCGCCAGCGATAACGCCTGCTGACAATACTGGTTTGCCACCGCCAACTCACCCAATATCTGATGCAGTTGTGCTAAATTCCTAAAGGCTTCAGCTTCACCTGCCCTAAAGCCAATTTCTCGCAAGATGGCGATCGCCCCATAAACTTGTTCCAGTGTCAGTAGTGGGAAAGACTGAACAATACTTTCGGGGGATAATCCTTGTTGGAAAGCATAGGCGATCAAGTCAAGAGAAATCTGAGTTCCTTCAACTCAATAGGCATCGTTCCGATATTGTATGTAAGTTTTAACTGCTACAACTGGCATAAAATTTTTTAGACTCTAACTAATTCTTATTATAGATGGAAGAACTCACAGGCAATTGAATTTTTTCTGGTGAGACGAGGGCAAACATGGTATAAGCTCTCTTTTGCAGCCATTGATTTTAATAATAACAAGACTGGTGTGGGCGATCGCTCCTGGTTTTGAGTCGAAATTGGTGATGAACTAATAAAGTTAAGGCTAAAAATTAAAATTCACCTAGGTTGGCTTGAGGAACGAAACCCAACCTAGACAATTTTATTTCGTTGTTAGGCATTCCGGGTATGGAATTACAAACGCTTCTGACTTACCTGTAAGGAAGTTGATAGTAAGGGCAAACAGCATCTACTTGTATTTCATAATATATCATTAATTCTCCCTCCCAAGTCATATACTGAGAACCAGGAACCTCCAAAATCAAATTTGCATTCCCGTTATGACGGTGGAACTTAATATCTGGTGTTTTCTTAGAAAACTCATTCTCAAAGAATAGAGGTGGCAGCTTACTGACTCGTTGTGCAATTGACTCTATATCATATTGGGATACGGTATCATTAACAGCGAGATCGCGAGGCATTTTTTTTCCGTGAAGCTTACGAACCGTACTGGCAATTGCACTCCTCAAATGATCGCCAACTCGGTAGAGATTTGCAAAGTGATAACGTAGGTCACGATTTAAGGAAATAGCGGTTGTACCATCGCGATGAATCTCACAATCAGGGCCTATACGTCCATTAGGTTGCATCCCCTCTAGAAAATACCCAACAATACGAGCATTTTTGGGAAAAGTTTGAATACCTTTATCTACAGTACGTGCAACTATGCCACGTCCCATTGAGTACATCATTATGGGACGCAATTTACCACCATTGTGTTTAATCTTATTAACAATAGGAGCAAATGATTCTCTGTAGTCATTGATTGCATTCCGAAATTCCTTATAAGCAGGGTGTTTTACCTTCTTTAACCAACCGTCTGCGGATATTTCCTGAACCTTGCTATCATATGGGTGAATAACTTTAAGAATACCGTAGCAATCATCAATGTGAGATTGTAAGGCGTATAGTAATCCTTTTTGTAAATTCGGCAGCTTTTTTAAAGGATAATCTAAATCTCCATCAGCATTAAATAAAGCCGTAGAAATCTGATCTATTTCATCCAGAACAGCATTGAAAGACTGCATTACTTCCTGTATTGAGCTACAGTAGATTGAGAACGGATGCCGTTGGGTGTGCTCGTTATGATAGGTAAAGCTTTCATCGAGAAGTTTTAGACAATTAAATGCTTTAGGGTGTAAGTTGCCATCTCTATGTGTTTTACGTTCGAGGTTCATCATAAGATCATAAGTGAGTCAGGCTTGTATTACAATTGTAACACGTTAAGTGTGAATTAAGGACTGCTAAACCCAAAGCCTGCCTCAATCCACACAACTACTTGCTTCCGGCAATAACTACGGTAGGGGGCGTTGACGAATTCTATCGCGCTCCACCACCGTAAACCATTGCTCAAATTCCAATCCTTCGGTCTTTAATAAATTTAACAATATTGATGCTGGTTCTTCCGGCGTGTGAGGACGAAACCGCAAATAAATGACACCTCTTGGCGATCGCAACCGCAAGCGATAAATGAGTTCGCCGTCATCGCGATCGAACGTCAAAATCACCCGTTCCTCATCCGCATTAACTGGCCTTAGCAAACAGTAGAGGCGTGTAAAATACGTCTTTTTTGAGGCATTCCGCAGCGAAAGCAAACACTGCTTGGATAGATTCAGGATTAAGCGTTGGGTAGTTTTCTAGAACTTGTTGCTGAGTCCAACCTTCTGAAAATAGCCCTAGAATGAACTCCACTGATATTCGCGTTCCCTTAATTACAGGCTTGCCAAGCAGAATTTTAGGATTTGAATGAATGTATGCTTTCCAGTTCATAGCCAGTTTGCCTCTATAGAGTTTTCATCTCTTTTGAAACCTTTGTCTCTAACTTACTTTATTTATCGCCCCAAACTCACACCGCGATATAATTCCTCGATCGCCATTTCCAGCTCAATACTCTGTAACATCACTAAATCCCCCGCACCATAAACCACCGTTTCCCATCGTTCCCCACCCCCATCTTTCACCCGACGGCGACACTCAACTCGCATCTCATCCTGCGCGATTAAAACATACTCTTCCAAGGATTCCAACTGTCGATAATCATCAAACTTATCAGTGCGATCGAACTTTTCAGTCGAAGGAGACAACACCTCAGCAATCAACTTAGGATAGCGCTTCACATAGCGATCGCTCCTATCTCGCGGATCGCACGTCACAAAGGCATCGGGATAGTAGAAAAACTCACCCGCATAATTCACCTTCACATTACCCGATCGCACAGAGCAACCCCCATCTCGAAGCTTCAGGCGCAAAAGTTCAATTAGATTCAACGATAGTTCATCATGATCGTCGCTACCTCCGGCCATTGCATAGACTAAGCCACGCTGATATTCATGTCGGACTGTATTGTCATGTTCCAGGGAAAGGTACTCTTCGGGGCTAAATCCAGAGGGGATGGCAATCATAGTATTGCAGGCGAATTTGATAGCTTAATTGTAGCGATTTTCGAGCCACAGACGGTGAAAGAAAAGGTTCATCGTTATCTAGGACTTAGGCGGAAACCGGCTTTTTTTACAGAAATACTGCATCTCACCCTTTAACACTGGTCAAAAACCCGTTTTCTTTGATATTTATGTGTCAGTCAAGCAGATTTATTGGCCCGCCTGGCCATGTATCGATCGAAAGTTGTGTAGTCTCCAGCTTTGTAGTCATCGCGGGCAGCTTCAATGGCGGCAATGTCTTCTGAAGAATCTTCCTCATTCGCAAATAACTCAGCTTCCAAAAATTCCCCTATCTTGTATCTTTCAGCAATTTCCAGCGACGAAATAGCTTCCAGTAGTGATTGAAATGATATCTCTACTTTCACAGTATTCTCAGTCATCAGAACTTTCCTCTAGTTTTAATTTTACACGCGGGTGGCTACCACAGTCAGCATTTAGCTTAATGATTTCTTTGATGTTCCTTCGCTCTTTTTTTACCGCAGATTAAAGCAGATTAACGCTGATTAACGCATATAGGAGAATGGCGATCGCTATTTTACCATAAACAAAACCCGCAAGGTGCGGGCTTCATTTTAAGAACTTCAATTTAACTGATTGCTACATCACAACTGTACTAATCAAAGTTTGCACATTTTGCACAACAGCAGCAGTAAAATTGTGAGTCGCGGGCAAACTGTCAACCACGATTCCAGCGCACAATAGCATCAGATACAGAATAGAGTATTTAAAGAGCGATCGCGCTACGTTCTTGTCCTCTGGAGTCTGCAACAGCAACCAAGCCTTTTGAGCAAAAATAGCACCGAGGAAAATCGCAGTACCCGCATACACCGGGCCGGCTAAATTCAGCGGATACACTAGCAGCAAAGTTGCAGGAAGCATCAATAATGTGTAAATCCAAATTTGGCGGGCTGTCTCTTCGTCGCCTTCAATTACTGGCAACATCGGCACGCCTACTCCCTCGTATTCGTCGCGAATCATCATTGCTAATGCCCAAAAATGCGGCGGTGTCCACAGGAAGATAATCCCAAACAGCAGCCACGCGCCCCAACTCAAATCTCCCGTCACCGCAGCCCATCCAACTAGCGGGGGAATCGCCCCAGCAGCACCGCCGATGACGATGTTTTGCACGCTGTGGCGCTTCAGCCAGTGGGTGTAAATTAGGACGTAGAAAACGATGCCCGACATGGCTAGCAATGCTGCTAATAAGTTGGCAACTACTGTCAGTAATGTAAAGGATATTGTCGCTAGGACGATCGCAAATATCAAAGCATCCCGCTTCTTGACACGCCCCGAAGGAATCGGCCGCCAGCGGGTGCGCTCCATGATATAGTCGATGTCGCTGTCGTAAATGCAATTAATCGTATTAGCCGACGCGGAAGCTAAAGCGCCTCCGGTAATAGTTGATACCAACAATAGCGGGTCTACTTCTCCTTTGGCGGCCATCCACATTCCTGCTGATGTGGTGATTAGCAGCAGCAGAATAATTCTCGGTTTTGTTAGTTGGTAGTAACTTTTCAGCACTTTTGAAAAGTTTTCGTGGAGGCGGGGGCTGTCGGTGGTAAGGATTTCTTGCATTGGTTGTAAGCTATTAGTAATTATTTGCGAATTAGTCATTGGCCGTTGGTCATTGGTCATTAGTCATTAGGGGGCGATTTTAGCCGAGAAATTTACTATCGCTAAAAGGATTGGTAAACTTCCCTCTCACGCAGCGATAAATAAATTGGTTCTTACGGGATGCGGTTTATTTTCAAGCTGATAAAACTCGATCGCGCCACGCTAAAATGCTAAACGCTACCAGAGTTCCCAGCAACGCTGCGCCGACTGCTTGGTGGGCGACTGTCAGCGGTTCTACCTGAAGGTGCAGCCGGAAAGTTGCCAATCCCAAAACTAATTGAGCAATCAGACAAACACTCGCCCAATTCCCTAATTTTCGCAAGTTTGAACTTAGTGCTGGTTGTCGCCAAGCCATTACTGCTACTGCTAAAGTTGCTGCGGTAGCTGGTACGATACCAGCGATATGGCTGTTCATTACCGAACACAATTCTGACGATCCCAAACATTGATGCAGCGCCCATCTGGAGGCGACTAATGCTCCTAGCAGACTTTGCAGGTAAACTAGCAGTGCTGCGATCGAACTTACCCATGCTAATTTGCCTGTATTGCCTGTAGCTTCGTAGGGACTCAGCATAAAACCGATCGCTAGCAGGGCGCAAAAAAACAGTAAAGCGGTTCCCAAATGAGCGGTAACGATGTCAAATCTGAGCAGTTGTGTTACAGTCAATCCGCCCAATACGCCTTGAAAAACTATTAAAAATACTGCCCCAGCACTGGCAAACGGCACCCATGAAGGCAGGCGGCTGCGGTAGAACACAGAAAGTCCTAAAAGGGCGATCGCGCTTAAGCCAATTGCTGCTGCATCCAAACGGTGAAACCACTCCAGAAACACCTGCAAATTCATCTGTGCTGTGGGTATTAATTGACCGTAGCACAGCGGCCAGTCCGGGCAAGCGAGGCCCGCGTTCATTACCCGCGTAGCGCTGCCTACAGCCATCAACAGCCAGGTTGCGATCGCAATTTTCCACACTAGGCCGCGGATAATATCTTTTGGCTGCCACTGCACTCCTGCTGCTGCGTTTGGCTGATTTAAAACTGAGTTTGCCATGAACTTTACCTTAGCCTTTGTTATCGAATCGAGCTTAATTAAATATTGCGGTTTTGTTTTGGCTGAGCTTAGCCGAGCTTAACACTTTTTTATCGGACAAGTTGTCATCAAAATTATGGGTTTGAAACCCCGTCCTTCTAGGACGGCTTTGCATTTTTGAATTTACTAAGCAACTTGGGATCGGTCAATTCGGGGTACTTTTGTATTGCACTTTCAACGGGACAATTACCGCTTCAAATGTTCCAATCCTGTACGCATAGTATTTTGCTCGCGATGGAGCCTCCCTTACGGGGTAATGTTTGCCTCGACCGAGATATATGGGCTTGTTCGGTTACACGCACTGTTTCAGTGACCTTAAAACTGGTCGGGCGGGTAACGACAGAGCAGGGGACTGGCACGCATCCGCCCGGTGTCTTGACCTACATATCGGCTCCTATTGCTAGGGGTCTGGTCAGAATAGCTTACTAAATTTCTCTAACAAGCCTCATGCCTTTAGGCTGGGGTTCCTGACACTTACTACCTTAGCGACTCTTTTATCTAATTAGTTTGTCTTTAGATATTTTTCAACTTTCCTGTTTATATTACAAAAGATTGCAGGATTTTTGCTAAACTTCAAAAAACTTTAATCTTTCACCCCAATCCTTGATGGTTGTCAACTCCCCCACTGTCGAGTTTACGTTAAAAAATAAAGATATAATTAAGAAAAACATTTTAATAAATAATTGTGATATGAACAGCTCAAAAGTGTTTACATCCTGACACTTTTTTAAAGTGACAGTTGATTCAGCAGAAAACCCCCAGCCTTGGGGTTTTTATTTTCCGATCGCATTCAGTTAAATAATCCTAACCGTTAGCGATCGCATGGACAACGCCTTATAACCTTGGTTTTTGACTATTTCGCCGGGCCGCAACCTGTGTATTTTCGTCCATCAAACCCAGTTGCTAGGTATCCGTGCCTCCATGAGTATCTAAGATTAATCAAAAAAATGTCAAAATATAATTAGATTAGTTTTTCTCCTCCTGCCTTCTACCTCCTTCCTCCCTTCGGCTACACTCAGGACAAGTCTGCCTTCTGCCTTCTTCCTGAGTCGTTGAATCTAAAACCTAAAATCTAAAACTGTGCAGCCATGTCCCAAAAAAATGAAACCGCTGTTCTCGTATTATCGCTCCTATTTACGATCGGGCTAGCCGGTGCAGGAATTTGGTGGCTGACAAGTCGCGGCGGCATCACCCCCGGAGGTTTATCACCCGAAAATCAGACGTTTTCTAAGCCCCCGACTGGGAATTCCCCGGAGTCAGAGCCAGCAATTGGGCAGCGTCTGAGTACCGGAAAAAAACTGTTAATTCCAGATGGAGCAACAACCACCAAACAAGCAGCAGTACAGGCGATCGCATCTGGCAACTATAACGCAGCTATTTCCGATTTACAAGCTTCGCTGAAAACCAATCGCAACGATCCCGAAGCACTAATTTACCTCAACAACGCCCGCATCGGCAACCAAAAATCCTACACAATTGCCGCAGCGGTTCCCATTGGCGCCGATATCAATGGTGCTCAAGAAATTCTGCGGGGTGTCGCTCAAGCTCAAAATGAAATTAACCAAAGTGGCGGGATTAACGGTACTCCATTAAAAGTGCTAATTGCTAACGACGACGACAACCCACAGATTGCCTCACAAATTGCCAGTGCTTTAACAAATAACTCAGAAGTTTTAGGAGTAATCGGGCATTTTAGTTCTGACGCAACGCTAGCAGCCAGCAAGATTTACCAGCAAAATCAATTAGTAGCAATTTCTCCGATCAGTACGTCTGTGCAACTATCAGGAATTGGCAGCAACATATTTCGGACAGTGCCGAGCGATCGATTTGCTGCGAATTCTCTTTCCCGCTATATGCTGACAAAATTGCAAAAGAAAAAAGCGGCTGTATTTTTCAATTCTGCTAGCAATTATAGCAAATCTTTAAAAAGTGAATTCACGACGGCTCTTTACGGAGATGGCGGACAAGTAGTATCGGAATTTGACTTTGCTAAGGGCAATTTTAATGCTACCGAGAGCTTTAAAAGTGCGATCGCCCAGGGAGCAGAAGTGATTATGTTAGCAGCCAATACCGCCACGCTAGACCAAGCTTTACAAGTAGTGCAAGTCAACGCCAAACGGCTGCCGTTACTAGCAGGAGACGACGTTTATACTGCTAAAACACTGCAAATTGGTGGTGCAGGAGCAGTAAATATGGTGCTGGCAGTTCCTTGGCACATTCTCGCAGATCCGCAGTCAAGCTTTCCTCAAACATCGAAACAACTTTGGAATGCTGAAGTAAGTTGGCGCACAGCTTTAGCTTACGATGCGGCGATCGCGCTAATTGCCGGTTTAGGGCGCAATCCGACTCGTACAGGCATTCAACAAGCTTTATCGGCATCGGATTTTTCGGCACAAGGAGCATCGGGGCCGATTCGCTTTTTACCTTCGGGCGATCGCAATCGAGCAGTTCAGTTAGTAATTGTTAAACCGGGAAATCGCACCAGTTACGGTTACGAATTTGTGCCGATATCCGGTTTATGAATTGTATTGTCATTGTTATAATGTTTGTCGAAGACTGGGCGGTTTCAACCGCCGTCCGATCTAAAATTATGCTGTTATGTCTCCCAAAAATAAAGCTCCGATTGTGATTTTGTCGCTGTTAATTACGATCGCCCTCGTAGGTGCAGGTATTTGGTGGCTGGCCGGCCGCAGCCGCGCAAATCTCCCGGTTTCACCGACACAAAGCCCAAATTTGCCCTACGCCCCGACACCCAAACCGAAGCAATAGACTTGTGGCAAAAATAGCCAGCCCGTCCGAAAATTCGCATTGCACAGACGAGAGTGTGTAGCGAATTCGAGTTAAACTTGCGAAACTGCGATCGGTCTAACTTGCCTGTTTCTCTCAAAAACAGCCCTCGGTTTCAAAGCAATTCTCAATAACAGCCACAGCGAACGCCATTCTCCGGGCGTTTCCTGCCGCTTCCACTGGCCCGGGCGACAGTACAGCATTTCGATCAAACAGCGGTGTTGACTAATGTTCAGGCGATCGAACGCAATTCGCACAGTCGGAAACTCCGCAAAACTATACCCTGCTGTACCCCGAAGACTAGACTCCAAATGAGATTTATCGCTAACCAACTCAATCTTAGCCACAGGAATCAAACATTCCTCTTCCATAATTTCCAGAGTCGCCGAGTCACAATCAATCAAAGGGTTGATAAAACCGGCTTCGGTGTCGAACTCCAGAACAGCCGGTGCTAGCGATTTCCTCGATTTGACGGCCGCGCTGCGAGCGATTTCTTTGATTTTACCCTGCGATAAACTTGTCTGAACAGCATATTTTTGCAACATCCCTGCTGCTGTAAAACTCTGTTTACTGCCTTGATCTTTGACTGCAAAACTCGGCCGCTGTGTCAAAGCAACTTCAGCACCACTTTCCGAAATTACAGTCGTTATTCCCCAAAAACTTTCACCGCCCACATTCAATTGTACAACCCGGCGCAAATTGAACCATTCGTAAATATCCGGCTTAGGAATATCCACCAAAATCAGCAGCGCAATCCCCAACATCAGCAGGTTGTAAGCGCTCCAAATCCAGCCCAAACTCATGCCTTTTGACCAATCTGTAGTTTCTGATATTGCCTGCAAGCTGCCAAAACTTTTAACTAAATGAATGTTTAAATTATGGAACAAACTGAATGCTGTCGCTGCGAATAATACAATCAAAGGCCATCCCAAATTCCAGTTAAAACTAAAGCGATCGCTCGCAATTCCTTTGGGCGTCACCTTAAACCCTTTCTGAAAGGGATTCAGCATGGCACTCACCACCGTCACCGCTAAAGGAATACACTGCACGAACGAGTAAACATCCGACAGCAAAGCCGATCGCGATTTGCGGTTCAGCCAAGAAAACACTGTAACTTGCACCAAATAATAAGGCAGGAAAAAGTACAGCAATTCCCGCGCATTTGTCCGCAAAGGAAGTACGCCCAGAAACGAATAAGCTAAAGGCATCAACAAAAACAAAACCCTGCTTAAACTGGTAAACCAGTGCAGCAATCCTTCCAGGTGAGACAACCTTTGGATGAATCTGAGGCCGCGAATCGTTAAAGGATTGGAATCAATAAAAAATGCCTGAAGTGTGCCCCGTGCCCAGCGCAGCCTTTGAGTTAGATGGGCTTCTATATTTTCAGCAGCCAAACCTGCACTCAATTTTTCATCTAAATAAACTAAGCGATACCCGGTTGCTGATAGGCGAATTCCGGTAAAATAGTCTTCGCAGACTGAATCTGTAACAAAGCCTCCCACTGTTTCTAGGGCGCTGCGCCTCATCACAAAAGACGTGCCAGCACAAATTACGCTATCGGCGCCATCTTTGATATTTTCAATTTGCCTGTAAAATACTTCTTCTTCCGAAGTGAGAAGATTTTCTAATCCCAAATTTCGGGCGAGGGGGTCATGGTTGTAAAAGCTTTGCGGTGTTTGGACGAGGGCGATTTCGGGATTTTGAAAAAAGCCAACTGTTCTGGTTAAAAAGTTTTTAGTGGGAATGAAGTCTGCATCAAAAACTACAATTAGTTCTGCATTCGTTAGGGCTGTGGCGTGATTGAGGTTGCCAGCTTTGGCATAACTATTATCTGGTCGGCTTATATACTCACATCCCAGTTCTTTTGCTAGCAATTTGATTTCATGGCGCTGCGTATCGTCGAGCAAATATACTTGTTTGTTGGGATAATCTAAAGCTTGACAGCCGATGACAGTGCGCCGTAAAATAAAAATCGGTTCGTTATAAGTTGGGATAAAAATATCGACTGTTGGGGCGAAGTTTCCCTCTGCAACTGCAACTGCCATGCGATCGGCTTCTCGGCGCCTGTCTTTCACTCTCAGCATTAAATACATTTGAATGCTGGTACTCAACACCATCAGCATTTCTAAGAAAAACAGCCCCAAACTAAAGATACCGTTGAGGGGATTGCTTAAATTGAGAGTGGCTAGCGATCGCCACAAAACGTAGCGAATAGTTAAAGCCAAAACTATCGCAACTACCACAGCGCGCGATCGAGTCTGGGGCTGAGGCGAAATTTTCATTGCAACTAAAGCCGCCGATACTAGGACAAAAGTCGGCACTAACAAATACATTTTGCTCGCAGCGGGTACTTGCAGCCAAACAGGCGGGTTTTGCTGCCAAGTATTGATTGTGGCAAAAATGCCGCTGACAGTACCTTCACCGCTAAACCAGGCTCCGGCGATCGCACCTGCGAAAGCAACCGTCCCCAACACGACTAGCGTTGCGGCCGGTATGCGCGAAATCCGCCAAAAAAAGCGGCGTTTCCAGTCTTGAATGTCAAATCTTGAAGTTGTCATAAAATGTGAAATTCCCGATCGTGTCTGCAACAGTCAAGGTTTCCTGCTGTCGGCTTTTTAATTTAGTTGAAAATTCCCACACACCCACTTACTATATTTACATTTTTTAACATTCTGACAATTTCATCATAGTTCACCTGCTGGCTGGTGGCAAACTGCTGGGCAAGTCCCATCCTGGCAAAGTCTAGCAGAAGGAAGAAGAAAGTTCGGCAACGGATGCAAGAAACGGATGTAACGGATGTAACGGATTTTAGGAAGAAGGAAGAAGGAATATAAGAACTCATATTTCAGCAATTAAGAACGTCTATAGCGTCGGGCGCGGTTGCTATCGTTCCCCAAAAATATCATGTCTACAAATCAAATAGGATTGCTATATCAAACGATAGCAATCCCTAGCCCTTAACAATTAGACGCTTTTCACATCTAACTAAAGGTAGATTAATTTTATATTAATTTAAAAAAATTAGCGTGATCGCAGCACAAAAACTTAGCCAACAAAAAACTAATCAGAAATTTCTAATTGCGAGATTGCATAGCGGGCGACAGCCAAACCAACTCTCGCCTGTTCTATGGACGACAATTCTGCCCAAGATCTTCTAGTCTCCATGACCACTTCCACCCCGGACGAATCAGCCTCTCGCATTGCATAAGCCAAAGGACGCGCCAACACCTGCAAATCTTCCTCAGCCCACTGAGGCAAAATATCTAACACGCACTCAACCATTTGGTCTGCTAAAGATCGATACTTAACTGTTGCGTTTTGAACGCTTTGAGCGATGCGGGCTAAAAAATCTTCAGGAACGTGAGCAAATTTTTCGCGCAAAGACTTTTGCAGGGAAGTCGCGAGCCAAACTTGTTCTAATTGCGCGAATAAAACTTGCGACTTCAGGGCAATATCGCTGTCGCTGAAGGAATCACACAGGGCAAATTCTTGCTCTATATCGGCTAAATAAGATTCTGATTCAAGCTGTGCAGGATTCCAAGGATAAGCAACATCAGTCTGAACTATTGTGGCGAGAAGTTCCATCTGGGCCTGAGTTTGCGAGTCGCGAAAATATTCAGAATCAGGAGATTGGGTAGCCATGATGTAATACCTATGTGGGAAAAGGAAAATACAGAAGGGGGGTTGTGTCAAGTGCGAGTTGTCAGTGGTGAGTAACTCTTTTAACTTCAGACTTGAGACTAAACGCCCAGAACTTTGCTGTCGGGAGCGCCGATTGCCTTCATTAGCTACACCCGCACCTTAATTGGTTCCGTAATCAGTCTCACTGTAGCCCGAAGTTTTTGGAACCTCAATAGTGAACTCAAAAATCTGACCTTGAGAACTGCCAAATTTTAGCTGAGTGCCCGATTCCAGCAGCAGTTCTTGGTGGTGAACTCTCACCCACCCCTCAGAACCCAAAACTAGAGTCCCATACCGAGAAAAATCGCGCAGGAAGTAGCTAGGTTCTTCCCGGCTATCTCTGATGTTGTTGCGGCAGAAAATCTCGGCGTGTTTCTGAGAAACCCACTGTTCTCGAATCACTACGTCGTTTTCTTCCCAGCGTCCGACTCGAACCATACCGGTGCGAATGGGCCAAACCTGATTGCCAGATTCGGTGGATTTGACATTTGGTCGATCGCGCCCCCGCAAGTAAGCACAAGACGGCAAACGTCCCAGCCAAGTAGAAGAATTTAAAGGCAATTCAGTTTTCAAGTCATCTACCGGTTCAGTCAGTTGACCGTCAAACTCCGGGTGCATATACAGTACGGGAAGTGTCCAAGCCGGTTGATTGAACTTGTACAGTGTTAGTAGCTGCTGTCTGGCGACGGCGACGGCCCGATCGACAGACATCCGCGCGGCCAAAGCTTGGGCAAAAGTTTGGATAAAACTCAGGGCCTCGCGATCGGCGATCGAGTCCCGCATCCCCAACACCGCCGGCACCCCGTGATGGATCAGCACCTCAGCCAAACTGCTGCGGGCGATCGCCTGTTGCTGGCCATTAATTGAGTGCAGCCTCTCCACCGCCGGCTGAGCTCCCCAGCAGGCATTAAACACCGCCAGAGTCACGCGGCACCGAACTAACACCTGAGCCAGTTCAGTGCCGTTAATCGTCGTGTCCGGCCCCAAAAACAACAAGCCACCGTCGGGCCCAGGTATCCCGTGGCCAGCGTAAAACATAATATTGTAAGCTTGCGTTTCCAGCCGAGAAATTAGTTCCGCCGGAGTAGGTTCGATCAGAGTATCCACGCGAGTCGGAACGCTGATGTCAAAATATTTGCCGCTGTTGTCGGTTTGAAAAGCACTTTCCAGAACGCTAGCTAGGGCGAATGCTTCTGCTTCCAACTGCAAATGACGGTTATTCGCGCTGGAAAATTCAGAATTAGCACGGAGGCCGGGTTCTGCTTGTCCCAAAACTAGCAAAATGTTCAGCGACTCCGCAGGACGCAGGGGCGGCAAAGGCTCAACATTGCTGGTAGTACGGCTGAAAAGCAGTTGCTGCGATAGAGAAATTGCCGGTTGACCGGCTTGAGGCTGCATAATTTCCCAAGGCAAAGCGATTAAATATGGTTCGCGCAAGTCTATGCGCACTCGCAGGGGTAGATTTTGCCCGATCGCGATACCTTTACTTTCCTGGAGACTGCCCTGAATCGGCCCTTCAAACAGCCACTGCCAAAGATCGATCCCCAAATGCTGCATCAGGCGGCTGCTGTAGCTGGCAGGTGGCGGCGGCGGATTCTGCTCTACCCTCTCCACCGACCCCCCTTGACCGATGCTCCTCGGCCCATAGGGCATCATTGGAGGTATCTGTAGCAAGTGAGGAGTTTGTTTTTCAGTTTCTGTCAGTATATGCTGGTTATTTTCCGGCGATACAAAACTGCCATCAGGATTTAGGGGCAATTCATGAATTGTCCCCGAGGGCGAAAACATTTCCTGCCAAGCTTTCCAAGATTGAGATAGGGTCGAAGGCCACATACAGTCGTGGTGAACGTACCCACTGGGATAGGGAGCTTGTAGAACCCAAGTGGCAAAATGGTTTGCCCCAGCGGTTCTCAGGCGAGCGATCGCTATACTGAGGCAAGGACTTTCAGGGCGCGCCATTCACAACTCTGGATATAGGATTGATTGAGTTTATCTATTCGTAGTTTATCGGGTTTGGGTGCGATCGAGTGCGAGAGATTGCTTTGTTAGTTTTTACTTTTATCGGCCGCCCAAAAAATTCTCTAAATTCGGTACATCCACCCAAGTTCCCGTAGCATTTGACTCAGTAGTCAAATCCATCAACAACTGCGAGTAAACCCCTTCTTTCAGCGACGGTATCAAAGATTTTCCCGCATCTATGGCTTCTACCCACCTATCCACTACTCGAATAAACGCTGCAATTCTGCCGTCTGGATAAACTTGAGGAAACTCCAATTTTTGAGGAATCTTAATTTCAGCTAAAGGTTCTCCATGTTGGGAACCCCACAAGCGAAATCCGTGGACGTAATCTTGCTGGTTGTCGCTTCCCAACACCAACGTACCCTTACTTCCGTAAATTTCGACCCAATGTCCCCGCCCTTGATAAGTAACGGAACTCAAACAAACTTGACAAGGCGTTCCCCCGGCCAATTCCAACATCAACGTGCAAGAATCATCTGCATCAACTAATTTTAAATTTCCCGAATCATTGGGATCTGGCCGCGCCGCAATTCCTGTAATCAATTGCCCAGAAAGCCTCTTTACAGGGCCGAACAGCCAGCTAATATAATCAAAAACGTGAGAACCTGTTGCGCCCAGAACTCCGCCGCCAAGCTCTTTTTGCGCGTACCAATTCCAAGGGCGACTCGCATCAGCGCGGCCTGACACTAGCCAATCAATCTTAATTAAACGCTGTTCTCCCACATATCCTGCTGTTAACAATTCGGCTAGCATTTGCCATGCGGGGATGAAGCGAAACTCAAAGTCCATTGTGGCAATTGCTCTCGAACCACCATTTTTTAAGTCGGTTTGAGACTCGCTGTTTGCCAATCGGTAAAGTTCCCTGGCTTCATGTGCTGTCAGGGCTGTAGGTTTTTCTAACAATAAATGTTTACCTGCTTCCAAGACGGTTTTTGCCATTTCAAAATGCAAAAATGGCGGCGTGGAAATGCTGACACCCGCTACTTCGGGGATGGCGACTATATCTGCGATCGAGTTGCAAGCGTAGGGGATATTATGGGTAGAGGCGATCGCCTGAGCTTTGTCTAAATTCCGGTGATAGACAGCCACAACCTCTGTGCGGTGGTGTGTCTGGAATCCGGGAAGGTGCACTTTTTGACCGAAACCTGTACCGACTACTGCAACGCCAATTTTTGACATAATTTAATAATTGGGAATTGGGAATTGGGAATGCTCCCATCTGCCATCTGGGAGCATTTTTGGGGTTCTCGCAGGGAACACTCATACAAAAGCTAAAAGCTGGCGCACAGATGATTTTATAAAGCTATTGTTGAAGCAACCGAATTTTTTCTAGTCTTGTTAAAAAAATCCGCCCGAAAAAAGGAACTATTACCTATTGATTTTTTGAGGTTTTCGGGATATATTTTAAATAATGGGAGTGGTGAGTTGAATTTTAATTTTGCCACCACTTCCATTATCTAATATATACCTTAAGTAAATCTGAAAGTCAAGCTTTTAGCCCGAAAAAAAAAAGAATTTTTTTTTTTTTTCTCTAACCCAAATTATCTCGCCCATGACTAATTCTGTGTTACCTTCTAATTTCTACTTTGTGCCTGCGAGACTGTCCATTCAATTACTTGTTTGCCCAAACTAACGCCGTCAAACAAGTCAATTTCTCTGATCCCTGTAGGGCTGGTGACATTGACTTCGGTGAGATAACCGCCGATGATATCAATCCCGACAAAGTAGAGTCCGTCCCGTTGCAGCACGGGTGCTAACTGAGCGCAAATTTGATGTTCGCGATCGGTAATTTCTGTTTTTGCGACTCGGCCGCCGACGGCCATGTTGCCGCGAAATTCATTGCCGGTGGGAATGCGGTTAATAGCACCGATGGGCTTGCCGTTTAAGAGGATTATTCGTTTATCTCCGTCTTTGGCTTCGGGCAAATATGTCTGAACCATCACGGGGATTTGCCCTTGTTGAGTGCTAATTTCGACCATAGAGTTGAGATTGCGATCGCCCGGTTCCAAGAACAAAATCCCCTCGCCCGCTTTGCCGCCCAAGGGTTTAAGAACTGCCGCTCCTTTTTTCTCAACAAATTGCCGAATTACCTGTTGGTTTTGAGAAACAATGGTTTCGGGGATCGCTCCTTCAAATTGCAAAGCATACATTTTTTCATTCGCCGCCCGCAATCCTTTGGGACTGTTAACGACCAAAGTTTTAGCGGGATCGATGCCGTCTAGAAGGTAAGTTGCGTAGAGGTAAGGAACGTTGACTGGGGGGTCTGTCCGCATGAATACTGCGTCCATTGCTTCGAGTGGCTGCAATGTAGGCGGTTCTACCTCGTACCAAGCCTCAGCAGCCTCCCAGCGTCCATCTACCAGTTTTACTGGGGTAAGGGCTACTCGACTCAGCATTGCCCAGGTTTGGCCGCCGATGACGCTTAATTCGTTGGCTTGAGTCGCCCAGACTTCGTGACCCAACTCTTGAGCTGCTTCCATCAGCGCTACGCTGGTATCGTGTCCTGGAATTAGTCGCGCGAGGGGATCGATGAGGAATGCAAATTTCATTTTCAGTTAAAATTAAGAATTGGTCGCATGAAAATTTGGGAAAACTCAAAATTTAACAGGGAATGCCTCATGTTGCTGCTAGCAGCGGATCTAGCAGGCCTTGAGCATCAAGTGCGTGGATCTCGTCGCAGCCGCCTACGTGTTGGTCGTTGATGAATATCTGAGGCAGGGTGCGACCTCCGTTGGCTCGATCGGTCATGCGATCGCGTGCTGCTGTATCTCCGTCGATCGCGTATTCTGTAAACTCAACCCCTTTTCGCTTCAGCAGCGCTTTGGCACGAATGCAAAACGGGCAGGTTCTCCAAGTGTAAATTTCTACTTTAGGGATCATCGGACGCTCAAACAATAAGAATATTTTTTTATTGTAATCTTAACCAATCTTATTTTAATTTTTATATAGTTGCAGCCCGCAAGCTGTCAGGTGATTATTAATACAATTTAACTTAATTTGACCTAAAAATAAAAAAAACACCCGCCCTTGAAGAAACGGAGACATTTTGAAAACAAGCAGCAGCAGGTTGCGCCTGCCTAGCGTTGCTGACCTGCCTGCTTGTTTCGTTTTCTGCCGGAACAGATGATTCCTGCCCCTGTCACCAGAAGTGCTACCACTGTACCTGGCTCTGGGATAGATGTTGCTCTCTGCGGGGTGGCGTTTGTATATATGTTTGGAAAGGTCGGCGGGGGCGGCGAGATGGGTGGAGGCGATAATACTACCGATGGCGGGGTTGCTGGCGATATAATTATCGGGTCTGGTGTTGGTTCAGGGGATGCAACTACCAGCGGTGGTGGTGTCGGTTGGATTATCGGTGATGTTGGCGGCGGTACTAGCTCGAATACCGGTGGTGGTGTTGGTTCGACTATCGGTGGTGTTGGCGACGTTACTTGGTCCGCTATCGGTGGTGGTGTTGGCAGTGATTCAAATACCGGCGCCGGCGCTACTATGTCTAGCGGCGAGGATACCGGTGAGGGATTTACCCAGGACGGCGGTACCGGATCTGGTGAAGGCAGCGGTGATGCCGTTACCGGGTCTGCTACGGCTGCTGGTGATTGCGGGTCCCGGGAAGTGGCAGGCGCGCAGGCACTTGAGAAGTTTCCGGGCCCGCACACATCGACTGCTGCTGAAGCCGGAGGGGCGGCAGCTAGATAGTAGAACCCGGTTGCCATTGTGGCAGAGAGTCCAATTGCTAGTTTTGCCAGTAGCGTACACATAACTATTTAGTTAAACAGTGGTAAAATCGTAAAATAGAAATAGTGATAGAGATTAGCGCTGCACGGCGGGCAAGGATTTGAGAGAGCTGTTTGAGAGAGCGGACAATCCATGGATGTTTTCTATCGTGGGCGCCTTTAACAGATAGTATAGCGCTTGAGGCGATCGCCCAAACACTTTTATTATCTTATTCTCTTTCACCTTGAGGTCGCGTAGCCTGGCTTACACTATGATTAGTGGTTGGCACGCAGTGAAGCAACATCTTTTTTTTCTCAGCCTCTCAACCAACGGCTTTTACAGCCCTTAACTAAGAGTATCTTTACCTTGACCGCCGCCTCCTGAAATTAATTATTTAACTCATCGCAAACTAGAGCTGCCGTATTCTAGTATTTAATGCACAATCTGACTACTCTTTTATAGTCTCATGCTTCGACGCGATCTGTCCTCAGTATATGTACGTATATTCCCGACTGTCAACTACTTAAAAGGAATATTTAAGTATTTACCGAGGGTAGAGGGCGTATTGAATGAGCTGCGCTAGTCGATCGCGGAGAGTTTCCATTCCGAGACATGCGGCCGCCGAGATAAATACGGCTTGAGGAAACTCTTCTCGGGCGAGGGCAAGAGTATCTTGATCTACAGCATCGATTTTGTTAAAAACTACAAGGGCGGGCCCGGGAGTTACGGGCATATCTGTCAAAATATTCATCACCGATCGAATTTGGCTCTGCCACGCGGGATGGGAGAGATCGACCAGGTGCAGCAAAGCATCGGCGTCAGTAACTTCTTCGAGGGTAGCCCGAAAAGCGTCGATCAATGAGGGGGGCAGTTCGCGAATAAATCCCACTGTATCTGTGAGGACGATCGACAGCGGTTCGCCCGTGAGGGCGCCGCTCAGCGTCAGCTTTCGGGTGGTGGGGTCAAGGGTGGCAAATAACTGGTCGGCGGCGTAGACCTCGGAATTGGTGAGCAGGTTGAGCAGAGTCGATTTACCGGCGTTTGTGTACCCGACGATCGCGACTGAGGGTACGTCCATGTGGTGCCGGTTCTGCCGCAGCCGGAAGCGGTGAGCGAGGAGTTGATTTACTTCTTGCTGCAATCTTGAAATGCGTTTGGCGATCGTCCGGCGTTCGGTTTCGAGTTTGGTTTCCCCGGGGCCTCTGGTACCGATGCCGCCACCTTGTTTCGACATTGCCTGGCCGCGACCTCTGAGCCGGGGCAGGGTGTATTCTAGCTGAGCGAGTTCGACTTGCAATTTACCTTCGCTCGATCGCGCTCTTTGGGCGAAGATGTCGAGAATTACCTCCGTGCGATCGACTACGCGGATACCGATTTGAATTTCCAAGTTCCGTATTTGTGCTGGGGACAGGTCGCGATCGAATACCACGAGGTTAGCGCTAATCGTTTGAGCGGTGAGGGAAATTTCTTGAATTTTGCCTTCGCCGACGACTGTCTGCGGGTGGGGGTTCGATCGCTTTTGACGGACTGTTTGCAATACCTGACCCCCGGCACTTTCCACCAGCCGCGTGATTTCTGCGAGTCCGTCCTCAAAATCCAGCAGAGTCATGTGCTGAGTCATCACACCCACCAGCAGCACTTTATCTTGGTCTGCATCGACCTGCTTAGCTACAAACTCTGCTTGAAAATCTGCTTCGAGTCCTTCCACCAACTCCAGAAAGTCTTGATCTGCGAGGTCGTCCAAACTCAGAGGTTCTGATATTTTCCAGGGAAAGTTTTGAGTTTTGATTGGTGATTTTTGAATTACAGGTTCTTCTATTTCCTCAGTTTCATCAGTTGAAGCTGGTTCTAACTTAGCGCTCAAAACAGAGAACTCAAAATTTGGCTGGTCTCCCTGGGGTATCAGGTGAACGAGATAAGTTTCTTTGATGTAACCTGTCGCACCGCCGCCGCGACGCTGAAATCCTCCGCCGGTCAGCGTCAGCCACACTAGGGCGTCTAGGCGCTGAATTGCCATTGCCGTGAGTGCTGCTTCGCTAGGGATTTCTGGTTTGAGGTGGGTGGCGATGCAGCGAATGCCGCTGAGGCGACCTCCCCCGTAGCGGGGCAATTCTAGGGGCGCAATTTGGGTTTGGCGGGGCGTACCGACACCGACGCGAATTACTTGGCCGCGGCGGTTGATGTAGGTGCAGATTGGTTTGTCGATTTCGGTGCTGATGGCGGCGACGCGCTGGGCGAATTCTGCCGTGGTGATGCGATCGCCCGGTAGTCGCTGGTGGTAAAGCTTTTCGAGTTGTTTGAGCTGGCTGGACTTTAAACCCTGAAGATTGCCGTAGATGGTTTCGATAACTGTTTCTCCTGATCGCTCTGTTTATTTCCTATTTTAGTTAACTCTGGGGCGATCGTGTTCTCGTTGGCAGTTAAAATTTACTAAATCTTCTTGCCTCTAGGATCTCGCGGATTCAGTATTGTCGAGTCACCAGCGCGGTTGTTTGTCGCTGCGGGCGATGCAGGCTTTCACAGCATCCATCTCAACTTGCGGTTGTCTTTAGTATCTATAGATACAGGCAAACCATGAAAAAATCTCCCTTAACAAAACTTAACACGTAATTTAGGGTCTCAAAATCCTCCTTTAGACTTGTGTGTATTTTGAGCCTACAGGCAGATAGCAAAGCAGAAATTAGGTCGCTACTATGATAAGCGAAACATTGTTAAGGAATGTAAAAACATGGAAACTCGTCCTACTAACGTACCTACAACCACTAATGCCTACAACGGCAAAGATCGCAATGCCTTTTTGTTTGGCTTCAACCCGCAAGCAGAACTTTGGAACGGCCGCTTAGCGATGATCGGTTTCTTAGCTTATTTGCTCTGGGACATGGCTGGATATAGCGTTCTGCGCGACATACTTCACTTTCTGCCTACCTACATTGCTCAGTAATAACGAGCAGTCTTTCCTGTCTGGCAGCATGAGGAAATGCGGGAAATGCCAGACAGCCTAAAAGTTACAAATGGCAGCGAGCAGGCTTTTGTCCCTTTGTATCTTTCGTTACTTTTGAATGGCATTAAAAGACTTCTTGCTGTGATTCGATGATTGCGGGTGGGGGCGAGGGTGCTGGCGCGGTAAATATTGAGAGCAAAACAGATATTTATTGTGTAAAGCCGCTCGCCCCTGCTATATTTTTGGCAAGAAATCTCATCGAGAACGTCTGATAGTTTATCAAAAATAGGAGCATCAACGATGATTAACTCAAATTTACTGGCAGTAGTAGAATCGGCTGTGACTGATACAGCATCAGGAAATTGGCAAAAGCCGCTAGTGATGTTTGTGTGCAATATGCTAGCATTGCTAGTTTTGAGCCGCAGAATTTGGTATCCCCACGTCGGGCCGAAAATGCCTTTGCCTTTCCCATCTTTGTTCAACAATGTTAGCGTACCGGCATTTCTCGCTTGCATGAGCGCCGGTCATTTGCTGGGAGCGTTCACAATTTTGACGCTCGGTGTTGACAAGTATATTTAGGAGCAAATGCGCGGCTGTGGCGGCGATTTTTTGCTGTAATGGGTGGATTGAAATCCGCCGCAAAATTTGGGGGTTAAGCGAAAAGCACTAACGCCTAATTTTGAGTTTCGAGGGAACTGTGTGGCGGCAATTTTTCATGCTTAATTGACGAGGTTTAAAACAATGGAATCTACTTCGATCGCAAATTCTGACAAAGAAAACCAAGCTAACAGCGGCGATACCGAACGCTGGGCTTCATTAATTGGTGGTGGAGCGCTGGTGCTTTTCGGTTTGTCGCAGCGTTCACTCAGAGGTGCTTTGCTGGCGGTTGCGGGGGGCGGTTTGGCGGCGCGCGGGCTAGGGGTTGTGGAGGGCTTACAGTCGGCCGCAGACGCGAATCAAACTATTAAAGTTGAAAAGACGGTGACGATCGACCAACCGGCCGAGGAATTGTACCGTTACTGGCGCGATTTTGCGAATTTGCCTCGGTTTATGAAGCATCTCAAACACGTGACGGTAATAGATGACAAGCGTTCTCACTGGATTGCCAGCGCGCCGATCGGCAATAGTGTAGAATGGGACGCGGAGATTGTGCGCGAAGAAGAAAATCGGTTAATTGCTTGGGCGTCTGTGGAAGGGGCGGATGTTGAGAATTCGGGTTTTGTGCGCTTTCAAGCGGCACCAGCGGGACGCGGTACTGAGGTAAAAGTGGTGATTGAATACAGCCCTCCGGGCGGTGCGATCGCTGCGGGCGCTGCTAAACTATTTGGGGAAGCTCCCGAACAGCAAATTGCTGACGATTTGCGGAGGTTTAAGCAGTTTATGGAAGCTGGGGAAATGGCTACGACGGAAGGTCAATCTTCGGGGCGCAAGTAATAATTGCGATCGTGTTTGCTCGTCTAACAATCATCAAGTTTGTAGTGAGGACTGAAGTCCTCTCTCTGGGCCTTGAAATTAATTAGGACTAAAGTCCTTACTACAAACCGTTGAGTTTGTGTTACTAATTTTTTTTTTTTGAGATTGTTAGCTGATGCCGTCTGAAGTGATTTTCGGAAATGCGGGCGCTGAAGGTGCAAGTCGCGGGGGTTGGTTTGCGGGTCACTTTATGACGCCGTTCGACGACGCGCGATCGACTTCTGTGTTAGAGGTAAAATGGGGCGTTCACCCCGCCGGAGATTGTAGGACTCAGTGGGCGGTAAATGCGGAAGCAACTACGCTTTCTATCCTGGTAAAAGGGCGGTTTCGCCTGCAATTTCCCGAGCAAGAAATCTTGCTTTCTCACGAAGGAGATTATGCTCTGTGGTTGCCGGGAGTGCCTCATTATTGGTCTGCCGAGCAGGATTCGGTTATAGTGACTGTGCGCTGGCCTTCGGTGTCGGGTGATAGTTCTGCTATTAAGAATTAAGTTTAACTTCGGGAACCAAAACGCGGCCGCTATAACCTGCGCGCTGGTGGCGATCGATCGCCTCTGATGCGATCGCCTCCGCTTTGCCGCTCTTGACTAGGGCTACGCAAGCACCGCCAAAACCTCCGCCCGTCAGCCTCGCGCCGAAGACTCCGGGGATTGACTGCAAGATTGCCGCCAGGGCGTCTACTGCGGGTACTGAAACTTCGTAGTCGTCGCGTTGACTGGCGTGGGAAGCATTCATCAACTCGCCGAAACGCTCTGCTGGCAAAGATTTTATTGCTTCGAGCACGCGGTTGTTTTCGGTGACGACGTGGCGCGATCGCCTGTTGAGGGGTTCTGGCAATACTTCGACTGCTTTGGGATCGGTGATATCTCTAAGGGCTTTAACGCCCAATCTGCGGGCGGATTCTTCGCACTCAGCGCGCCGCTGGTTGTAGCCGCTTCCGGCCGCTAGTTGGTGGCTTTCACCGCTGTCAACGACTAAAATTTCTGTGCCTGTGGGAAAGGGTATCGGGCGGTATTCGAGGCTGCGGGTATCGAAAAATAGCATAGTTTTGGTGTCTGCTAAACTCGACGCCATTTGATCCATGATGCCGCAGTTCAACCCGGCATATCGAATTTCGGCTAACTGTCCGATTTGAGCCAGCCGCACGTCGTCTAGGGGGAGGTTGAGCAGGGCGCGCATCCCTCTGAGGGTGGCTATTTCTAAAGCGGCGCTGCTGGACAAACCGGCGCCGATCGGCACATCCGACGTAATGTAGATATTTAGTGGCGGTATTTTGTATCCTTCTTTTTCTACAAGTCTGATGCAGCCGCAGATATAACTTACGAATTTTTGCGGTATGGTATCGTCGTCTGAAAAATTTATGAGTTCGTCATATTCTGCTGAATAAAAATGGTGTCTGGCGTCGCTGCTGAAGCCGATTTGTACTGTTGTGCGCTGGGGAATTGCAGTCGGAAGTACAAATCCGTCGTTGTAGTCTGTGTGTTCGCCCAGCATATTTACTCTTCCGGGCGCGCTGGCTTGGGTTTTGGGTAATGTACCAAATACTCGTTGGAATTTCATTTTTGGGGAATTGGGAATTGGTAATTGGGAATGGGTAATTGAGAACAAATAAACTTATTTTTTATTAGAACTTTATTCAAAGCCGGAACCCCGATCGGGATCAATTAAAATCAGACGATTCATTACTCCAATCCTCTTGCTTCTAGGTAGAGGTAGCCCTCAAGCGGTCAACTGTCAACTGTCGAGCGGTCAACTGTCAACTGAAGGTTAATCCTTTTATGATGCCCAAGTTTTTTGCTGAATTCAACCCCTGTTTACAAAAATAAACATGACTTTAGGTGGGAGAAAAATATGAGGTTGTGATAGAATGACAGGCTAAGATTTCTCCAAGAATTCAAAAAATGCGATCGACCATACCCCGGAAACAGTTTGCTCAACATTGGCTCAAAAGCGAGAAAGCCTTAGATAAGATTGTGAAAGCGGCGAGTTTGGAGGGATCTAGCGTCCTGGAAATCGGGCCGGGCACGGGGATTCTGACTCGGCGCTTGCTGCCTGCGGCTGAGTCTGTTGTTGCTGTGGAGATTGATCGAGATTTGTGCCTAAAACTGGCCAAGCAACTCGGCAAAACCGACAATTTTTTACTGCTGCAAGGCGATTTCCTGGAAATGGACTTAGAAGTGGAACTTACGGCTTTTCCCAAATTCCAAAATCCCAATAAAGTTGTTGCCAACATTCCGTATAATATCACTGGGCCGATCCTGCAAAAACTGCTGGGAACGATATCTGCCCCTGCTGCTAAACCCTTCGATGCGATCGTGCTATTAGTACAGAAAGAAGTAGCCCAAAGGCTTTATGCTAAACCGGGTTCTACAGCTTTTGGCGCTTTGTCGGTGCGGGTGCAGTATTTAGCAGAATGCGAGTTAATTTGCGATGTACCGTCAAAAGACTTTTATCCGCCGCCAAAAGTCGATTCAGCCGTGGTGCGGCTGCTTCCCAGACAGATAGAAACACCAGCGGTTAATCCGCGCTATTTGGAGACTTTAATCAAGTTGGGATTTGGCAGCAAGCGCAAGATGTTGCGCAATAATTTGAAAGGAGCTGTGGATTTAGATAAACTCGTTCAATTGTTAGAAGAGTTACAGATAAATCCTCAATCTCGTGCTGAAGATTTAAGCGTGGCGCAATGGGTAAGCTTGAGCAATAATTTGTTTTCAGAACAGATTGTTTAGGGTTTAGCGACGGTGTGAGTAGGGATTTTTGAAGGCTTATTTAACAACGAAATTTTAAACACTTCACGGCTCGGAAAGCAGGTTTTTTTATTCTGGAAAGACGCTCCGCGCGGTGGCATCAAATACCTGCTTTCTCAGAAAAAATATCGTTTTCAAGTACCGCTATTTCACAAGTTTGTAGAGATTTAAAGTGGGTGATATAGCCTGTAGGGTGCGGAGCGTCTTAAGGTTAGTACGAAAAATTTGGGTTGTCCTTTCCTGACGCACCCTCCTAATTGTACCAGTGGCGTTCAAGAATGTTCAACATTTACATAAGTAAGGTGCGTTGCTATGGGATTGTCGATTTTATTTAGGGATTTTCGATGGCGACACACCCTACTAATTGTGCCACTTGTGTAAGTTTTGTTAAACATTTCCCTAAGTTAATTGACCCTGACTATAAATTGATTTATGCTGATCGTAAATTGATTTACGCTAACTCTAAATATATTGACCCTGACCGTAAATTGATTTAGTCTAGGCAAACATAGAAACATTAGATAGTATTGTTTAAACAAATTGTGATGTACGGGAATTGCGGTCTTTTCATTAATTTGAAATTGTACGCGGTTTTACCGTTACACAGAATCAAACCTATCGAAAATTGTTTGTCAAAACTATGCTGCAAGATTCTGCATCGAAGCAAGTATCGCCCCAAGTTTTAACCAACCAAAGCTTTGAGGCTGATAATCGCGAATCCATCCGTCACGTCATCATCGGTTCGCCGCTGGGTGTACGGCGCACTATCCACCAACTCCACGCTTTGCGCTACGCGGAGGTTGCTCTTTGGACGCATCCGTTAGCGCAGCCCTCGGAGAGGATCACGATTCCCGACAATCGCATCGTCATTACGCCGCAACAGGGAGAAATCATGAGCTTGTTGGTCAAGTTGATTCGGTTGGATTGATGTGTTAATTTGCGATCGCCCTTTCTAGAATTGTAGTCGAAAGTGCGATCGCAAATCTCTTCTCCTTGCCCGTGCTACACTCAACAGATATCTTGTACCATTATCAAGAACAGGCAAGATGCCTGTTCCACAAAGAGTCAAGAACAGGCATCTTGCCTGTTCCACAAGGAGTTAAAAACAGGCAAGATGCCTGTTCCACAAATACTCAATTTTATTCTTGTGGGGTGGGCCGGAGAGCCCGCCTCAAACCAACTTAACAACTAGCTTTCAATTCAGCTTATGATTGTTATCACTCGCGTCCTCACACCTGTTAGTCAAATCGAGCTTGCTCCCGGCAGTGTCGTAACTATTCCCAATATAAGTTGGCTGGAATTCGAGTCTATTTTGGAAGAATTGGGCGAAAAGCGATCGGCGCGAATTGCTTACAGCAAAGAAACTTTACAAATCATGGTTCCTTTACCAGAACACGAAATTCCCAGAGATTTAATCTCTGATATTGTCAAAATTTTACTCAAGTCGGCGGGCAGAAGATACCAACCCTTTGGTTCTACTACTTTCAAGCGGGAAGGTGCAGCAGGAGTTGAACCTGATGCTGGCTTTTATATTCTGAATTATCAGCGGATGATCGGTCGTCGCCGACTGCAACCAGACGCTCCGCCGCCGGATTTAGCCATTGAGACGGATGTTACTTCCAAAACTACGATCGATGCCTATAAAATTATTGGAGTTCCAGAAGTCTGGGTTTACGATAGCGGCAGAATTCGCATCTATTTGCTGCAACAAGATGGAGAGTATTTGGAATCAGATATGAGTCCGAATTTTCCGGGAATTGCGATCGCACAACTTATCCCTGCTACCGTGGAACGTGCTTGGCAGGTGGGAAATTTACAAGCGCTAGAAGAATTTGAAAGTGCGTGAAGCGTAGCTATCCCGTAGGGAATCGACTGAACTTCTAGGATGCGTTACGCGCTTCCCGCTTCGCATCCCAAAACCTACACAATTACAGCCAATTTGTCAACCCCCAAAAATCGATAAATTGTATCTCTTTGCTGATAACTCCGCCCCAAAGAACGAATCGCATTCTGCAAATCTTCCACCGACTGACAACTGCCACCAACCGCACCGGCCATTGTGGTAATGTGTTCCTCCATCAAAGTGCCGCCGATATCGTTGCAGCCCCATGTCAGCGCTTCTGTCGCTCCCGCTAAACCCAATTTTACCCAGCTTGGCTGATGATTGCTAATCGAATTTCCCAAGAAGATTCTAGATACAGCGGTGAGTAACAATGTATCTGCTAAAACTGGCTGATCGCGGCCGACTCGACTGCGTAAAGGAGCCGGTGCATCCTGTCCGACAAAGGGTAGTAAAATGAATTCTGTGATGTGCGCTGGATAGTTGTTGTTAATAGCTGTTTGTTGGAGCGATCGCACTTTTTCTAAATGCAAAACCTGCTGTTGGGCGCTCTCAATATGCCCGCAAAGCATCGTGCTTGTTGTTGGCAAACCCAAGCTGTGAGCAGTTCCCACAATTTCCAACCAAGTTGCGGAATTTAGTTTTTCCGGGCAAATCACCCGGCGCACTGCATCGTCGAGAACTTCCGCTGCGGTACCCGGCATCGAACCGACTCCCCCATCCCGCAAAGCCGAAATTACATAGCTGAAACTAAGATTATCTTGTCTGGCAATAAATTCTATTTCTTGCGGCGAAAAAGCGTGCAAGTGCAACTGCGGAAACTTATCCTTAATAGTTTTTACCAATTGCAGATAATAAGGCAAAGATGCGCCGTTCAGCTTAGCTTGAAGATTTAAGCCACCCTGCATACAAATTTCCGTCGCATCCCGTTGCACTGCATCAGTTGCCTTTTCCTGAATTTGGGCTGCATCTAACCAAAAAGCGCCCTCATCTCCCTCGTCGCGGCGGAATGCACAAAAACTGCAATGCTGTTCGCAAATATTCGTGAAATTAATATTGCGGTTGATCACGTAGGTGACAGTATCCCCTGATTGTTGGCGGCGCAGCAAATCAGCGGTTGTTTGAATAGAAGCGATCGCATCGGGATCTCTTTGCTGCAAAAGTACCAAGGCTTCTGCGGTAGAAATGTTATAACCTTGTAAAGCTCGATCGAGAATTGCATCCACAGTTTTTTTGTTAGCTCAGCTACAGAATTACTGCCTAGAATTAAGGCGTTTTTATATCTTAACGAATCAATCATAGAGGAACGATAATCTAAAATCTCAAGTCCTACAAACCATCCTTTACTTTCTGGGAACTAAAATTATGGGCATCAACCCAGCAAATCACCTGTTGCCAGTGCCTTCTGGGCCTTTGCAAATTCCTGCTGTACCGACTTTCGGTTCAACTTTTACAGATGCAGACACACCGCCAATTTATTTTTCCCTGGTCATTCCCACCTACAACGAGTGCAAGAATGTCAAGAGTATTGTGGAACAATTGACTCAATTGCTCGATGGCATGATTCCCGGCAACTACGAATTAATTGTAGTCGATGACAACAGCCCCGATCGCACCTGGGAAGTTGCCCTGTCCCTGACACCGGAATATCCGCAATTGTGGGTGATGCGCCGGGAAGACGAGCGGGGACTTTCCACAGCGGTAATTCGCGGGTGGCAGGCCGCTCGGGGCGAGGTTTTGGGCGTTATCGATGCCGACTTGCAGCATCCGCCGGAGACGCTGTTGCAGCTTTTAGCAGAAATTCAGCGGGGAGCCGATTTGGCTGCTGCGAGTCGCCACGTTGCTGAGGGCGGCGTGAGCGACTGGAGTGCGATCCGGCGATTTTTGTCGCGGGGCGCTCAAACTGTCGGATTGATTATACTGCCGGGAGTGGTGGGCCGAGTTTCCGATCCGATGAGCGGCTATTTTATGTTGCGCCGCAGTTGTATTGCCGGCAAAACGCTCAATCCTGCCGGTTACAAAATTTTAATTGAAGTGCTCGGCAGGGGGGATATCCGCTGGATTGGAGAAGTTGGTTACGTGTTTCAAGAACGCAAAGAAGGCGAGAGCAAAGTTACTGGGAAACAGTATATTGAGTATTTGCGGCATTTGCTCATCTTGCGGTTTGCCCGCTGGCCGATGGGTAAGTTTCTGCGGTTTGGTATCGTGGGTTTCAGCGGCGTGTTTGTGAACATGGGGGTTTTGTACCTGCTGCGGCATAGCCTCAATTTGGAGCTGACTCGCAGTCTAATTATTGCTGCTGAATTGGCAATTATTAGTAACTTTTTGTGGAATGATTTGTGGACTTTTGGGGATATTTCTAAGCGGCAGCCAGGAAATCGCCAGCGCTTAAAACGCCTATTGAAATTTAATACGATTTGCTTGATGGGTTTGATTTTAAATGTGCTGCTGGTTAATTTAATGTTTAATGTTTTTGGGATGAATGAATATTTGGCTAATTTAATTGCAATCTTGGCTGTGACTCTGTGGAATTTCTGGATCAATATGAAGCTGAGCTGGCGGGTGACAGAAGTTGATTAGCTAATTGGTAATGGGGAATTGGTAATGGGAAATTGGTAATGGGGAATTGGGAATTGGGAATTGGTAATAGGGAATTGGTAATGGGGAATTGGTGATTGGTAAAATGACTACTGACTACTGACTACTGACTAATGACTAATGACTAATGACTACTGACTACTGACTACTGACTACTGACTCTTCTTCCCTATGCCTTTGAATGACTGAATTGATGATTAAGAACAAACAACTGTTGTTGCTATTGCTGTGGACAGCGATCGCCTTTATTTTACGTTTTGCCAATCTGGACTTGAAACCGCTGTGGACAGACGAGTTTTCGACTCTGGTGTTTAGTTTGGGTAACAGTTTTCGCGGGGTGCCGCTCGATCGGGCGATCGACCTTTCTACTCTACTACAACCGCTGCAATTTCCTCCCAATGCTGGCATTGCAGATGTCCTAAAGCATTTGCTGCTAGAAAGCAACCATCCTCCGGTTTATTTTATGGTTGCCCACTGGTGGATGCGACTGTTTGGGCCATCAGAGGATAGTTTAGTCTGCATTGGGCGATCGCTCCCGGCGTTATTAGGAGTAATTTCAGTTCCCGCCATCTACTTTTTAGGCAAATTTGCATTCAATTCAAGTTTAGTCGGTCAATGTGCGGCCGCGATGATGGCAGTTTCTCCCTACGGCATTTATCTCGCTCAAGAAGCCCGCCATTATACGTTAGGAATCTTATTAGTTATTGCATCTCTTTTTTGCTTGACAGTAGCTGCAAAAAAGCTACAACAGCGCGCTCCGCTGCCTATTTGGACGGTGCTATTTTGGATAATTGTTAATTGTTTGGGAATTGCGGTTCACTACTTTTTTGCCTTGACTTTATGTTCGGAAGCAATAGCATTAATTGCTGTAATGTGGCAGCCGTTTTATGGGAAGTTGCCCAATGTTTGGCAATTTCAAATCCTCTGGCGACTCATAGTTGTAGCGCTGGGGACTTTAGCGGGCGGTTTAGTCTGGCTACCGATATTTTTGTCGAATAAATATGGTAGCGAACTCACCAATTGGATTGTTAGTGGCGATCGCACATTTGTAGATTGGATTAGTCCGATTTTCCAAGCTTTGGCGGGATGGATCACTGTGATATCGCTGCTTCCGGTGGAATCGCCGAATTTGGCCGTAGTGGCTGGATCTGCGATCGGCATGACAATATATTTGATTTGGGCGCTTCCCCTGCTGCAAAACGCTCTCAAAACTTCCTTAAAAACAACCGAGACTCGTTTAGGTACTGTTATTTTCGGCGGATTTTTGCTAGGCGCAATTTTCCTATTTTTCAGCTTTGCATACATTCTAGGAATTGACCTAACTCGCGGCCCTCGGTATAATTTCGTCTACTTTCCGGGAGTAATATTACTATTAGGAGCAACCTTAGCATTTATTTATGACACACCTACAACAAAAACTCGATGGTTTAATTTACCTGCGATCGAAGTTTCTGGTAAAAAAGCAGTTATGCTAATTTTAGCAATGGGTTTTGTGAGCGGTATAACAGTCAATTCCAATCTCGGCTATCGCAAATATTACAAGCCAGACCTTTTAGTTCCAATTATCCGCGAAGTCTCGAAAGTTCCCGTGTTAATTGCCACTACTCAAAAGACTCATGTAGAAATAGGAGAGTTGATGGGGATAGGATTGGAATGGGAAAGAAGGAAGAAGGAAGAAGAAAGAAGGAAGAAGGAAGAAGGAAGAGGGAAAAAGGAAGAAGTTAAAACCTTTGATTCTCCACAGTTTCTTTTAGTTAAGCAGAGAAGGGATGCGCCGGAAATTGTGGCGGGGATACTTGACAAGACACTCAATCAATTGGAACGTCCACTAGATTTGTGGTTGGTAAATTCTCGTATACCTGTCAATTTAGCAGCACAAAAGTGTCAGCTTGAATCTCGCAATTTACCTAGGGTGGATGGGTATGAATATCAAGTTTATCATTGTTCTAGGTCGTAGTTGTAGGGTGCGTCGCTTGCAGAAAATCCCTAAATAAAAATCGATTTTTCGAGTAGCGACGCACCTTACAAACTTTGACGCAACAGGCACAATTAGCAGGGTCTTCATCGGATAAAAACCTAGTTTTTCGTGCTATATCCAAAAATGACACACCCTACAATCTCAGAAATAAAGCAGACACTAAGAGTCCGGAGCAAAATATTTAATTAAGACGCTCATCACTTCACCAGAATTTTGAGTTGGGACAAGGGGACTCCAGTCAGAAACGCAGGCAAAATTATTGCAATGCAAAGAATGAATAACGCGGGAAACAATGGGACGAGAACTGATCAGAAAGATTTTCAAGAGTTCTCGGTTAACAGAAGTTTGCAAGTTTTGCTCTTTAGCGGGGGGCTGAATGAATTCGGTAGTTGGATTTTCTGCGCCAATCTCGAAAGCAAGTATTAATTCGGTATTGGGTAGCAGTTGTCGGATGACTTTCAGGGAAGATTCTGCTTCGCTGCGGCTGCGAAATTGTCCGATGGGTAAGCGCCCAAAGTTGGGCAGCAGTCGGTAAATAATCCAGGAATTCGGAGTTTCTGGGGTGTTCATGGTTGTATTGTAAATTGGGTATGTTTGCCCATAGGAAAGTCACAGACTTGCACCTTGTGTTTTTGGTGCAGTCTGTTCTGGCTATGGCTGTGCCTACGATAAGCGAGTTTAAGCTTTTAAATTGAATACTTAAAGTAGATACATCTTATGATATGGTAAGAAAAAGGCAACGTCAACGGCAACCAGAAAATGAGTTGCCTTTTCGGAGACTGCGGGAGGACGCTAATTTCAGCCAAGAAGAGTTGGCTGTGCTGATGGGGGTTTCTGCTTCGTCGGTGCGGCGATGGGAAAAGGGAGATGAACCTACGATGACTGTTCGCCAAATGAGGGATTTTTGCCGTTTGGTGGGGGTATCTTTTGATGAGTTGCCGGATTATCTCAGTCGGTGGGTAGATGAGGAGGAGTCATAGGAGGTCGATCGGGCGATCGGGCTTTCGATTAAAATAAGTACGTTAGCCAAGCTTTCGGCAGAAATCGACCTTTTATTTACCGCTACCATTGATCAGACGATGAGACAGTAGAGAGAGAGCGCGATCGCTTTCCCTGAAACAGTAAGCTACAATCATAAAATCAGGCTAGAGATTGACGGTGAAGCCAAATTATATCCAGCAAAGTCAGAACATCTACAACCTTGCCGAGGCTGAGTATGAACGGTATTATTATGATGAGGATACAGGCGGGTTTATACTCATCCATCAAAACCATAATACCAATGATTCTGAGCGGTTTATCGCTGAAGTTTTGGCAAGACTTGGGCGGCGAGTGAAGTTATTGAGCGAGCAAGCTGCACCAGGCATCAGAACACCTGATGCTGAAATTGATGGAGAAATCTGGGAGTTTAAAGAACTGAGTCCAGAGGCAGTCAGTATCAAAAATACAGTTCAAAGGGGGGTAGCTGTAGCTAAAAAACGCGCTCGTAATGTAGCTTATCATATAAATACTGAGGCTGATATTGCAGATATCAATAAAGGAATTACCAGAGCGATGGTTTGGGATACGGAAAGGCTGTTGCAAAAAATCTCACTGATTTTTAATGATGGTAACGTTCAAGTTTTAACTAGGGAGGAATTAGACAATGGAGAATCTTTTCAATAGTTTCAAGGAAAGAATCGAGCTGGGCATCAAAAATAATATTCCTGTTGAAGCTAGGTTGATTGTGCTTGGGGAACTTATTTATGCAGCGGAACGGAAAGATTTGACTCCGAAGCAAGCACGAGAATTAGAAGCTTTGCTGAGGTTGTCGGAGATTTTGAAAAATTATCAGGCTATTCGAGAACAAGCAATTTTTGGTGAGTTACTGGTTTGAATTGTGACAAGTATCGAGAGTAACTGCTCGGGCGATCGCGCTTTTGATTAAAATAAGTACGTTAGCCAAGCTTTCGGCAGGAATCGAGCTTTGATTTCAGTACAAAATTCGCGACAGAGGTAGCCTCTCAAACTTTCATTAACTCTCAGTACGATCTACATGATTGAATTAAATCGCCAGCAGGAGGATGTCGCTTTATAGGTTTGTCAGCGGCCCGAATATTAAGCACTCTATCTCTATTTAAGACTAATGCTGTAACTGTAGCTCGTCCAATAGGAGTCAAACCAACTATTGATAATCCATCAGCAGACCAAATAAAATGTTCGTTCCAACTATCTTGTCTGGGATTAAATAATGATACTTCTACGTCTGATTGAGCATCTATCGCTGTAGTTTTATTAGATTTCTTGCGGTTGCAGTGAAAGCAAGCTAGTGCCAAATTGTCAACATCGTTAGTCCCATTTTTCGTTAAGGGAATGATGTGTTCGATAGTAAACTCTACGTACTGCCATTGTTCGGAGGCATGACAATATTCGCACAGACAGTTTGCTCTCTGACGAACTTGATTTTGGATATTTTCAGGGATTTGACGGCGAGGGGACATTTCTATACAGTAGGCTGAATCTGGTTGAGGAAAAGATTGCGGACAGTCCGATTGACAAAACTGAGGTAATCGTCGATTTCTTCGTAAAGATTGAGTTCTTGTTCTTCGTCAGGATTTAGGGGTAAAGTTTGTTGTTTGTCTAACAGATCTGCTATGCGATTTTTGACGGTTGTGGAGGCTCTAAACATGGGTATGCCTTCCACTAATTCAATGCGGACGGCTCCTTCGATGGGTAGAGTATCACGCAGATTTTCCAGTTGTGGCAGGATTAGCATAGTTGTGGATTTTATGGGTTTCCGTCTTGATTATATCATGAATTTTCAAGAGTAAATCAAGCGATCGCACTTTTGCTTAAAATAAGTACGTTACCGAAGCTGATTTAAGACGATGAATGTACAAGTTTTGTCCGTTCAACCTGCAATCGCCCTTAACTCCCACGAAGTTTTACTGTCAGTCGGTGCAGACAGACACAAATTTATTTTTACCACAGAAGTCGATCGCCTGGGAGAGCATTTACTGCAAACTACTCACGGATCTCGCACCTTTGCAGATTTTTTCCGATTTAATCAGCGGGTGGCGATGAACGTGACCAATCTGGTGGTTAAATGCTACAATCATCAAGCTGTTGAATTTCCGGCAGATGTCGGCATTTTTGTCACTCCAGAAACAGCTTTGTCGAAGCAAAAACCGTTTGAAAGTGGCACTTTTGTAGGAACTGACTTGCAGCAATCAGAAGCAGTTAATCTAGAAACTCGTCAAAGGGCGATCGCAATTGTTGAGAAATTACCAGAAGCTATGCTGGATGAGGCAGTTAAGTTTCTGGAATCTTTGTCTGTCAAGGCTAATTGATTATCCCCAAATTTTTTCAATCTTGCCTGACACGATCGGGCACACCGCCGAAATACCTGATATCGCCCTTAAATTCTGACACCGAATCAACTCATTAAAATCCAAACTGCGCCCTTCAATTTGAGCCACAGCTTCAATAGCAGACAGCAGGTGTCCGGCGGCATAGGCTTCGCTGTAACCACGCCTTAGAGCGACTCTAATCGCTGTTTCGTCAGCATCTAGCTCTACTTGGGAACTGCGGTTGTCGCGCCAAATTCGAGTCATCGCTAGTCCCGTCAACCCATCGGCGATCGCAATTCCGATCGCATCTCCCTGCAATAACTCTACAACTGTTTTAAATAGATTAAAAAATCGCTATTTTTCTTATATAGAAGGAGATGAAATTTCCGAAGGTACAGTCAATATTATTATGCTGCATCCCCTGCTATATCTCATGGGTTTGTGCGACTTTCCATTTAGAATTAGAGGCGAGCAATCGCTAAAAATTGAGATTGTTGGACAAAATGAAGACCTGGTTTTACAATGGCTAATTGATGCCTTAGTCGTCCAACATCAATTTTGGATGTTGGTAATTGAAAGTAAAGAATAATGAAGCTATGCGCGTGCTAAGACAACTTGCTAGTTTGTCGTTTAGGTAATGCCACCCAGTATTATGTTAAGTTTAACTCATGATTAAGAATTGTTGCCGTTAAATCTCCTCCCTTGACACTCCAAAATGAAACAACTACAATAATGTATGATACAAATCCAGTTGTAAAATATTTTTTTCATTTAACCATGAAAGCAAGGTTATTTTCCCTTGCCCAGCGTTCTATTTTTAACTGAAAGAAGTGCGATCTATGCGAATTTAGAATGGCCTAACTGACGCAAAAATAACGTATTTCTGTCATTATTCGCTGTGCTTCGCCATCGCGACTGTGGATTTTTAGACGAGATTGCATAACTCCTGAACGATCGCTCACACTTTTTATTTAAAAAATATCATGGCTGGCAAATTCACTAAAACCATAATAGCTGTTTGTAGTATTCTGGCTATTGGCGGCGCGGCGGCATATCTCTACGGTGAGGGTTATTTAGGAGGTGATAGCACGCCTTTGGAAAGTGCCAAACTGATTCCTGCTGACGCTTTGCTAGGTGGAACAATTTCTATGAACCCCGAGGCTTGGTCAAAATTACAGAAATTTGGTACGCCAGAAGCTAGGGAAATTTCTCAAAAAGCCTGGAAAGAGTTTGAAAAAGAATTTGCCACGGAAAGTCCTCAAATTAATTTTGATCGAGATATCAAACCTTGGCTGGGCAGTGTTGTTTGGACTGTATTGCCATCAGCAAAAACCCGAGAAAATCAGCCAACTGCCCACCCTGATATTATCGTGGTAATTACGATTAAAAACAAGCTAAGTTTGTGGCAATTTTCTCAAAAACTAAGCAAGCTCGAAGCATCGGAAAAATTCAAAGAGACTGATTACAAAGGATTTAAAATTATAGAGTCAGCTTCCAACAAAGGCGATAAAAGCTACTGCGCGATCGTGAAGCGCTATGTTGTTTGTAGTGACAAGGATAAAAATGTCCAAAAAGCTATTGATGTCTACAAAGGACAACCATCTTTAGCAAGTAAGCCAGAAGTTGCTAAAGTATTATCCAACGATTTAAAAATTGAAAACCCAGTAGCTCAATTTTATGTTTTTGATAGTTTGGCTTTGATAAAGGAGAGTGCAGCAACTACTCCTCAAGCTCAAAACACACCGCTATTCGATCGAGCCGAACTATATCCGATAAAGTCTTTAAGTCTCGGTATTGGTATTGATGATTATGGAGTTCGCATTAATACTCTTGCCAATTTGCAGCCAAATGCCAATATTTCCAACAACTTTCAACCAGCAACTCAAAAAATAATTAGTTATTTTACGCAGCAAACAGTTGCTTTATTTACAGGAAAAAATATCAGCAATAATTGGTCGAACTTTGTGACTCAAACACAAAACATACCAGAAATCAAGCAGGGAATAGATGGATTTAAAGGCAATTTATCGGCTGTAAATCTTGATTTAGATAAAGATATTTTTGGTTGGATGGATGGAGAGTATGGCTTCGGAGTAATCTCGCTGCAAAATGTACCAGGAGAAACTGCGATCGGCTTAAAAATAGTCATCCAGACCAGCAATCCCGAAGTAGCTAAAAGCACATTTGCTAAATTAAACGCACTTGCTCAAGGTAATGGTATAACTGTATCTGAGAAAAATATTGAAGGTCAAGCTATAACTGAATGGCAAGCTCCAGGTCAAGACTTTTTATTGGGACACGGCTGGTTGGATGCAAATTCAGTATTTGTAACTTTAGGTAATGTCAAAACATTGCCTGCGATCGCAGCTACGTCAAATCCATCTTTAGCTGATAGCGAAAACTTTCAAACAATTACCAAATCTTTACCAACGCCTAACAGCGGCTACGGTTATTTAAATTTTGAACAAATTCTCACCCTTGTCAATTCTCCTGCATCTCAAGATTTAATCAAGTCATCTGTACCCAAAGAAAATATAGCAGAATTTGATCGGACGATCGCCGCCCTTAATTCTGTACGCGGCATAGCTGTGACAGCGACGAAAGCAGACAAATCCACACAAAGAAGTGAGATATTAATCGCGCTAAAACCAGCAACTGCGGGTGCGCCACCACAAACTCCTACAGCAAATTTACCTGCTACTCCGCCAGCAGTTTCTCCGCGCCCGACTCCCAGCAAAACTACTCCACCGAAAAATTTACCAGCAAATCCCACAGTAACTCCGCCAGCAATTCCAACCAATACTGACAATGACTTTCGGCAAGCAATAAATCGAGCAACTCGCGCAGCTTCTTTAACTCAAACCGCGCAAACTAAACAACAGTGGCAACAGGTGATTGCTGAGTGGGAACAGGCAATTGCTGGACTGAAAAAAACACCAGCTAATAGTCCTAAATACAAAATTAGCCAGCAAAAGATTGTAGAATATCAAAAGAATTTGAAATATTCTAAACTTGCGGGCGATCGAGCGCCAGAATAGAAAATAATACCACAGCCTCGCGATCCGCCCCGCAATACGAGATCAAAGTCCCCAAATTTTTTCAATCTTGCCTAACACGATCGGGCACGCCCACCGCCGAAATACCCGATATCGCCCTTAAATTCTGACACCGAATCAACTCATTAAAATCCAAACTGCGCCCTTCAATTTGAGCCACAGCTTCAATAGCAGACAGCAGATGTCCGGCGGCATAGGCTTCGCTGTAACCACGCCTTAGAGCGACTCTAATCGCCGTTTCGTCAGCATCTAGCTCTACTTGCGAACTGCGATTGTCGCGCCAAATTCGAGTCATCGCCAGTCCCGTCAACCCACCGGCGATCGCAATTCCGATCGCATCTCCCTGCAATAATTCTACAACAGTCCCGACAATTCCCGCCACAGCCGCGCCTTGATAAATATCCGGCTTAAACCACTTGAAATTGCCCAGAAAACTAACAGTACGCAATAGCAGTAAATCCCGCTGCGGCTTAGATAGCAGCCGCCACAGGTCAAAATTAATGTAAATCGGGCGAGATTGATTCCAAGGCAAAGGAAAATCGCAATCAATGACCGTAGATTGTTGAGGCTTATTAATAATTTTACACGTCATGCGGCCCGAGGCGGGCATCACATCTAATAGACGGCGGATTTCAGGTTCGGGATTCATGGATTTTTGGGATAATTGGTAATTGATAATTGGTGATTACATCTGCAAAAAAAACAATCTTATCTATCAGGGGCTCGTAGGGGCGGGTTCACCAACAATATTTAACGAGTATCAATAATCTACATAAACCCGCCCCCACACAACCAATAAACTACATCAACCTTGATTTCGATCCAATACGAAAATATAACTGTAACTGGGGATTTCCTGTTGAGTGATAGCGAGTCCGGGATTTACTGTTGGGTGAGTGAGGGCGGGTTTTAGAGATTGTCAATTATTGACAAATATTGTGGGTGAACCCGCCCCTACGAGTCCCTGGCAGATATTAAGGCGTTTTCTTCGATTCAGATTTAGGAGATTCTTTCACTTTTGGAGCCACTTTTTCACCCTTCGGCGAAGGCTTCGGGCTGGCAATTGCTGGAGCAACTGACGGCTTGGAAGTTGCTGCTGGGGATGCCAGCGGTTTCGGGGAAGCAGGCGCTGTTATCGGAGCAGCAGGGGCTGTCTTAACACCTAAAATGCTGGTGTCTCCGGTGTCAAATAATCCGGCGATGCAGGCAATCATCATTGTAGCTAAAGTGCCGACAAATAAGGCTTTCCAACCGAGTTCGGAAATGTCTTTGCGGCGGGATGGAATTAGGGCGATTGTACCGCCGACAAATATGCCGACGGAGGCTAAGTGGGCGAAACCGGAAAGCGCGTAACTGACAATTAATACTGTGCGATCGCTAATCAGTCCTTTTGCCGCCGCTTCTGCTAAACTTTGATAGGGCGGAATTGCCGTTTCTAACAGTCGCCGTCCGATGATTACTGATGCTATCCAAGAATCTTCAAGGGGAACTCCGGTTAACAAGGTTAGCGGGTAAAATAAGGCTCCTTGAATGTTTTGCAGGGTGACAAAACTAAAGATTGTGCCGATGGGAGCCGGTAGCACGGCCAGCCAGCCAAAGAATTGATTGATTAAGGAAACTAAGCCCAAGATTAAAATCAAAACAGCGGCGATGGCGACTGACATCTTCACACCATCCAAAGCGCCGATGATTGCAGCATCTAAAGGGCTGACTCGTTCGATGGGTTCTCCACCAACTGTCTCTTGTTTGCGGTGCTCACCGTCATTCTCGGCAATTTCTTCGCCGATGAACTCGTGGCCTTGGGGCTTCGGATTTTCTTTGGGAATGCCGCCCATTGTTAGCGGTACTCCTGTTTCGGGCACTAAGATTTTGGAGAGGACAAAGCAAGCGGGAATGGCGATAATTGAGGCTGAAACTAAATGCCCTAAAATATTTGGAAAAACAGGCTTGAGAAAACTGACGTAAATTGCTAAAGTTGATGAAGCGGCAGTCCCAAAACAGCAGGAGAGGATTGCACAAAGTTCGGAACGAGTCATTTGTGGCAAATAAGGCTTGACGACAATTGCTGCTTCTATTCCTACGAAAATATTAGCCGCGCCGCTTAGTGCTTCTGCGCCGCTCAACCGCATTGTCATGTAAAATATTTTGGCAAAAACTTCGGTGACTATTTGAATTACGCCGATGTTGTAAAGTAAGGCCATGAGGCCGGAAAAAAATACGACTGTCGGTAAAGCTCGAAAGGCGAAAATATATCCTAAATTAATTGGCGGCTCTTGACCTGGTTTTGGTACGATGTTTGTGCCGAATACAAATCTCGCTCCGGTGTCAGCAGCGGTGAATACTCCATCGAGCAAGCCTGTAAACCACTCTAGGGCGATGCGAGTTGGGGGAAACAGGAATACTAAAAATCCTAAGACTAATTGCAGCCCAATGCCCCAGATGATGACGCGCCAAGGTATATACCGAACTTGGCGGTTTTCTGAGAAAATCCAGGCGATCGCGCACAAGCCAAAAATTCCCAGAAATGAGATAAAGTTGTAAATAGACATGAGCCTAGTCCTTAAAATAGCTGAGAATGCCGATCGACGGTTTGCACCACATCAGTTATACTATTCATCGGACGGCAAATGCCAAAAAAAATAACTGGCAGATGAATTACGTACTCAACAGTGTACTTATGTCATTGCGAGCGGGAGCGGATCTTTAGCAACTCTTGATTTGCCGTAATTACCAGCAGTTTAAATAGAAACACGCAACACATGGAAGCTTTTGCTCCACATCCTCCCGAATGGACTGCGGCGGCGGTTCACGCTACTGAGTTTTGCTGTCCCAAGTGCGCTGCTAGCTGCACGGATGCCCATGAGGTCTGGATTAATCGTCGATCGCCAGTATACACCGAGTCCAACCGCCGCAAGTGGCAAGAATTTTACCGCTGCTCGTGTGGCGGCGTGTGGTGGGCCTGGAGTAGCGACAGACCCCCTTCTGAGCTTGTACGTCAGGATGAGAACTTGGATGAGGGTTCAGATGATGATTTTTAGAACGGTGAGTCGATTTTCGATTTTATCGGAAATTAGGTTGACAGTTGACCGCTCGACAGTTTAGGGCGACCTCTACCTGGAAGTCCGAGGATTCGAGTAATGAATAGTCTTGTTTTAATTTCTCGCCTTTAAGGATTCCGGCTTTAAACCAATTCTTTATGGTAAGATGCGCGATCATCGGGCGCACCCTATATTTACCTCGACGAGCGCGAGTTTTAAACTAATTCAGCACGTCAAGTATGCCCTTGACTACGCCTTCCATGACTCTTTCAACTAAGCTCAATTCATTTTCGCCGATCGACTCATTTAAGAGCATTGACTGAATTCGCTGTCTGTCATCGCGAGTCAGTTCGCCTGAAGCAAAGATCCGCTCAACTATTTGTTCGGTTAGAAATGGGAAAGTTTGAGTTTGCATGGGTCGTCTCTCAAAGCATCAATATTTGGTTTTTAACTTGATTAGAGGAGCTAGTTATTTTGTGGGTTGACTGCTATTTTATTCAATCAGTGCTGCAATCATAGGACGAAAGCGGGCATTTTGTCAAGATACCGGCTACAGATAAATATCACCTCTGCGCGGTAGTTTGGAGATGGTGGGAAGGCGTGCTTTCCAAGTGCGATCTCGACCACAAGAGACAGATGCGCACCCGGGGAGCAAACCCACGGCCCCGGAAGCTCGATCGACCTTTTTAAGTTTACGGGCACTTTCGCGGAACATTACAGCTCAAAAAAAATCTCAAGTACCAGAGACTAGAATTGGCAATAGGGAATTAGCTTTTCTGACTTGCCTCAGACTAATGACTAATGACTAATGACTAATGACTAATGACTAATGACTAATGACTAATTTTTTTCGCTCTGCTCTAATTTTGACATTAGGTTTTTGGCTGCTACCGCTAGCAGTGCGATCGCAATCTGTCGTTCCAGCGAAGGACGGGACGAATACTGTTGTCAATGAGAAGCAAAATCGCTTAAACATTAGCGGCGGACAACTGTCGGGAAACGGCGCAAATCTGTTTCACAGTTTCAGCCAATTTAATCTCAGCGAAGGTCAAATTGCGAATTTTTTAACTAATCCAAATATTCAAAATATTTTCGGGCGGATTTCTGGCGGCAATGTTTCCGTCATTAACGGTATAATTTCCGTGAGCGGCGGCAACTCTAATTTATTCTTAATGAATCCGGCGGGAATTGTCTTCGGTCAAAATGCTAGATTAAATGTGCCTGGTTCTTTTTTCGCGACCACTGCGACAGGTATTGGTTTCGGCGATCGCTGGTTCAGTTCTGCCGGAATTAATGATTACAAAGCTTTACTGGGAACTCCCAATCAATTTAATTTTGATAACTCACAAGCCGGGACAATTGTCAATGCCGGAAACTTAGCCGTTGGTAGCGGTCAAAATTTAACTTTGCTGGGCGGAACCGTAATTAATACTGGAGAATTGTCAGCCCCGGCAGGTCAAATTACAGTGGCTGCGGTTCCCGGACAAAATGCAGTTCGCATCAGTCAAACGGGTAACTTATTGAGTTTAGAAATTAATCCGTCTTTGTTGTCAGAAAAATCTGCGATAGCCCCAGTTACTTTACCCCAGTTGCTGACGGGGCCGGGCGTAGCTTCAGCCACAGGTTTAACTACCAACGAACAAGGACAATTGGTACTAATTGGCGGCAAAACCGTGCCAGTAAATGCCGCAAGTGCGATCGTCTCCGGTACTGTAAATGTCTTTGCCCCTTCTGGCACAACAGGCGGCACAATCAATATTTTAGGGGAAAAAGTCGGACTGTTCGGCGCCAACATTAATGCTTCGGGGACAGACGGCGGAGGAGTTGTGCGCGTCGGTGGCGGTTGGCGGGGGATGGAACCAGTGCCAAATGCTCAGGTAACTTATGTTAGTCCTGATTCTACGATCGCAGTAAACGCGATCGACCGCGGCAACGGCGGTACTGCGGTAATTTGGGCAGACAATACCACCCGCTTCTTGGGCAATATTACTGCTCGCGGCGGCACAGCAGGCGGTAACGGCGGCAGAGTAGAAGTTTCCGGCAAAAATGCTTTAACTTTCCAAGGAGAGGTCGATACCCGCGCGCCTAACGGGGCGATCGGCACTTTGTGGATCGATCCGGCAAATATTACCATAGTCGGCGGTAGCGGCGACACCAGCGCGCGATCGACCGCCGAGACACTCGAACCGGCCGCAGAAGCCACTGAAACATTTCTTTCAGAGGTGCAGTTGGAACAGATGGCCGCCGGCAGCAACCTGATTCTAGAGACTCCGGGCGACATCACCCTCCAAGACTTGCCCGATCACACACTCGGGCTGCAAGCGAGAACCGGAGACAGCGTAACATTTACCGCAGGCGGAGTGTTTGTTGTCAATGATGCCAACGATGTCATCGAGACTCAGGGCGGCAACATCAACATTTTTGCCAGCAGCATCTCTCTGGGCTCCGTCAATGCTCACGGCGGCAATATCGCTCTCACCGCTAACGGCATTGACTTCAGGGGCGGCAGCAATTCCGTCAGCAGCGCGGGGGCAACAATTCGCTTGCAACCCAACGACAGCCGAGGAATTCGGGTCGGCGGTAGCGGTGATATTTTAGGGATTTTGGACTTGACAGCAGAGGATTTAAGCTCCCTCGCCGGCGGTTTTGGCTCGATCGCGATCGGGCGTGCCAACACCAGCTCGATCGCGATCGTCGCACCGATTACCTTCAACAGCCCGCTGACAGTTCAAGGCCGCTCGATCGCGATCGACAATCCCCTGAGAACCAGCGGCAGCGCTTCCCTGACTCTAGACGCGGCCCAAACCGATATCGGCGCCAACATTGCCACATCCGGCGGCGATCTCACTTTCACCGGCAACCTGTCCCTGAATGCTGATGCAGCTTTGGGAACTCAAGCTAGCGGCAACATTCTGTTTTCCGGCAGCCTAAACGGAACTCGCGCCCTCAGACTTGACGCTCAGCGAGTGCGGTTCGGCGGTACAGTCGGTCAAACTGCACCGCTGGCGAGTTTGACTGTCAACGGCCGCAGTACCGAGGTTTCGGGCAATATTGCCACATCTGGCGACATCTTTTTCAACAGTACCGTCACTGTCGATCGCAGCAGCACGATTTCGGCCAGTACCGGCAACATCGCTTTTGCCAGTACCCTCGACAGCACCCCGGGCCGGGCAAATAATTTGACGCTGCGCGCTGGTAGCAACATTACTTTTGGGGGCGCCGTCGGTCAAACTCAGAGCTTGGGCCAGCTCTCGGCTGACGCTGCTAGCATAACGGCGAATTCGAGAATTACCGCCCGCACTTTGGCCGCGAACGCGCGAGATGCTGTTACCCTTCGGGGGGATACGACGGCAGCTTTGGCAGCCGATATCCAGGCAGGAAATGTCCTCTTAGAGGGTAATTTAAGGACGGATGGCGGCAGCGTGAACCTGCAAGCAACTCGCGAGGTTCGGACTGGCAATATTACCTCCAACGGCGGGAGCATTCGGGTTGAGGGGAATGCGGTTGCTGCGGGTGCGATCGACTCCTCCTCAGCAGCGGGAACAGGCGGCGCGATCGCACTCAAAAGCAATGCTGGGCCTTTAACTGCTGGATCTGTGAACGCTTCGGGGGCAGTTGGCGGCAATATTGCTCTGACTTCGCCAGCGGGAATTTCCGCTCTCGATCTCACCTCCAGCGGCACTCAGGGAAACGGCGGCGCAGTCTCCCTGAGTGCGACAGGCAACATTCTGTTGGGTTTTGTTAACGCTAGAGGCGGCACGGGCGGCACAGGGGGCAGCGTGGATGTGACAACCCTCGGTTTGTTCCTATCGAACAATGTTTTTACCGACGATCGATCGGGCAATAGTGCCAGTATTTCTACTGCTGGAGGTGCGGGGGCGGCGCCAATCGCCATTCGCCACTCCGGCGGTAGCGATCGACCTTTTGTAGTTGGCGGGGCGATCGACAACGGCACCCAAGGAAGCATTAATGCTGGCACTGGAAACGCCATTTTGCCCAGTTTTGCTTTTGCGCAAACTTACACCCAAGGAAATTTACCAAATCAGATTTCCCTAATTACACCAAGTGCGCCGCCTCCTCCTGTACCAATTCCCCAGCCAATTCCCGAACCAATTCCCGAACCAATTCCCGAACCAGTTCCCACACCCCCTATAGTGCCCGTAACTCCTCCTAGTGCGCTGTCATTTCCTGCATTTTTGCAAGTACAATTGCGGCAACCAAATCGGGACAAAAATTCCCAAATTAGCTCGGACAGTTTCGTTCCTTCTCGCAGACTAGATTCGGCAAGCTCTGGAGTTTTAGCATTTGAAAAAACCTTCAGTCGCGAGTACGAAAAATATCTAGATCTACCCCCAAGAACGCCGATCACTAATATGTCAGTGATTTACGAAACTCTGCGCCAAAACGAACAAATTACTGGGGTAAAATCGGCAATCATTTATATGAATTGGGTCAGCGGTTCGGACGGAGCCGCCACCAAAGAAAATGGAGGAGTGCTGGTAGCAAGTCGGGATTTATCTAATCTATTGCCTGCGAGAAAAAACCTCGCCCCCCAGCCACCTCGCATCTTAGACAATTGGGCGGGGGAGAGGTTGGCACCAGCGAGTTCAGAAGTTTCCGATGTTCCGAACGGGGAGCATTTAGAATTAGTATTAGTCACAGCTAACGCTCAACCGATGCGCGTGTTAGTTCCGGCGACAACGCGCTGGCAGGTGCTACAATTGGCTGACGCGTTTCAAAGCGAAATCACTAATCCCAGAAGAAGAAGCAGCAGTAGTTATTTGGATTCTGCTCAAAAACTTTATCGGTGGTTAATTGCGCCAATGGCCGCAGAATTGGCAGCTTTAAAGATTGACAATTTAATTGTAATTCCGGCAGCAGGTTTGCGAAGTGTGCCGTTTGCTGCGCTTCACGACGGCAAAGAATTTTTAATTGAAAAATACAGCATTAGCGTGATTCCGAGTCTGAGTTTGACTGATATCCGCTACGACAACATTGCTGACGATGAAGTTTTGGCGATGGGGGCGTCGGTATTTGAAGATAAAGCGCCATTACCTGCGGTACCGGTGGAGTTAGAGTCGATCGCGCCGCCGACGCACGGAAAATCATTTTTGAATCAAGATTTTACTCTCGCAAATTTGCAAGCTCAGCGGGCAAAACGTCCGTTTGGGATCATTCACTTAGCAACTCACAGCGAATTCCAGCCTGGGGAACCGAAAAATTCTTACATTCAGTTGTGGGATACTAAATTGCGCATCGATCAAATGCGGCAGTTGCGCTGGAATGAACCGCCTGTGAATTTGTTAGTTTTAAGCGCTTGCAGTACCGCTTTGGGCGATGAAGATGCGGAGTTGGGGTTTGCGGGTTTGGCGGTAGCTAGCGGTGCGCGATCGGCTTTGGCGAGTTTGTGGGAAGTCAGCGATGAGGGAACTTTGGGGCTGATGACGGAGTTTTACCGGCAGTTGCGAGCTCCTAGGGGCGAGGGGAATCTGAGGATTAAAGCCGAGGCTTTGCGGCGGGCGCAATTGCAGATGCTGCGGGGGCGGGTGCGGATTCAAGACGGGCTGCTGCGAGTCGAAGGGCTTTCTGTGACTCTAATTTTGCCTCCGGAAATTGCCGCGCGGGGCGATCGACTGCTTTCGCATCCTTATTATTGGGCCGCCTTTACCATGATTGGCAATCCTTGGTAATTGGTAATTGGTAATTGGTAATTGGTAATTGGTAATAGCATTTTTACAAAATTTTTCTCCCAACAAAGTGTTGGGTTTGTTTACACGATCTCCCTATGCACAGGTGCGTCGCTATGAGATTGTGGGTATGCAAGTTATGGATTTTTCGCTCTTCGTCGCACCCTACGACTAACTAATGACTCATGACTAATGACTCCTGACTCTTCTTCCTTCTGCTGCAATTGCCGCCCAACCTCTTGATGACATAAGTACCAAAAATACAAAGCTAAATTCAGAAGAGCTAATAACTTAGTGCCATCTTCTAACATCGCGTGTATTCCTAGACTTGGAGAGTCTAAAATATCCTCAAACCGCGAGATAGCGAATAAAATAAATGCTGCGACTAATGGCAAGTAAGGAGTGGTTTTGATGTATCGCCAAAACTTAACTCCGTAAACGAAAACAACACTCCCGTAACACAAATAAATTAATTTTGTAGATATTCCCAACCGAGAAAGAATCAAAGTCATCCGAAACCTGTCATCCAGGAAAAAGACTCCTAGCAGTAAAGCACTAAAAAACAAGAATATTGCCGATCGACTGCGCGGCTCTTTTTGGCGCAGCACTCCGAAAGTAAATGCACAAATTGCGACTGGGATGCACCAGAGGACTTCGGAAACTCCGGTTAGAAGGCCTTCGTAAGGGAACCAGGAATTAAAAGGATCGCTAAACAAACGTTCCACTCCGTCTCCCTGGTTGTTGAGTTTTGCGTATAGGCTCAGCCCGCCTAAAATCAGGACAGTAAAAGTGTTGAAAACAGCTAAAAAGGGTACAGTAAAAAAGTGTTTTTTGAGAACTTCTAAAAAAGTTGAAAACTGGGGAATCTTATTGAATAAAGGCAGATGCTTCATAAAAATTTTCTCCAAACAATAGAGTTTATTACTTATTCACCCGCAGCCAAACCACAAATGTCGTGCCGCGATCGGTTGGATATAAATCAGCTTCTCCAGATGGCAGCCATTCAGGATTTATTGGGGAAAATACTTCGATTTCTCCTTGCATTTGGCGGACTAAATCGCGGGCTATAGCCAAACCCAATCCTGTGCCGGGAATTTCTGTCTGCGCTTTTTCTCCCCGGTAGTGCCGCTCAAATAAATGCTCTAAATCCTGGGGGGGAATTCCTGAACCGGTGTCGCTGACTGCAACTGCTGCAGCAGGCAACGGGCGGTGTGCTGCCTCGTAGTTTACTTTAATGTAAATTTGGCGGCCGGCAGGGGTATATTTCAAAGCATTGTCAATTAAATTGCTCAAAACTTCGCGCAAAGCTCGATCGTTCGCCCAGACTGGTGGCAAATCCGCGGGTATATCTGCTAGCAATGAAATATGCCTTTCCGATGCGATCGCCTCGGCGGAAATTAACAGCGGTTTTAAGACGAATCCTACACAACAGGATTCTTCCACATTATTCGCCGCAGGTGACAGCGACAGAGGAGAATGCCTAGTAAATTCCACATGGGAGGTTGCTGTTTCGGAAGTGCCAGATGGGAGTGTGAGATTTGCTTCGCCGGTGTCAACCGTGCGATCGAACTGGCCCAGCAATTCAGAGAGCCGATCGCTCTCTCGGACAATACTAAAAGCTACATTGCGATTTTTGTCTTCCGGTACCAGCCGCCGCGCTAACAATTTGCCAAAAGTTCGCAACGCTGTCAGCGGACTTTTAAACTGGTGCAGCAAATTGTGCATCGTGTCGTACACCTGAGCCTGGATTTGTCGAGAAGATCTCAATTCCTGCTGCATCCACGCTCGACGCTGGTCTAAAATGCAAGCCAGGGCCAAGGTGCGAGCAATTTGTTGCATCTGAGCCTCCTCTCGATCGTTCCAAGCCCTGTCTTGGCGACCGCTGACCAGGAGTCCCATTACAGATCCCTCGTGTATCAGAGGCGTCACAATTTGCCTGCGCTGCTGCCACAGATTCTGCGGGCCTTGGCACTGATTGGAACTGCCATCAAAACCCGGAAGTGGTTCCGGTGCGATCGCCCCCACCGTTGATTCTTCCACAGTTCGATCCGGCGCCGCCAGCCGCCGCGGCACCGGTGTCACTGTCGAGCTTGCAGCAGGTTCCAGCCTCAACTCTTGATTTTCTGCTGATTCGACTGAGGTTTCTGGGTAAACCGCGATCGGCACCAACTTTGCCTCGCTCCCGGATACCAGCTCTTGTGTCAGGTATACCGCGCTGAATGTCGCTCCCAAACTCACGGCGATCGCCACCTGCGATCGGCAAAGCTTGACAAATTCTGAACTGGCTGGCATTAACATGAGCGCCACATTAAGATCTCTAACGGAATTCTAAATAAATTACAACTGGTCAGCCCCCGATTACAGATGAGAGACTTCTAGATTTCAGGTGTCTTCCTGTGGTTGAAGGCAGCCGGAGTTCAATGCCTGCGGGAGCCTGACCAACAACAATTGCCCCAAACCCCTCTCCTGGGCTTCCACAGCTTTCTTTTCTGGGCTTTTGCCCTCTCTCTTTCGGGTCACAATACCACAACCTCTGCAATTTTCTCGATCGGCACGAATATTAAGATTATGTCGATATATTAAAAACAGTTGAAGTTTTGAGCTAGAAGGGATATACTGGCCTCGGATTTGGTAGCTATCATTACAACCTGTCTGCTCATACTGTCTGCTCACAGAGGAGGTAAAGAAATTGGCCAGGAGACGCAAACGCAAAAGTCGCCGCCGACAAGAAGGACGAAGAATTTTAGAGTGTGTGCCTCAATATAGCATCGAGAGCGGCGAAGATAAACCCGTAACAGCGGCTCGCAAGTTCATCCATGCCGAAGGCATTGCTCCCCCAGCTTTGCTGTTAGTCAAGCGTAACGAGCATACCACTGACAGATACTTCTGGGCTGAAAAAGGTTTATTTGGAGCCCAATACGTAGAAGAGAACCATTTCTTGTTTCCCAGCTTAAAGGTAATGCTGGAAGCAACCACAGAAAAAATTCCTGTGGTGTCAGCCAGTCGCGCCTAGAGCAAAATGTTTAGCTCAAAACATTGACAGCAATGTTTTTCTAACTCTTTTAACAAAAGCGCGATAGCTCTCATTGTCTGGAGAGTGCCAACTGAAATTTATGCGAAAAGTCCTGATTAAACTAGGGTATAAGGAGCCATCGCAGCAGGATAGATTGCCTTACGGGGGCGATCGCCACAGGGGGCACTCTCACGATAATGGTTTTTTTTGACCCCGCCCAAAAACGGATACAAGCCTTCGACACTCATCGCGAGCTGCCCAAAATTTCAGACAAAAATTCAAGCTCCCAGATTCATCTGTGGAATAAATCTCAAATTTCAAATCTCAAATCTCAAATCGACTGACTGTGCCGGTCGATCGAACTTTCCAGCCCACGAGAGAGCCACAAGCATTCATCGGTTTGTCTGCTCGAAGTCTAATCACGGCATCTAGCATATCAAAAAACGTTCCGCACTCCTCTTTTAATCTTCTAGCGGTTTCAAATCTAAAGCTTGTTGCATAGCTTCTAGTTCATCGCGGTGAGCTCTGACAGTAACAAAGCTCTTGGTTGGGCTTCCCGAGTCAGCGACTGATTCGAGTTTGAGCGAGACTTGCTCCGAGCGTCCAGCTTTTTTCCAATAAAATATGCCCGCCAGCGGCGACAGCAGTACCAAAGCTAGGAAAATTTGACCTGAAGAAGGAACTAGCATTCCCAAAACCAGTCCCAAGCACAGAGTGCCACCTGCACTTAGCATGGTTAGAAAAATAGCTAAAAACCAACTAGGTCGCACAAAACCTTCAAAAGTGACTTTATAGTTGGGAGCATCGACGGCTACAACTCGGTAAGCCCTAGAAGCAAAATACTCTTGTAGCTGTGTTAACAGTGACTCTTGGGCGCTCTCGGAAGCAAGCTTGATTTGTTCGATTCGAGCTTTGACTGAGGCCTTGATGAAGAAAAACAAGCCTACAGCCAGCAGCAGCGTGATTACAAACGTTGAAGAAAGAACAGTAGTATCCATCGGTAGAAATTTGTCTAATTGAAATTATCTACTCTTACTTTACAGAACTTTACCGATGAAAGCGATCGAGGACTTACGCACACACTTTTTTACCAAAATTCTCAGCAAGCTTTGTAGCAAGGCGTTTTTCTCCCCATCACCAAATTCCCATATCTCCCCATCATCCCCAATTCTCAAGTGACAATGCTTGACACTCCCCGGCCTTTAGGCGCAGGGATTCTTGGTTCCGCGTCGTGACTTGCTGAGATAGGTTTGCACCAACCTCAGTAGCGGTCTCAACTCCCCAAACGTTTATTGGATCTCGTCCAAAAGTTCCGACGTGCCCCGTCGTACTTAATCCTCGACTGAGGATAATTCTAGCTGCATTGTGATCTCTATCTAGGACGCATCCACACTGACAAGCATGGGTACGGGTGGATAGAGTCTTTTTCACCACAGTCCCACAGTTAGAGCATTCTTGGCTCGTATAAGCTGGATTTACGGCAATGGTGATTTTCCCAAACACCTTGCCGAAATATTCCAGCCAAACACGGAACTGATACCAAGATGCGTCGTTAATCGATTTCGCAAGGCAGTGATTCTTTACCATATTTCGCACTCTCAAATCTTCATAAGCCACTACATCGTTTGATGTGATTACGCACCGCGCTAACTTGACAGCGTGGTCTTTACGTTGCCTACTTATTTTGAGATGCCTCTTACCCAGAACCACCCGTGCTTTGCGACGATTGTTTGAACCCTTAACCCGCTTTGATACGCGCTTTTGGGCCTTCTTTAATCCCAATTCACCTGTGCACAGGAATCGGGGATTGATTGCTGTTTCACCGTTTGAATCGGTATAGAATTCTTTCAAACCCACATCTAACCCAATAGCATTACCAGTTGCGGGGATAGATTCAGAGCGGTCTACGGAAATACTAAACTGAACATAGACACCATCAGCTCTCTTGACCAGTCGAACCCGTTTTACTTGGTCTAAGCTATAGAACAGCAGAGTGCGAGTCCCTTTCAGCTTGAGTTTGCCTATCCCACATTTATCGGTGAAGGTGATTGATTTTCGGTCGCATGCCAGTTTCCACCCAGAGCTTTTGTACTCTACAGAGCGACAATCTTTCTGGAATTTAGGGAAACCTTTCTTCTTGAGAGTCTTTTTCTGGCAATTTTCGTAGAACCGAGTTATTGCAGCCCATGCCCGTTCTGCACTAGCCTGCCTTGCCATAGAATTTAATCTATTTGCAAAGTCAAACTCTTTTGCCAGAACAGCACAGTTCCGAGACATCTCCAACCAAGACTTAGCGTTGCCATCCATCCACAGCCTGATCGATTTGTTCCGAATGAACTGAGTTATCCGAATCGCCTCGTCTACTGCAACGAACTGAAACGCTTTGCCGTAGGTTTTGAACTCAAGAACTAGCATGGTATTTCCTCCTGTTCTTATAGTAAGTAGCACACCTAATATAAGAATGCCTTGAGATGCTACTATCGATTAACAAGCCGCCCTGAAGTGCGGGGCACTACCCCATTTTTTTGGTAAGTCCTGACGTAGTGTAGCTGCTCTAATCGCTATGCGGCGAGGCTGGCAAAGCGAAGGCAATCCGACAATTCGCTTTGCTAGTAGCGCCAGCATCTCAAGGGTTTAGGCATCCGATTCCAGCGCCGGCTAACCCGTGTGACCAGTTTCTAAGGCGCGGGGCCGACGGCCAGACGCGCCGTTTCCCTGACCGATGTAGTCGTGCCAGAGACGGGCCAGGTCTTGAGCTTGGTGTCGCCACTCCGGGAGGATTTGATACATCCGGCGGGGGCGGCCGCGTCCTTCTACTTTTTTCCAGTAACCAGTGATTACCGCTTCATCTTCGAGGAATTTCAGAGCGCTGTAGAGTACGGTATCAGAAAGTCGGTAGATGGGGAATTCCCTCTCTAGTTGTCCGATGAGTTCTGTACCGTAGGAATCTCCGCGCAACAACACGGAGAGAATGTAGCACACTGCTAGTTCCTTGTTTAGATAAACAGGAGGGGGGTCTTGAAAAAATTGATAGATATGTTCAAATTTCATCTGTATTATCCGCTGGAAACTCTCGTGATACCGTCAGGTTAACGAGAGAGGAAAGCGGGGCGGGGTGTGCCGCTTCCTAAGGATTAACTGGGAATGGGGGAAACAGAGGTGCAGTATTTCCCCAGCGAATGTTGATAGCCTCAAACGCTTGTCCTGCACTTGGGTAATCTTTGCCTGCACCAAGGTTGAGGAGCGCTGACGTAACTAGCTTACTCAGTTCCTCTTCCAATCTATCGCAGCGACTATTGCTAAGTGTGCGATCGCCCCAGAGTTAGCAGTTTCTTCGGGAGTTGGTGTTTCAACTTTTAACTCAAAATTCGCAACTTCTCCGAAGCCTTTGTCTGCTTCCTCTGTGCGCTTGAGCTTGTCTGAATTCGCCGTTGCTATTGGCGCTTTTTGTCCTCTTTAAACCGGACTCAGGCCTAACATGGCGCGCAGTGTAAAAGTTAGAAACACAAAAGTCGCTACAATCGAAGTAATCAGGGCGATCGCAGTTGCCGGCCGTTCGAGCAGGGGTTTGAGTCGCTCGAACAGGAAAAAGAAAATCCCCAGACAAATCGTAATGAAAAAGCGGGGGTAACGAGAGACGTTATTGATGAAATCTTGCATGAGCACAGGTGGGGTAAAGTGTTACAGCTCGATCTTTGACTGGTAACACTTGTGAGCGAGTTAGACAATTTTGGCACAGCCAGAGCTAAATCTGCCGATCGGGCGATCGGGCCTTTTTCCCGGCGATGCTGACATATATAATTCTAACGAAAACTTTTGGTCGATCAATCCAGCGCTGTCTGTTGAATGTCGGAACGCAACCAGGGAGTGACAAATTCAGAAGTATTTATATTCAGTTGTAGTTGTGATAAATATTATAGGGCCGTTACTTCTAGATAAATGTCTGCTTCCGCACCTTCTTTCGTCTTGCCGCGTCCCTTTCTGAAATGGGCTGGAGGTAAAACCAGGTTAATTGGACAATATCAACCTTATTTTCCTGAAAAGTTCACAACTTACTACGAGCCTTTTTTGGGCGGCGGAGCTGTATTTTTTTACTTAGCACAGCATCACCCTGGTTTGCAAGCTGTTTTAACAGATATTAATCCTGAGTTGATTAATGCTTATTGCTGTGTCAGGGATCGAGTTGAGGAGCTAATTGAGCTTTTAGAGGAGCACGCCTCAGAACACAGCAAGGACAATAAAGAGTATTATTATTACTCGGTGCGATCGCGCTCCTACAACACAGACACAGAAAAAGCAGCGCGCCTGATCTATCTCAATAAAACTTGTTACAACGGGCTCTACAGAGAAAATTCCAAAGGTCAATTTAATGTTCCGATGGGCAGATACAAAAATCCTAACATTTGTCAAGCAGATTTATTGCGATCGGTCTCATCTTTACTCGCGCCCGCTCAAATTGAAGTCAGAAAATTCGATCGAATTTTGGATTTTGTTACCAGCAGCGAAGACTTTATTTATTTTGACCCGCCTTATTATCCAATCAGTGCCACAAGTAACTTCACGGCTTACAGCCGGGATAATTTCAAAGAATCCGAACAGCTTAAACTCAGAGATGTTTTTGCCGAACTTGCCGAGCAGGGCGTCAAAGTTATGCTGTCTAATTCTAACTGCGATTTCATCGAAAACATCTACAGCGACAGTCAAGCTTTTCAAAATGTTCGGCTCCCCAAACAAATTGAAATATCAGCCTCTAGGGGGATTAACTCTAATAGTTGCAAGCGCGGTAAAGTCAAAGAATTATTAATATGTTCAGCTTAGATAAAAACTTAAGGAAAGTCTTTATCTAAACATATTTTGTACCGGCAATGCGTCACCTCATCAACCCGATTTCTTCGTATATTTATCGTTACTAAACGCAATACTCGAAGAAACCGGAAATCAGCGCCATCATCCGCAAACACTCTCTTCTGTGGCCTCAGAAACCTGGTTTCTTCGAGGATATTTCTAGTTACTCAAAAAAAATCCTCGAAACTGGGTTTCAAAATCCGCCGAAAAAAAGGAACTATTACCTATTGATTTTTCTAGACTTTGGGGGTATATTTTAAATAATGGGACTGGTAATTTAAATTTTATTTTTGCCACTATTTCCATTATTTAATTATACTTCCCAAAAGTCTCCGAGTCAAGCTGTCAACCCGAAAAAGGCGTTTTTTTTTATTCAATCATATAAAATTATTCTCCTCGTAGAAACCGGGTTTCTCGTCCCCACGCGTCAGGCATGAAACGGTCGAAATCGTTGTTATTACAAATGTTTGTTAGCCCAAGTAATAAAACCTTCGAGCTTGTGAACTGCCAACAGATTTGGATTCTCGGGAATTTGTTTTTTAAACCAGTCGATCGAACCTTGCCTCATGCCGTCACCGCCCACGATCGCAATAGTTGGAACCGGGTAGCAATTTTTAATATTTAAATTGAGATAAGGATACTTCTCGTCAACAGAACCTTTATCTTCCTGCCATTTGCACTCAACAATTAGACCGAGAGGAAACGAACCAGAGCCAACAATATAAAAATCGACATTTATTTCAGTGTCATAAATGCTAGAGCCGATATAAACCTGTTTAGCATATCGCTTGGGATTGGCCGTGGAGAGCAAGAGCCAATCGCGCTTGCGCTTTTTCGGCAACTCGGGACAGATTTCGAGATATCCGTGACCTCTCAACGTACCTTCTACAGTTGCTTCTAAAACTAAACCCGTTTTATTGGCTCTACAACCCCTATTCATATTGTTAGCTCCTGAATATAATGTGAATTAAGCCGATCGCACTTTTAGCACTCCCCGGTCAAAAACCCGGTTGTCAGTACCGATAGAACTGACAAACATCCGGTCTTCATAGACATCAAACGTCACAAAACTCAGGCGGCTAGCAGAATGCTCAGTCCACTCAGAACGTCCCACCGGACGAGTCCCCGCACCGGCACCGCAAATTAAATAAGTCGTACCGTCAATTGATCGAGTGCGTTCGTAACTGTGCTCGTGTCCGTTGATATAAAGCTGCACGCCGTACTTTTGAAACAAAGGCGTAAAAGTCTTAGTAAAAGATTGATTGGAGCCGTACACGCCAGAAGAATAAATCGGGTGGTGGCCGAAGACAACCTTCCAAAGTGCCGTGCTTTGACTCAACTCTTTCTCCAGCCAAACAAGCTGATTTTCCCAATCCGCATTGTGATTGGTATCTAAGGCAAAAAACTGTATCGGATCGCGCCGAAAAGTATAGTAGCGACCTTGCATATTAAAACCCGCATATTTAAGTTGCGGGTCGCCGTTAGCAGTGCGGATGTCGTGGTTTCCCAAACAAGCATAAAATTTAACATTTTGCTGCAATAACTGCTGATAAGGCTGCTCAAAAACAGCATTAATTTTTTCTATTTCGCCGTTATTGTAGATATTATCACCGGCGAGAACAGCAATATTAAAAGGATTTTCCAGGTGATATTGCGCCATCGCCCCAGCTACAGCATACTGACCTTCAGCCCCGGTGCCGGTGTCGGCTACCGAAATAAAGCGTAAAATAGGCTGTGAGGCCGGCAATGGGACGATCGCCCTTTGAGCCTCAACGTTAGAAGGCACAGCAGCAGTGGCGTCTGTATCCCAGGAAGTCCGAAGCTGAAGCATTTTCCATATTCCGGTCAAACCTAAGCTGGCGAGACCACCTAAAGTCAAAAAATCACGGCGTTTGATGCTCATTTTGATTCAGTTACAACTAATGAAATGATAAATTAAGGCTGGGATGGCTCAACTAAAATTTATCGCGTTTAGATATATTTGCAACGCCCCAAGGCAGAAAAAATGTCAGAAAAACCACTAAACCAACCAACTCCAGAACCGTCTCAATCTCCGAAACCGGAGGTTGAGTCGCCGAAAAAGTCGGCCGCGACTCGCAGCCAAGCTCAAAATGCCAGCAGCGCTGTTTCCACAAATCAGAAAATCAAAGCTTTGATTGTCTCGATTGGGAATTTGGGAAAAAAGGGGAAAAAATTAACAGCAGAACCCCCATTGCAGGCCCAAAAGCCGATCGCGCCCACGGCTGCTGACTCAGCAACAACAACTCCTCCGGCGGTTGCTGCGGAAGTTAAGAGCGTTCCCCCGCCAAAAGTTGCTGTAAAATTAGAGAAAAAGCCTGTATCCCAACGCACGGAAGGGAGTTTTTTAAAGAAAGTCGGTGTACTTTGGCAAAGTATTGTGCGGCTAGTGCGGGATCTGCTACCTGCATCTGCAAACGCCAAGCTGTCCGATCCAATTTTAAACGCGGGGTTAGCAGCAATTCTCATCGTTGCGATCGGTTTAACTTTCAACAGTTTCTCGGCAAAACCGCCCCAGAAAGTAGCAAAAGTCCCTTTCCCAGCAGCACAGCAGTTACCGCCAACCTTTGACGATTTTGTGGCGCCGGGAACAGCGAAATCCCCAAAGGCGATCGCGCAGTCTGAGCCAATATCTCCTAAATTCAAAAGCAACTTGCCCGATTTAGTGGCTCCGAAAAAACCGGAACCTGTAGAAATTATCCCGCCGCCGCTGACGCCGGAACAGTCTCTGATTGCTGCGATTCAAAATCAGGTTGCTGAAATTACCGATCGACTTGGCGGCGGTTTAGTTAAGTCTGTTGAAGCTGATTTCTCGATCGGTCTTTTGAGTGTCAAAGTCGCTGAAGATTGGTACAAACTCAGCGAAAGCGAGCAAAATCAGCTCGCCAGTCAAATGTGGAAAGAGGCTAATTCCCTCGATTTCAGCAAGTTACAAATTGCCAATTTGGAAGGAAAGTTAATAGCTAGAAGTCCGGTTGTTGGTTCGGAAATGATTATTTTAGAGAGAGGGATTAATAAAGTTTAAATCGGATGTATTTGCCAACAGTCAGATTAGCCGAAAAGTTCAAGACGCAGCATCAAATTAGCTAGGTTTGTAGTGAGGACTTCAGTCCTCATCAAATGAGAGAGGACTTCAGTCCTCACTACGAACCTTAAAAAGCTGATTTACCAGAGATTAAATTAATTAGCTTTGAGGAAAATTGAAAAATGACAATTTTAACTCAAGTCGAACAAACAGAAATTAAATATCCCAGCAGCGACGGAGAGCCGATGGCTGAAAGCGACATCACGCGCGATTACATGATTTACAGCGTAGAAGCTGCCATACTTTACTTTCAAGGGCGTTCTGATGTTTATGTGTCAGCGCATTCTTTCATCTATTATGAACAAGGGAACAACCAAGCAGTTGTTGCTCCAGATTTTTATGTGGTGTTTGGAGTTGCTAAACGCAAAAGGGATAATTATAAAGTCTGGGAAGAAGGGGGAATTACTCCCGATTTTGTGTTAGAAATAACTTCGGAAACAACTCAGACGAAAGACCAAGAAACCAAACCGGAAATTTATCGGGCTTTGGGAGTGAGGGAATATTTTCAGTACGATCCATCGGGAGATTATTTGAATCCGATTTTGCAGGGAGTACGTTTAGTAAATAATCAGTATGAGCCGATTCCAGCTAACAATATTGCTTTCGATACGCTGTGGTTGTGCAGTGAGGTGTTGGGACTAGAATTGCATATAATTTCAGGAGAATTGAGGTTTAGAGTTCCTGAAACTGGTGAGTTTCTGAAGACTCACAAGGAAGAAAATCTGGGACGACTGGCAGCGGAGTCAGCCTTTCAACAATCAGAGCAGGCGCGGCTAGCCGAGCAACAAGCACGGCTGGCAGCGGAGTCAACATTGCGATCGCTCTTAACTCAACTTTTAAGTTCTGGGATGAATCTGGAACAGGTGGCACAAATGATGAATTTATCGACCTTGGAAGTGAGACGATTGGTAGGAGAAAACTTTTGAGTGCATTGACAACAAAAAGGTGCGCAGCGCGCACCCTACTTAACAAAATACGAATAGTCAACAATTAACTCAGGACTAGAAAGGTTTATTAGTAGGTTTAAAACCCTGCTTTTGAAAATAGGTTTTAAATACCTCATGAGCAATTGGTGCCGCGGATACAGCACCAAATCCGCCGCCTTCAACAATAACTGCGATCGCAATTTCCGGTTTATCAGCGGAAGCAAAACCCACAAACATCGAATTGTCAGCATGGCCGGGCATTTCCACAGTCCCAGTCTTACCAGCACTTAAAGGAATAGTACCGTCATTCATGCCGCGGCCTGTACCTTTCTTCACCACGTCAATCAATCCTTCTTTAATGACCTTTAAAGTAGAAGGTTTAATACCAGTTGGGATTTTTTTCGTGAGGGGTGTATTGGTTTGAGAAGCCAACAAATGCGGCTGCACTCGCGAACCACCGTTAGCAATAGTTGATACCATCACTGCCAATTCTAGGGGAGTACAAAGTACCAAACCTTGACCGATCGCCATTGTTACCGTATCGCCCACATACCAATCTTCCTTGTACATTTTCTTTTTCTCTGCCGGCGTCGGAACTTGGCCGTGATTGGCGCCGTCTATCCCCAAAAGGTCTAAATTAATCGTGCCGCCAATGCCCATTTTAGACGCCCATTTCGACATTTGTTCGGGGCCTGCGGCCATGCCTACTTGATAGAAAAACGTATTGCTGCTGTAGGCTAAAGCATCGCGGAAACCGATAACGCCTTTACCCGCGCCGTGTTCGTTGAAAGAAATTCCGCCGATCGTAATTGAAGAAGATGATTGTAAAGTAGAGTCAGGAAAAAACTTGCCCGATTCCATCCCGGCGACAGAAGTTACAATTTTAAATGTGCTCCCGACTGGATAGCCTTGAACAGCCCGATTTAAAAACGGTTTGTCTGGTCCTTGCAGTCGATCCCATTCTTTTTGAGTCACCTTGCGGGTGAAAATATTGGGGTCAAATGTCGGCCAACTACCCATTGTTAAAAGCGCTCCGGTTTTCACGTCGATCGCCACAACTGCACCCAGGCGATCGCCCAAAGCTTTTTCCGCAGTTTTCTGCATATCTAAATCTAAAGTTAGCTGCACGGATTTACCGGGAATAGGCTCTTTTACACCTAAATCCTGGATTTCCTCGCCCTTAGCATTCACCTCGATCAAA
>JANYGO010000144.1 GCA_025362325.1 Cyanobacteriota bacterium | reverse complement strand
TCCGTTCTATCAAGACGACTAATTATCAAGAGTTAGCAAAAGCCAGAGAATTTGGATTTAATGAAATTACATCAGAAAATATTTGGAATTGGTTTACTCACTGCTGTTATTGTACCTCACCTTTGTAAGAAATGCTATAGCAGAAGATAGGAAATCAATTACATTTACGGATAAGTGCGACCTTGGCAAGCTGAAGCTTAAAGGGACTCGCGATCTCAATTTCTACCAGCCAGACCAAATCAAACGAATTCGACTAATTAAACGAGCAGATGGATATTACGTCCAGTTTTGTATCCAAGTAGACCGAGTAGAACTCGTTCCAATGACAGGCAAAACGATTGGATTAGATGTGGGACTTAAAGAGTTTTACACTGATTCCTATGGCGAAATGGTTCCCAACCCTAGATTTCTGCGTAGAGGTGAAGCACGATTAAAACGCGCTCAACGTCTTGTAAGCCGGAAAGTAAAAGGTGGTTTGAATCGCCGTAAAGCTAGAGTGATTTTAGGTAAGCGACATCTCAAAATAAGTAGACAACGCAAAGACCATGCTATTAAGTTAGCAAGGTGCGTAATCACATCAAACGATGTAGTAGTTTACGAAGATTTGAAAGTGTCTAACATGGTCAAAAATCATTGTCTGGCAAAATCGATTAGCGATGCTTCTTGGTATCAGTTCAGAATGTTCTTAGAATATTTTGGAAAAGTGTTCGGTCGGATTACCATTGCGGTGAATCCAGCTTACACAAGCCAAGAATGCAGCAGTTGTGGTTTTGTGGTTAAGAAATCTCTATCCACTCGAACCCATATTTGTCAGTGTGGGTGTGAGATGGACAGAGATCATAATGCCGCAATTAATATCCTCAATCGCGGGATAAGTACGACGGGGCACGTCGGAACTTCGATCTTTGAGATCGTAAACGCTTAGGGAGATTGGATCTCTGGGTCTGGTGCAGCAATGTTCTTGATTTAAGTCCGGTCTAAGATCTAAGAATCCTCGTACCTTCAGGTCGAGGAGTGTCAAAATCCACTTAATCTCCCTTTAACTTTTGCCGTAGACTCCATGAGTGAAACCGTCCTCGAAGTTCGCAACCTGCGGGTTGAATTTCAATCTGCGGACGCAGGCGATGCGTCCGCAACAGTCAAAGCTGTTGACGGTATTTCCTTTGAGGTGAAGCGAGGGCGAACTCTGGGAATTGTGGGAGAATCTGGGTCAGGAAAATCGGTAACATCCCTCGCTGTTATGGGTTTGCTGTCTAGTTCGTCAACGAAAATCGAGGGCGAAATTTGGTTTTCTGCAACAGCAGACGGCACTAGCAAGCAACCTGTGAATCTGCTGGAAATGCCAGACAGGGAAAAACAAACCTACCGGGGCAGCCAGATTGCGACGATTTTTCAAGAGCCGATGAGTTCGCTAAATCCCGTTTATACGATCGGCTTTCAACTCACAGAAGCCATTTGTCTGCACCAACAAGTATCGCAGACAGAAGCGCGGCGCAAAGCTGCTTCTCTACTGCAAGAGGTGAAGCTGCTACCGGGTGACGAGGAACTCCGGCAAACGTGTTTGGCCCGGCGGCAAGAAGCTGTTCGGGATGACGATCGCGATTTGATGCAGCTCATCAACGGCCAAAAACAAGCTATGCTCGATCGCTACCCCCACGAACTATCCGGCGGTCAAATCCAGCGCGTGATGATTGCAATGGCCATTTCTTGCAATCCAACTTTATTAATTGCTGACGAACCGACAACAGCCTTAGACGTAACCGTACAGGCAACAATCTTAGCTTTGCTGCGCGAGCTGCGCGACACCAGAGGCATGGCAATGATTTTTATTACCCACGATTTGGCAGTCATTGCGGAAATTGGCGATACGGTGGCGGTGATGTACCGAGGCAAGATTGTTGAATGCGGTGCGATCGAGCAAATTTTCAGCAATCCCCAACATCCTTACACAAAAGGTCTGTTAGCTTGCCGCCCAAATCTCGAACGCCAACTGCGCCGCTTGCCGACAGTTTCCGATTTTATGGATGTCAGCACAAATGCTAGCGGCGAATTGGTAATTGTCGAGAAAAATATTGATTTAGACGGCGACAACAGCGGCGGACTTTCCGCTTTTGCAACAGGAAAACCGCCTCGGCTGCCGAATATTTCCGAGCCTTTGCTAGCTGTTAATAACTTACGAGTCGGTTTTCCGGTGCAGGGAATGTTTGGCGAAACTAAACGTTTGTTTATGGCGGTAAACGATATTTCTTTTGAGGTTTACCCAGGCGAAACTTTGGGTTTGGTGGGCGAATCCGGCTGCGGCAAATCAACTTTAGCGAAAGCTTTGCTGCAATTAATTCCGATCGCTAGTGGTAAAGTATTTTTTGAAGGTCAAGAAATTACTCCTCCGGCGAAAAGTAGTTCGGGAGGGCAGTGGATGGCTAATTATCGCAGGCAAAAAGAGTACGATCGCAAATTGCGGTGGCTACGACGCGACTTGCAAATTATCTTTCAAGACCCTTTTAGTTCTCTCGATCCGCGCCTGAGTGTTGGGGATGCGGTGATGGAACCTATGGTGATTCACCGCTTTGGTAAGAACCAGAAAGAACAACGCGATCGCGCGGCTTATTTGTTGGATAGAGTGGGTTTGAATCCCGATATTATGCGGCGCTACCCTCACGAGTTTTCTGGCGGACAGCGACAGCGAATTTGTATTGCTAGAGCTTTAGCTTTGAATCCGAAGTTTATTATTTGCGATGAGTCGGTTTCTGCCTTAGATGTGTCGGTGCAGGCGCAAGTTTTAAATTTGCTCAAGGAGTTGCAGACAGAGTTTGGACTGACTTATATTTTTATTTCTCACGATTTGAGCGTGGTTAAGTTTATGAGCGATCGCGCGATCGTCATGAACAAAGGTAAAATCGAGGAAATTGGCACAGCCGAGCGCATTTACCGCCAACCGCAGCAAGCTTACACCAAGCAACTTATAGCTGCTATTCCGGCGGGGAATTTGGCACGAATTCGGGAACAGCAATTAGGGCGCCAAGCAGCAGACAAAAGTGCCTAAATTTTCGATCGCGAGGTTGACCGCCGATTAAGGCAGATTAACACAGATTAACGCAGATTATTTCAATATCTGCCTGCGATTGGCAATTTTATCGGGAATTTCTCACCCGCGTACCTCGATAAGATTTGGTTCGTAGTGCGGACTTTAGTCCGCTTTCGTTCTGCGGACTAAAGTCCGCGCTACGAACCCTTTTTGTGTTGCTAATCGACCGGACATGATATCATTTAATAATGCGCTTCTAATTTACTGTAGATAAGAAATTTTGGTGTCGGGACTAGCTAAATTAGGCCAAATGTCCAATGACTGACAGCAATGTTTAGTGCATTATGAGAAATAAACCCTCTAAGCCTGTTGAAAAAAAATATAAAATAGGTGCGTTAGCTATCAAAAATTACTAGCTAATTGCGTAAATATACTTAATTTGCTTGTTGGAATGCTGAGATTTAGGTAAGACTTACAATGATAAAGTTCGCAATTTTTTAAAATTTTACACTATTTAAACATTTTTATTGTAAGTTCTCAACAGCCAATATTCCTCTTGATTTTGGAGTGAAAAAATGACAGATTCAGTTCATATCAAAAAAATAAATAATAAATGTTTCCACTTTCTGCAAATGTGGTTGATAGAAATCACGATCGCAGAAGTCAACAGAAAACAAAAGACTAAATCCAGAATGCTGTATAAAAAAAACATCAACTTAGGGACGATCGCCCGCAGCAGCCTATTCTCAGTTGTGATAGTCGTACTGCTTGTGCTAAACGGGTTGCTGGTAGCTGGCGGTGCGTGTGGTTTGTACCATCGCCCGCTCGCCCTGGGATTTTTGGCAATAGCAAATATTGTCCTGCTGGCTGCTGCGGCGGGATGGAAAGCCTCTGCTGCTAAAAAAAACGATCGCCAATCGGGCAAATCCGACGATGGCGATCTTTTTTTTAGTCTCTCGCCAGATATGCTGTGCGTCATTGGTTTTGACGGTTATTTCAAACGCATCAACCCAGCAGCCGAAAAAATCCTCGGCTATTCCCCAGCCGAAATGGTTGGCCAACTCTTCATTGAATTCGTGCATCCAGACGATCGCCAAGCTACCCTAAAACAAGCTGAAAGCATTGCCACAGGAAATAATAGCGTTGGGTTTGAAAACCGCTGGCGGTGTCAAAATGGGTCTTACAAGTGGATAGCCTGGAATGCTAGCCCTTTCTGCGAGGAAGAATTGATGTATGCGATCGGCCGCGACGTTACCGATCGCCAACTGGTTCAAGAGTCGCTCCAGCACAGCAATTCTATCTTGCGATCCGTGATAGAAAGCACGCCGGATCTCATTTTTGTGAAGGATATTGAAAGCCGGTACGCGATCGCAAATTCTGCCCTAGCTCAATTTTTGGAAAAACCGATCGAGGCAATTATAGGCAAAGACGATACAGTATTATTCCCCCCAAAAATAGCTCAGAAAATTATCGATACAGACCGCAATATAATCGCCTCCGGAGAACATTTAAACTATGAAGAAATTGTTCCGGGAAAGGGAGGAATGCGAACGTTTCTGACAGCAAAATGCCCTTGGCGCGACTCTCAGGAAAATATTGTCGGCGTAGTTGCCATATCTCGCGATATTAGCGATCGCAAAGAAATAGAAGCCGCGCTACTAGAGAAAAACATCCTCTTGGAAAGCGTCATCGAAAGTACAGGTGACAGCATTTTTGTCAAAGATATTCAGGGCCGCCACCTATTGGTAAATTCTCAGGCAGCAGCCATTATTGGCTTGCCAAAATCGGAAATTATTGGCAAAAAAGATGCAGAACTATTTTCGCCGGAGATTACAGATATGCTGGTGGAAAATGACCGCCGGGTGCGGCAATCTGGGATTGAGGAAGCCATCGAGGAAGTAGCAAAAGATAGCAAGGGTAACATCCTGACATTTTTTACTACCAAAAGTCCTTTGCGCGATCGATCTGGAAACATCATCGGTATAGTGGGAGTTGCTCGCAATATTAGCGATCGCAAACAAGCAGAAAAAGCCCTGGAAGAAAGCGAGGAACGCTACCGCTGCTTAATTGCAGCCACATCCCAAATTGTTTGGGATACTCAAGCAGCAGGCGAATTTGTCACCGATCAAACAGGATGGAGTGCATTCACCGGAGCGACTTACGACGAAATCAAAGGATGGGGGTGGCTCAATCATGTCCATCCAGACGACAGAGAATATACTGTCAGGATGTGGTCTGATGCACTTGCCAACAGCACCTTATACCAAATAGAACACCGCTTGCTGCGGCACGACGGCGAGTACAGGTACATGAGCGTGCGCGGTGTGCCCCTATTGAACGCAGACGGCAGCGTTCGCCAGTGGGTGGGAATACACTCGGATATTACAGAGAGCAAAATCATAGAACAAGAAATACAGCAGCAAAAAGAATTTTTGGGCAGCATTTACGACGGCGTAGACTACAGCATTTTCGTAGTAGATGTCGGCGAAGACGGAGAATTTCGGTACGTTGGCTGGAACCCAGCAACAGATTTACTCGGAGGCATCAGCAGCGAATTTGGGCGCGGCAAAACTCCCCAAGAGCTTTTCGATCCAATTACAGCAGCAATGTTCCGGCAGAATTTGATCGACTGTTTGGAAAGAGGCAGCTCGATTTCCCGCGAATATCCCGCTACTTTTGACGCTAGAGAAATCTGGTTGATCGTAACTCTGACTCCGCTGCGGGATGCCTCGGGCAAAATTTATCGCCTTGTCGGCAGTTCCACCGACATTACAGAACGAAAAAAAGTCGAAGCACAATTGCGCGAACAAGAAGAATTTTTAAATAGCATCTATAACGGCTCCAGTCAAGCTATTTTTGTGTTAGATGTCGGCGCAGATAGAGAGTTGCGCTACACAGGCTGGAATACTGCTACAGAAGCCTCTACAGGTCTTTTGAGCAATGATGTCAAAGGCAAAACCCCAGAAGAGGTTTTTCCCCCGCCAGTAGCAGCAGATATTCGGCAAAGATACGTCGATTGTTTGGCAGCCGGCAGCTCGATTTGTTACGAAAACAAGACCGAGTTGGAAGGTATAGAACATTGGTTTATGGTAACTCTGACGCCACTGCTGGATGCCTCTGGCAGAATCTACCGCCTGATTGGCAATTCTATGGAAATTACCGATCGAAAACTTGCAGAAACAGCGCTGCAAGCCAGCCAGCATTTTGTTGAGCGAATTGCCAATACCAGTCCGAATCTTCTCTATGTTTACGACGAAAGTGAGCAGCGAAATGTCTACAGCAACCGCGAAATCACTGACACCCTCGGCTATACGGTCGAAGAAGTTGAGCAAATGGGCAGCAGTCTGTTATCTACCATTATCCACCCTGATGATTTAGCTAAATTTCCCGAATATTTGCAGCAATTAGAAAATGCTCCCGACGGCGAGGTTGTTGAGTACGAATATCGGCTGCGCGATCGACAGAATTGTTGGCACTGGTTAGTCGGCCGGAATGTTGTATTTAGCAGAACAGAGGATGGAAAAATTCACCAGCGTCTCGGTGCTGCTACGGATGTTACAGAGCGCAAAAAAGCAGAACAAAGTTTAGCAGAACAATTGAAAATTTCTTTATTCACAGCAGATATTGGAATTGCTCTAACTCAAAACCAGAGTTTACCTGCAACTTTGCAAAAATGCACCGATGCAGTTGTGCGCCATTTGGATGCTGCGTTTGCTCGGATTTGGACGCTGAATGAACAGGGAAACGTCTTGGAATTGCAAGCAAGCGGGGGGATGTATACTCACATTGACGGCGCTCACAGCCGCATTGCTGTCGGCGAGTTCAAGATTGGTTTAATCGCCAGAGAGCGAAAACCTCACATCACTAATTCTGTGGAATCAGATCCCAGAGTCAGTGACAAAGAATGGGCCTCGCGAGAAGGAATGGTAGCTTTTGCTGGATATCCGCTAATTGTTGACAATCAGTTGCTGGGAGTAATCGTGATGTTTGCTCGCCATGAGTTGCAGGAATCAATACTAATTGCTTTAGCATCAAGTGTTGATTCGATCGCATTGGGAATCAAGCGCAAACAAACAGAAATGGCTCTCGCCGCCCAAAAGCAAACTATGAGGACAATTATTGACAACGCTCCGATCTGGGTGTGGATGGCAAATCCTAGCGGGCGGATGTTATTAGTCAACAAAACTTTCTGCGAAGATGTGGCTGTATCCGAAGATGAATTTTTAGCAGCCTCTCACTATTCCGAAGCTTTGGGATTAGAAGCATCTGCTAGCTGCATGGCATCTGACGCGCAAGCCTGGAGCCAAGATACTCCCTATTATTCAGAAGAATTGCTCCACTTTGCTGATGGCGAGTATCACCAGTTGGAGACAATTAAAACTCAAATCAAAGATGATTGTGGCAGGGCGATCGGCTTGATAGGTTTGGGTTTGGACGTTACAAAACAAAAAGAATCTCAAAGACAGTTGCAAGAGTCGGAAGCGAAATTCCGCAAATTAGCGGAGCAGGAAGCGCTGCTAAACCAACTAGCTAGCAACATCCGCAAATCTTTGAATTTAGATATTATTTTGGCAACAACCGTGCAGCAGATTCGCGACTTGCTGCAACTCGATCGCTGCGTGTTTATTTGGTATGTGCCTAAGGAAGAACCCGCAGTTTGGAATTTGGAATACGAGGCAAAAAATGCTGACTTGCCTTCGCTGTTGGGTGTATTTCCTGCCGAGCTAACTGGTTCTCAAGCCGAGCGGATTGCCAATTTTGAAATTATTCGGGTCGATGATTTTGAAACTGTTACCGATCCAGTAGAGCGGGATTTTTTCAGGTGTATAGGATTACAGTCTCTGCTGGAGATTCCCCTTCAGACATCTTCAGGTAAAATAGGGGCAATTTGCTGTAGCGCTTGTAGCGCTGTGCGGTGTTGGAGCGATGAGGAAGTGGAACTGTTAGTGGCGGTGGGCAATCAATTGGCGATCGCCATTAATCAAGCCGAACTGTACACTCAAAGCGTCGATTCAGCGCGGATCGCGCAAGAACAAACTGCCCAACTCGAAGCAACTCTGTGCGAACTTAAGCTTGCTCAAACTCAACTCGTCCAAGCCGAAAAAATGTCCAGTCTCGGTCAGATGGTAGCAGGAATTGCCCACGAAATCAATAACCCAGTCAGCTTTATTTTCGGCAACCTAACCTACACTGAAGAATACACCGGGAACCTCATGAAACTCCTGCAAATGTATCGAGATGAACACCCAGAACCTTCTGAACATCTTCAGCAAGAAATAGAGCGGTTAGAGCTGGATTTCGTGCTCGACGATTTGCCAAAAATGCTATCTTCGATGCAGGTAGGAGCAACTCGCATCCGGGATATCGTGCGGAGTTTGCGGAATTTCTCTCGTCTCGATGAATCTGAGATGAAAGATGTTAATATTCACGAAGGCATCGACAGCACATTAATGATTTTAGAACACCGTCTGAAAGCTCAGCCCGTTAGCGTAGCGGGTACGGAGTACCATCGCCCAGCCATTCAACTCGTTAAAGAATACGGAGAATTGCCGCTGGTGGAGTGCTACGCCGGACTGTTGAATCAGGTGTTTATGAATATTATCGCTAACGCGATCGATGCTTTACAATCTTCGCCCGAAAATCCGGGAAGTATCCGCATTCGTACAGAGGTAGAAGGTACTTGCGCTGTGATTAGAATTGCTGACAACGGTTCAGGTATCGCCGAGAAAATCAAGCAGCGGATATTCGACCCTTTCTATACTACAAAACCGATCGGTTCGGGGACGGGAATGGGTTTAGCAATTTCCCATTCAATTATTGTCAAAAAACACAAAGGTAAAATCAACTGTTTTTCGGCGATCGGGAAAGGTACTGAATTTGCGATCGAGATTCCGATTAAAAGAACAGAACATTAAATAGGTTCGATCGTTCGGACTTCAGTCCTTCTCAAGGAAGCATCTGGGTTTTGTATTTAATAGTGCTGTCCCCGCTCGGAATCGTTGTACAGCAGGCTCTTTCGGGATAGCACGCTCAATAAAAAATGCTTTTTTCAAAGCCCCAGATGCTCCCATTCTAAAAGTCAAAGGACTAAAGTCCTGATTTTTGCGGACTAAAGTCCTCACTACAAACCTATAAAGTAATACGGTTCACTTAAGACTATTTATGCCCCGGAGATCCCCCTAAATCCCGCGAAAGCAAGGGGGACTTTGAGAGCATTCTTGTCCCCCCATTTTTAAGGGGTGTGCCAGGAAGATCTTTCTTAAGTAAACCGTATTGACCTATAAAGGTTATTTTACCCATTGAGTCAGAATTTGATACAATCTTAACAATCTAAAATCTAAAATCTAAAATCTAAAATGGCATTACCTCCAGGCAGTTTAGGTTTACCGCTAATTGGCGATACCCTCAAGTTTTTGCAAGATTCTCAGTTTGCCAAAAAACGCCACCAACAGTACGGGCCAATTTTCAAAACCAGCATCCTCGGACAGCCTACGGTGTTTGTGTCCGGCCCGGAGGCGAATTTGTTTGTTTTAAGCAATGAAAACCAGTATTTTGTTGTGAGTTGGCCTCCTAGCACCAAAGCGCTGTTAGGGCCCCTTTCCTTGGCGCTGCAAACGGGTTCGGAACACCAAAATCGGCGCAAGCTGCTGTACCAAGCATTTCAACCGCGAGCTCTGGCCGGCTACATCGGCGGGATGGAAGATATCACTGGGCGCTACTTGCAAAGGTGGACCCAAATGAGCGAGTTTGCGTGGTATCCCGAACTAAGAAATTATACTTTTGATGTTGCAAGTAAACTGTTAGTTGGAATTGACAATGGTTCGGAGACGGCGCTAGGACATTATTTTGAAACTTGGTGCGAGGGGTTATTTTCGGTTCCTTTAGATGTGCCTTGGACGAAGTTTGGGAAGGCGAAAAAAGGCAGAAATTTGCTGTTAGCAGAACTAGAAAATATTATTCGAGACAGACAGCAAGCAGCCCCCGGCGGGAGTGATGCTTTGGGTTTGCTGATTTGTGCTCGCGATGATGAGGGGAATTCTCTGAGTTTGGAGGAGTTGAAAGATCAAGTGCTGCTGCTGTTGTTTGCGGGACACGAGACTCTGACTTCGGCGATCGCCTCTTTTTGTCTTCTCGTGGCTCAAAACCCCGATGTAATGGCAAAAATTCGCGCCGAACAACAGCAGTTTCCTGCAACTGAACCGCTAACTTTGGAACAACTCAAACAAATGACTTATTTAGAGCAGGTGATGCGAGAAGTGCTGCGGTTGGTGCCGCCGGTGGGAGGCGGTTTTCGCCAGGTAATTAAGGCGTGCTCGTTCGGTGGCTACGAAATTCCCAAGGGTTGGAGCGTTTTGTATGAAATTAATCAGACGCATCAGGATAGCGCAGTTTATCCCGAACCCGATCGATTTGACCCCGATCGATTTACAGGCGATCGATCGACAAATGCGAAACCTTTCAGCTACGTACCCTTCGGCGGCGGTTTGCGGGAATGTTTGGGAAAAGAGTTCGCCCGTTTGGAAATGAAACTGTTTGGGGCGAGGATGGTTCGGGAGTGCGAATGGGAGTTGTTACCGGATCAAGACTTGAATTTAATCCGAGTACCGACTCCGCACCCGCGCGACGGTTTGCGAGTGAAATTTCGGCAAAAAATTACAAGTTAAATAAACCCGCCCCCACCTCACGGACAGGTTCGTAGTGAGGACTTTAGTCCGCATTCATGAAGTAGCGCTAGATATTACCCCCCCAACCCCCCCGCGAGTTCGGGGGGGGCTAAGAATTCATCAATAGCACATCTTTCTAAAAATGGTATTAGTCCGCATTCATGAAGGACTAAAGTCCTCACTACGAACCTTAAGATGTTGATACGATCGCCCACAATATTACAAGTGCATCGGCCCCAAATACTTAGTCAAATAAGGCGAAAACACCTCATAAATCAGCGTCAGCGGCTTTCCGTGATGCCAAAACAAATAATGTCGCCCCCAAAAAGGCCCCGATTGTTCAAAAGCAGACTCCAAAACCGCCGACTCACCGAGATAAATGCCTTGCACGTCGCGATACAATTCTGTTCGCAGCCGCCCTAAACTAGCCCATATTGGCAAAGATTTATTTTCTAAATATTCATCTACGTGACTCGCTTCCCACCACGAAGTCGCGTAGGCGAGGCGCTGTCCCGAAGCCGTCCGCAGCCACACTTGGCGGCGCAGGCGCGGCCCGGGCACCGCGACAATTTGCTGGGGTGCGCCGTCTGCATCGTCACCCACCAAGGACATATCGATTACGTCTACTTCTGTCGGTTCCCCTGTCAGCAGTTGCAGGTGACGGGTGGGGGAACCGTCGCCCAAGAGCAGTATTTGCCATGCCGGTGCTAGCTTGGTGTGGGGTAAACCCTTCTGTACTGCGTCTTCTGCTCCTTCCCACAGGGGGTTGAGAGCGTGCCAGGTGCGGTTGTTTTTGAATGTGAATGTTGCAGTCAAGGGTCTTTACAAAACTTAATTTTTTGTTTATTATAGCGCTTCTGCAATTATCCAATCAAAGTCACAAGTCAAAAATCTACTGACGATCGCCCAGATGATGTCCAGTTAAATAGTTATAATAAAGTTCGCGATCGCACTCCGACTCTCATAACCGGGTTTTGGACGAAAAAAACGCTTTTTAGCTACCCGTGCATAATTCCTAAATACTTTTATTCGACTGATTTTATTCGATTTTTCTACTGACAACTGACAACAGACTACTGACTACTGACTACTAACTTCAACGCTATATGTTACGAATAACCGAAATCAAACTTCCCTTAGCTCATCCTGAAGATGCGATCGCCAGCGCCATAGTCAAAAAGCTGCAAATTCTCCCCGAAGAATTGCTCAGCTATAGCATTTTTAAGCGCAGCTACGATGCTCGCAAAAAAGCAGAAATCCTCCTTGTCTATATTGTCGATGTGGAAACGACACAGGAAAAACAACATCTGCAACGCCTCAAAAAAGATCCTCATGTGATGGTAACGCCAGACATGAATTATCGCTATGTAGCCCGATCCCCCAGCAATTTGACTGTTCCCCGCCCCATTGTGATCGGTACGGGGCCTTGCGGTATCTTTGCAGGGCTGATGCTGGCACAAATGGGATTTCGCCCCATCCTTTTAGAACGCGGCAAAGCAGTGCGCGATCGCACAGTTGACACCTTTGGATTTTGGAAGAAAAAAACAGAATTCAACCCAGAATCTAACGCTCAGTTTGGCGAAGGTGGTGCGGGTACTTTTTCCGATGGTAAACTCTACAGCCAAGTTAAAGATACCCAGCATTACGGGCGCAAGGTGCTGACGGAACTCGTGAATGCGGGAGCTTCACCGGAAATTTTATATATTAATAAACCGCATATTGGTACGTTTAAGCTGGTGGGAATTGTCCAAAGTATGCGGGCAAAAATTGAATCGTTAGGCGGAGAATTTCGTTTTCAAACTCGTGTTGATGATATCCATATCGAAAATGGAAAAGTGCAGGGAATTACCACAGCCAGCGGAGAATATATTGCGAGTAATTATATTGTTTTGGCGGTGGGACACAGCGCCCGCGATACTTTTGAAATGCTGTTCTCGCGCGGCGTTTACATTGAGGCTAAACCTTTTTCTATTGGTTTTCGGGTGGAACATCCGCAGCAGTTAATCGATCGCTGTCGTTTTGCCGATCGCGCGGCCCACAAACTTTTGGGCGCCGCCGATTACAAACTGGTTCACCATTGCCAAAATGGTCGTTCTGTATACAGTTTCTGTATGTGTCCAGGTGGTTTGGTAGTGGCCGCTGCGTCGGAACCGGGGCGACTTGTCACTAACGGGATGAGTCAATATTCTCGCAACGAACGCAATGCTAACAGCGGGATTGTGGTGGGTATCACGCCGGAAGATTATCCCGGTCATCCGTTAGCGGGAATTGAGTTTCAGCGCCGCCTAGAAGAACGGGCATTTGAGTTAGGAGGCGGCACTTACAGCGCGCCCGGGCAGCTTGTGGGAGATTTTTTAGCGAATCGCCCTTCTATCGCCCTAGGAAGCGTGCAGCCTTCTTATACGCCGGGGGTTGTGATGACTGATTTGAGCGAAAGTTTGCCGGATTTTGCGATCGCAGCTATCCGCGAAGCGCTTCCGGCTTTTGACAAACAGATTAAAGGATTTGCGATGGATGATGCGGTTTTGACTGGGGTGGAAACGCGCACTTCTTCACCAATTCGGATTAAGCGCAGGGAAGATTATCAGAGTTTGAATACAGAAGGTCTTTATCCTGCTGGGGAAGGTGCGGGATATGCGGGTGGTATTCTATCGGCGGGGATTGATGGGATTAAGGTAGCGGAGGCTGTGGCTTTGAGTATTTTGCGAGAAAACCACAAAGTTTGAGCTGGGATTAACCAATTGCAAATTCGGTGTATTGTCGGACATCAGGTGCATGATACGCCAGCACAATTTCCTGGGATGGGACACCTCGTGCTACTAACTGATTGGCGATCGCCTCTTCGGTCCCGTCATGCTGCACCCAAATTTTCCCATCTTTAATATCTACATGAATTATACAGCCATAAATTCGAGTGCTACTGTTTTTCCAACCCACATGAACCAGTTGATAGCGATCGCTGATTAGATCGAAAATCGTCTCACTAGCAACTGGATCGTGAGGGGATCGCCTCTGGGCCCGTTCAGTTAGCAACTCCTGAATATGTTGACGATACAAACTTATTTTATCCATTGAGAAATCTCCTTTTTTTCTGTATCATAAACTAAAAGCGGAATTTGATTACGTTCAATTACCGTTTGAATAAATGAATATTTGAAAAATTTTTTGTGAATACCTAATGGAATAGCCAGGTAAAGAATTCTCTCTGGATCGTCAAATTCTAATGCAATCCGATAGTTAATAAATTGTCCCACTGCGGTATGAAATTCAGAAATCGTCGATGGTGCCAAAAACGTTTTGATTTCAACCGCAATTTTTTCATGATCCTTTGTAGCTGCTAATAACTGTTCTGCACCCAAATCGAAATAAAAATCAACAAATCCCAGATCGATATGATAAGGATCATGAGTAATTGTCCAATCCTGATTTTGGAGGGCAGTCTTGACGAGTTCATGAAACTTATCTTTAGCTGGCATATTTAAACGATGGCTAAGCCCGATCGAATTTCCGTATCCGTGTATTCCGGCGTCCAGCCGACTGTGGTGGTAAAATATCGCACAGCTTTAATTTTCCGGGCCGCAGTCAAATAAAACCAGTGTTCTGTATTCGCCGGTACGTTGATAAATTCTTCTGGCTGCACAGTGAGTTCGACTTGGCTGCCATCTGGCCGCACGAAGCCGAAAATGCCCTCGCCTGCTACGATATAACGCACTTCATCGTCAGCGTGGATGTGGCACTTGTTGAATTTGGACAGCATGGTGTCGATGTTGGGAATATCTGGGTACAGTACGATTAAGTCGCGCTCTTGATAGCCTGCGGTTTCCTTGAGTTGTTGGAAGTAGCCGTCGAGGGCTTGCAGGATTTGCTCTTTTTCGCTGTCGCCAAGGGCATCTTTCGCTAACAAATTGTGAATTTCTGGACTCTCACCGATGGGCCAGCGGTTGAGTTGAATGTTTAAGGGAGCGAGTTCTCGGGTGATTTCGCTTTGTTGAGTGTAGGTTGTACCGTTTTCAAGTCGCAGGATAGCCATTTTTGCAGGTTCCAATTGTTGAGTGAGGCGATGCAGGGGTACTTTGCAAGATGTTTGTCGATCGCCCTTATAGCAGAAAAACAATTTTAACGCTAATTTTATGATTTGTGGGTGTTCGCAAGTTTGGTCGATCGACTCAACACAATTTTCCAATTAATTTGTCAGTATTTAATCAGATCCCAAAAAAGTCAGGTGTCCGTCTGCACCGCCAGCGGTTCAGTATACTGATTTTACTCATGTAACTTTTGCAACAACTATGCCTACTTATACTGGAATTTCTAGCGAAGCATTTCAGCATCCGCTCGATCGCCAAGCCGAGACAGCATTACGCAGCGTACCTGGATTTGACTTAATTGCCAGCAAATTTGTAGAATTTGTCTACGAACGACCGCAATTCGTTTACCTAATGGGAAATAGCATCCAAGTCGGCCCGCGCCAATATGCCAGCATCTATCACATTTTTCGGGAGTGCGTGCAGGACTTAGATATTTTTCCAGAACCCGGTTTGTTTGTTTCTCAAAATCCCGCCGTTAACAGCTATGCTCTCGGAAAAAACCAGCCCTACATAGTGTTAAACACAGGTCTTTTAGACTTGTTGGATGAGGCAGAAATCAAGGTAGTGCTGGCTCACGAGTTGGGACACATTAAATGCGGGCATCCAACTTTAAATCAAATGGCGATGTGGGCTATGAGCATTGCATCGACAATTGGTGAGATGACTTTTGGGCTGGGAAATATTGTCGGTAGCGGTTTAATTTTTGCTTTTTACGAGTGGCGGCGCAAGGCGGAATTGTCAGCAGACAGGGCGGCTTTGTTGGTGACGGATGACTTGAACAATGTGATGAAGACGATGATGAAACTTGCGGGAGTTAGCAGTAAATATGCTGACCAATGCAGTTTGCAAGAGTTTATCCGCCAGTCTGACAATTATCAAGAACTCGATCGCGACAATCTCAACCAAGTGTATAAATTTTTACTTTACAACGGCGGCCAAGGCGTGATGCTGAGTCACCCTTTCCCCGTGGAACGCCTGCGGTATTTGCGAGATTGGGCGAGTTCCGAGGAATACCGCCAAATTAAGCTGGGAAACTACAAACGGGCTGTGGCTGAGGGTGCGGTTGATGTGAAGTCCCAAGCGCCTAACAGCGAGACGGAGGCTTTGCGCCGTCAGATTGAAGAATTGCAGCGGGAGATCGATCGACAAAAATCCCAGCAAAAATAACTTTAGGGTGTGCCGCAACCACCAGGCGGCTACAATTAGCGCGTTACACCACTGTTTGCGTAAGTCTGGGAAAATTTACCGGATTTGGGTGAGGGAGGAAAGTAGAAGGAAGACAGGCTAGTGAGAGACTTACTCGCAACTGGCCTCCAATCTAAAAACTGTCCTCTCCTTTCAGAAATCTGTTTCTGAGAACGTGTAGTTTAAATCTAGATAAGCTAATAACTCAAACGGGCTAGGAAAAAAATGATTATTGATAAACCGATGAATACTCACAAACCAACTTCTAATTTTTTCGGCAATGTCGGAAAAGTTGCGATCGCCCTAACTGTACTAGCCGCCGGCATGGCATTTACAAATCCTCCCAGAGACAAATACCTAACTTATGCTTCCGGCGTGCTCCAAACCGAGTTGGAAAGCACTGTGTGCAAAGATTCTCGCGTACCTCAAGCTTTGAGCGGCGTTGCAGAGACTCTGATCGGCAGTTGCAAGAATTTGCTGACTTCGCAGCGCGGATCGATCGAACACTTGCTCGACAATACAACGGAACGTCAGAACTTAGGCGTTGGCAGCATTTACACAACTCAACTGGGCAAAAAAAGCTATCAAACGGTTGGAGCTTTTGGGAATTTTGTGACGCTGCCGCCTAGTTCTAAAGATGCTCAAAAGTAATGTCAAATTTAGTTAAATTGTAGAAACCGGGTTTTGGATAAAGCCCGGTTTTTACCTACGTAATTCTCTGTAAGTAAATCTCAATAAATTAGGAGACAGGCAGCACATATTTTTAATCAAGCCCGCTATGAGACACCAAATATTAAATTTTATTAAAGATGAAAAGTTGTTGTGCCACTTAATATTAACATGAGCAGTATAAAATTTTATGTTTGACAAATAAGCAGATGGCAATGCAATTAAGTAAAGGTGAGAGATTTAATATCTCTAAAGAAGCGCCGGATTTAAAAAAAATGGCGATCGCCCTCGGTTGGCAGGTAACTGAGGCAGGACAAAGCTATGAGATTGATGTCTCTGCGTTTATGCTAGGTTCTGACGGCAAAGTACCTAACGATAAATATTTGATTTTTTACAATAATCTGCAATCCTGTGACGGTGCGGTACTGCAATCGATTCCTGCAAACAATAATCCAGGTAAAGAAAATAAGACTATTTACGGCGTTATCTTAGATAAAGTTAATCCTGAAATTATGGAAATAACTTTTGTTGTCACTATTCACGAAGCACAGAAAATTAATGCAAATTTTAGCAATATCAGAAATAGTTTTATCAAAATTGTTAATTTGGATACGGGAATCGAACTTGTTCGGTATGAATTAAAAGAGAATTTTACGGGAGAAACTGCTGTAGAATTTTGTCGTTTGTATAGAAAGAATAGAGAGTGGAGATTTCAGGCGGTAGGAGCAGGATATCAAGCTGGATTAAAGAGTTTTGTTGACAAGTATTGTAGCTGAAATAGCAATAACACTGCTCCAAAGCAGCTATGAAAAAATATCGCAGCCAGATGCTGATAGCAGCAGCACAAAAACTCGTCGCAGGAAAAGAAGTAAAAGGTAAACTTCAGTCGCGTTAGTTAAGAGATGACAAAATGTGCTGGTAAGCATCAATGGTTTGTCGGGCGATATCCTCCCAGTTATAATACTTTTTGGCATAAGCTTGCCCGTTCAAGCCCCTGCGCTGCCGTTCCTGTGGCGCCAGGAGTGCTGATTCGATCATAGAGGCGATCGCCCCTACTTCCAGAGGCGCCACCCAGCCCGCTTCTGCTTGCTGGATGTCTGCGGAAATATGTACGCGATCGGAAATAGCAACAGGTACACCGGCGGCCATCGCTTCTGCGACAGCAATCCCAAAGTTTTCGTAATAAGAAGGCAACACAAATAAGTCAGCCTTGCTCAACAGTTCAGCTTTTAAATCACCGCTAACAAAGCCCGTTATTGTTGTAAATTTTCCCAAACTTGAATTAGCTATTTTTTCTGTAATTTTAGTTTCATAGTCTGCATCTTGCGGATTAGAACCGGCTAAAATAAAATAAAACTTTATGCCATCTCCTAAAATACTTTCTAGTGCTGGAATGAGCAAATCTAACCCTTTTTTTTGCTCGATTCGCGACATAAATAATATGATTGGTGTTTCAGAAGGTGGCAATATCTCAGGATACAAATCTGCCGTCACCCCCAATGGAATCACCAAATCTAGTGGCAAAAAATCTTGTGGAACAGGCATCTTGCCTGTGCTATCTTGTGGAACAGGCATCTTGCCTGTGCTATCCAAACCAAATCTTTCTGAGATTTTAGCTTCTTGTTTGCTAGTAAAATGAATTGCTGCTGCACCTGCCAAATTAGGGCGCTCTAAAAGTGCAGCATAAATCTGCTTCAAGCGCTTTTTTTTCTGCAAATCTGCGGGGTCAAGCATACCGCAGGGACGAATAATATACGGCAACTTATGATATCTCGCAATTGTAGCTGCGAAAGTAGTTACTGGCGAAAACAAAGCATGAATGTGGGCCAGGTCAAATTGTCGCGCATTTTGATTCAACCACTGCAATAAACTCAGAGAAAATTTGTATCTGCGGAAGGGAGAACAGCGGAAATAAATAATCTGATAACCGTTTTGTTTGATTGGTTGATTTAAGGGTACGTCTAAGGGAGGTTGACCGATATCTCCATTAGAATCTGTGGTGATAATTGTGACATCAATGCCTTGGGAAGCGAGGGCGGCCGAAAGTCCCAGTACCATTTGACTCGGGCCGCCGTAAACGAGGGAAATTGAGGGGATAATTTGGATAATTCGCATGGAGGATCGTTCTTTAAATCAACATCTCTACACCTCCCATTACAAATTTAATTATCTGGAAAAGGCTGCCCGTTTAGCTGTTCAGCTTCCTCTCTCTTTGTTGCTGTAATTTGGGTATTGTGAGATATTTTCTTGGAAAATTCATACATTTCACTGGCTTTGGCTTCAGCGGCTTTCACAATTTCAAGAATTTCCAGGAGTAGGCTTTCATCTGGTAATTGTTTCATGACAATACCTCTAATTTCTCAATTACTTTTTCGATCATCATTTTAGATTCGGGAGCTATATGTAGCAAGGCTGCTAAATAATCGGCTGCTTTTTGAACATCTTCATCGGGTACACCAGCCAACAATATATTGTTCACCATATTCTCTGCTTGTAAGCGAGTACCTGCTACGCAAAATTGAAAATTACTGATCGAAGAAAAGTATTGCATCAGTATTTCATTTTCGGGAAACAGAGACATTGCTCTTCTGAGTGCAAAAAGTCCCTGCGTTGCTTGGCTATCGGTATCGTTTAGTACCTCGTAGAGTTCGTCAACCAAAGGTCGTATTTCGGAAGGAATAGACATTGCCACAGTTGTTATTTGATACTTGCATTATACTGCTAAAAGTTACAACAATTCTTTGTAAAATTCCCACAACTGCTCAGCTAAAGCTTGATTTGTATAATTGCTCATCGCTCTATGATAACCCCGATCGCCCAAATCGACCCCCAACTCCCGCCGCTCCATCAATTGCCGCAAACAATCTCGCAAAATCCCCGCATTTCCCTCGGGGAATATCAGCCCCGCATCGCCGATGACGTGGGGAATTTCCCCGCAGTCGGAACCGATAACTGGAATTTTACAGGCCATCGCTTCAATTAAAACATGACCGAATTGTTCTTTCCACCCGACAGTAGTCAAAGTTTTGAATTTATAGCTGGTTTGCGAGGGCAATACCAAACAGTTCATTAAGTTAATGTAGGGCGGAATTTCTTCATGGGAAACGCTTTCTACCCAAACTATGTGATCGCTGATACCCCATTCTATACATTTTTGTTCCAGGTGCGATCGCAATTTTCCTTGTCCTACTAACAGCCACTTCCAAGAGCTTTCTTTCAACCCGCCTAAGGCTTCTGCTAAAGTGAGCAGTCCTTTTTCTTCGACAAATCGCCCAACAAATCCTACCACAAAATCCGTCGGTTCAATGCCGAACTTGCGACACAAGTCAGCGTCTTTACCAGTGCAACGAAATAAAGTTTCATCTACTCCGAGTTGCGGCATTACTTTCAGTGCACCTTGATAGCCCCGCTCGCGCAAAATTTCAGCTCCATCTAGGTTGCCTGCAATGATTCCGTCGGTGTGATTGAGATTGTAATTTTCTAAGACAGAAACGGGCCACTTCAATTGATAAGGCAGATTCCACCAGGTAAATAATATATTTTTTGCTTGGAGTTTTAGCAGTTTATTTAGTAAAATTAACTGCGCGAAAGCGAGGGATTTTGAACCTTGTTCGACTTGAATAATCTGCGGTCTATTTTTTTGCAAAAGTTCAATTACATCTGTACCAAATGTTAGCAATCCTTGATTGTTTTGACTAAAGTTGGAGATGGGAACTACTTGAAATGAGCCTTCTTGGCTGAATTGCGTTTCTATAATTTTATTGTGTACGCCTCCGGGTTTCCAGCGTCGCGGCACTATAACTGTTACTTCAATATCGGGTTTTAGATGTGCTAATATCTTGAATTTTTCCCGATTGATGTCAACTATATATGTGTGGCTGGCGACGAGAATTCTCATTTTTTGGAAGAAGGAAGAAGGAAGAGGGAAGAAGGAAGAAGGAAGAGGGAAGAATAGGTGTTGAAAATTTATGTTCGTTATTGCTTGAGAATGGTCGTGCTACCCGCAGCCTCTGCGATTGCTTCACTTCACTGCGTTGCATTCGCAATGACATCATTCAGTTTTTTTATCTTGATTGGTGTAAATTTGTCCGTCGTCCCACAGAGATTTGATGAGGGTATTGAGGACACTGATAAAGCCCAGGATATAAAAAGTAAGTCGAACGATTATTTTAATGGGCGATCGGCTTTTATGACAAGGCGGATTCCCCAAAACGTGGCAGTCAAAGAGTTTGGCGAAAAATCGCAGGCACTCAAAGGCTGTTAAATTTTTCAATCCCATGAGAAAGTGGTTGTGATAAAATGTGATTTGATATTCGATCGATCGCGTGCTGACATCATGACATCCGCCGCTCTCCTCCCCCAAGTGAACTAAACAGGCACTGGGATCGTACCAAATTTTCATGTTAGTCGATCGCAACCTCAAACAAAAATCCGACTCCTCCCGCACCGCACTCCCTGCAAACCGCTCGTCAAACCTCAGCCCGCATTCGCCAAAAACTTGTTTGCGAAACGACATATTGCAGCCTCTAGCCGAGAGCACCTGCTGCGGTTTGACTGTATGCACCAAATCGATAAAATACCAAGCAATGCCCGCATCCATCGCTTCTGGAGGCAAAAATTCGATCGCCAAATCGCCTCCAGAATAATCCAGTTTCATTCTGTCAAAAACCCTGCCCGCCACACATCCCACATCTGGTTTTTCTAAATAGTTGCCAGCGTGAGCCGCCAAAAAACCGTCAGGCAATTGTACATCATCATCAAGAAATAAAATAATCTCTCCAACTGCGCGCCGCACAGCATAATTTCGAGCTCCCGGCAAACTCGCCCAATCTACCCGAAACCACCGAATTTTTCCCGCAGTTGCTAATTCCTCTAAATAAACTTGAGTTGGCAATTCGTGGGTGCGAGTTTGATCGATTACCAGCACTTCAAAATTCGGGTAATTTTGCCGCATCGCATCAGCCAATGTCTCTCGCAGGGGTTGCTCGCGGTTGTAGGTGGGTATCACAACAGAAATCATCATTCGCAGTTGCCGCTTTCATTGTTTCTCTACACGCCAAAGCCAGACATCGCCGGGTTTGTAAATTGGTGTGATTTTATATTTTTGCACTTTTTCTAGTTCAAATTGCAATAGCTCGGTGCTTCGGTAAAGAAATACGTCGCTAAAACCTTCAGGAATTTTGACTTGCTCTGGTTTGACTGCCAGCAAAAGCTGTACTTCTGGCTTTAGCAAATAGCTGAAAGACAGTATTTTCCCTGTGAGGTTATTGCCTCCGTGACTGATTACTAAAGGTTTTTTTGCTTGATTGACAATCGCGGCTACTGCGGGATTGTATTTAGTGCTAGAAGGATATTTGTTCCACCAAAGTTGCGACTGCGAGCTGACGGCACAAGAAACTATTTCACTCGATATTAGCGCTATTAAAGCTAGCTGCCACAGCTTTTGTTGTTGTCGATTGGTGGCTGCTGCAATTTTAACGGTGAACAGGTAGGCAACAGCTAGCTGGATTGCTAAAATATAGGGAACTAGGTAGCGATCGGCAATGCCTCGCACTGCTATCAATACTATCGCTGTAATTGCGATCGCTGTCAATACAAACAGCCAAACTCGTCTGGGAGTTGAGCGGCAGAGCAAGTATATTGAATGCGCGATCGCAAACAGCAATAGAGCCGCTACAATCAGTCTGATTAAATCTGTAGTATTGCTAGAACCTAATTTGATAATTCCGCCCGCCCAATGCGTGTCAATAAAATTTCGGCAGGTGATGATAATTAAAGGTTTAAGTGAAGATATCGAAGACCGGAAAAGATGGGGCAAGCCTACTGTTGCAGCTATTTTGGGCGAATTATAAACTAATACAAAAATCCAAGGACTAAAAATGATTGTTGCCACTACAGAAGCTAGTAAATAAGCAATTAATGTTTGGCGAAAACGGAAGTTTTCAGTTATGATTACATAGATGCCGTGGGCAAATATTACTAGAAAAAATAATAAACTAGAATACAGTCCTAAGGTCAGGGCGATCGCATAAATAAACCAAACTGCTTTACTCCATTTAGATGTGGCGGCAAAATTTTGTAGGGCGATCGCCCGCAGCAGAATTGCATTCGACAGCAATACGAGGACTGCAAACATCATGTACGGTCTTGCCTCCTGCGCGTACAAGACGTGAAACGGCGACACAGCGGTGATTGTCACAGCCATCCATCCCGCAGAGGGAGATCGAAATAATTCCCAGCACAGCCAATAAATGCTGGGAAAAACTAACAAACTAATCCAAGCTGAAAGACTTCTGACAGTCGCCACTTGCGGGCCGAACAACTGCACCCAAAATCTGGCTAAAATAAAATACAGCGGCGGTATTTGAGGTTCTTCTGTAGCTAAACCTTTAACTGTATCCAACCAGCTTTTTTCAGGATTTATCTGCTGATATTTCTGCTGCAAATCTTCGACGCTAATTATTCGGCCTTGAAAATCTTGCTGCACCATTTCCGTCCAGGTGTAGCCAGAAATTCGCAGCGAAGTAATAGATTCGTCGAACGAGTAGACTTTGCGATCGAGGTTTGTAAAGCGAAAAATTATCCCCGTTGCTAATATAACGACAATTAAAACTTTTAACCAAATTCGATGCACGCGCCCATTTTCAATTGATTTGGTTTTCATAAAATCAGAAATGGGGGGGAAATGAAGAAAGAAGAATTTAGCGCTCTAGTAGAGAGGGAATAAGTCTGAGGTAATAAGAATGAGAAAGTGGTTTCAATATTCCCTATATTTCTCTAGAGGGAATCGGTGTCAACTACCAGGCTAAAATCCTTCACAAATGTCGCTTTTAGCAGAGTCTCGATCCCCTCTAACCCCCCTTAATAAGGGGGGGACAAGAGTCCGAGCAAAGTCCCCTTTATTAAGGGCGATTTAGGGGGATCGGGCAAGAGGCGATCGACTAGAGATACAAAGCATTTCACACTTAACTTGACACTTTCGGAAGGCTTCTTCCCTATGACTTCTTCCAACTGTCAACTGTCAACTGTCAACTGTCAACTGTCAACTGTCAACTGTCAACTCTTCCTTCTTCCTTCAGATAGCTATGTGTTGCTGAACGGCTAAAACTAAATTTTCAGTCCAGAAATTAGCTAATTCGCTGCTGGCAGCTTCTACCATAACTCGGATCAGCGGTTCAGTGCCAGAAGCGCGAACCAAAATCCGTCCCTGTTCTCCCATTGCAGTTTTAGCACGGTCGATCGCCTTTTGCATGGGTTCGCACTCCTGCCATCTTAGCCGTTTTTCGCGATCGTCCACCCGCACATTTCGCAACAACTGCGGGTAAGTTTGGAAACAGTTGCTGACCAATTGCGCTAAAGATTCTCCGGACTCGCGCACCAGCGAAGCCATATGCAAAGCTGTCAGCAAACCGTCGCCACTGATACCGAAATGCGGACAAAGAATGTGTCCCGACTGTTCGCCGCCCAACATCGCACCGGTGCGCTGCATTTCAGCGTGAACGTGCTGATCTCCCACGTTCGTTCTAGTTAGTTTGCCCCCCAATTCTTCCCAAGCTCGCTGGAAGCCGAGGTTAGCCATTACAGTAGAAATAATTAAATTGGACGGTAACTGTTGGGTGTTGCGCAATTGCCGGCCCCACAGATAAAGAATGTAATCGCCGTCAATCGATCGACCTTGGTTGTCAACACCCAAAACTCGATCGGCATCGCCATCAAAAGCAAATCCCAAATCGGCGTTGTGTTCCAAAACCGCCGCTTGCAAACTGTCGAGATGAGTAGAACCGCAGTTAACATTAATGCGAGATCCATCAGGAGAGTTGTGCAAACAGATCACATCCGCCCCCATTTGCTCGAACACTGCCGGCGCCAAACCCGCCGCCGCC
>JANYGO010000140.1 GCA_025362325.1 Cyanobacteriota bacterium | reverse complement strand
TGTGGAATCTGTACCGCAGACAATGGAAACAGTGTCGGAAATTCAGCAAGCTTTTAATATTGCTGATGAAACTAACTTTAATCCAAAGGAGTTGGCAGATTTGGAAGATAGCGAAAAGTATATCCTGGATCAGCAGGGCTTATTCCTCAAGGTAATTGAAGAAGGACGCGCACAAGGTAGAGAAATAGGTAGAGAAGAAGGACGCGCACAAGCACGAGAACTAGGAATGCGAGAAAAAGCTCTAGAAATTGCTAGGCAACTTCTGAATGTACTTGACAATCAAACTATTAGTCAAACTACGGGTTTGAGCGTTGAAGATATCCAAAACTTGCGGGAGGAATAGAAAGGAAGGGAAGAAGTCCGTGAAGCGTAGCTATCCCGCTCTTAATCGCACAACACGATAAAATTGCTTTGTAGTCAGGACTTCAGTCCTCGCTACAAACCTATAGACGACTCCGCCATCTGTCTAAAGGAAGATTTTATTAAAGCAGTAAATTCCGTATGATGCTGTAAAAGTCAGTCAGAGGGGAAAGCTATCTCCGACTCTAACTCCGAATAACTGACCAATATTACAATATCACAAAATACATATCTATGACATCAGTCACTCCCGATCGAACTTCCTCTCAATACGAAGTTACCGAACCCCAAGCAAAAATTGAGTCTCTGGTAGCAGAAGTTAAGCCAGAAACTGAACTAGATTTAGAATTCCTTTACACCCGAGACATTGAATTCCGCCAAGAAACAATTTATTTCATTGTAGTCGATCGCTTCCAGGACGGCGACCCTACAAATAACGAAGGCCCAAACCCTGAACTTTACGATCCTGAAGGCAAAGATTGGGGCAAATATTGGGGTGGCGACTTGCAAGGAGTTATCGACAAACTCGATTACTTAAAAGATATGGGTGTTACCGCAGTTTGGCTGACTCCGCTGTTCGAGCAAGTAGAAGCATTATTTGTCGAACAAGCTGCGATTCACGGCTACTGGACTAAAGATTTTAAGAGGCTAAATCCCCGGTTTATTGCCAAAGGTGATAATCCTTCTGTCAACCAAACACAAGAAACGAAAGATACCGTATTTGACAAGTTAGTAGACGAGTTGCACCAGCGAAAAATGAAACTCGTGCTGGATATTGTCTGCAATCACAGCAACCCGGATTTTAGCGGCAAAAAAGGGGAAGTCTACGACGATGGTGTCAAAATAGCTGACTTTAATGACGATGAAGATAACTGGTATCACCACTATGGCGAAGTCACAAACTGGGAAGATGAGTGGCAAGTCCAAAACTGCGAACTGTCTGGTTTGGCGACTTTCAATGAGAACAATATTGCCTACCGCAGTTACATTAAGTCAGCAATTAAACAGTGGCTGGACAGAGGTGTTGATGCTTTGCGGGTTGATACGGTCAAGCATATGCCGATTTGGTTTTGGCAGGAATTTACTGCTGACATTTTAACGCACAGACCTGATGTTTTCATTTTTGGCGAGTGGATTTACAGCGATCCGAGAAATGACCTTTCTGTGGAATTTGTCAATGAGTCAGGGATGACTATTTTAGATTTTGGGCTGTGCGTGGCAATTCGAGAAGTATTGGGACAGGGGGCTGAAGCGGGATTTCAGTTGATTCAGGATGTTCTGGACTTGGATCATCGCTATTACGGGGCGACGGAGTTGATTACTTTTATTGACAATCACGATATGCCGAGGTTTCAGTCGTTGAATGCCGATCGACAAATGTTGCAATTGGCGATATGTTTAATGATGACGAGTCGTGGCATTCCCTGCATTTATTACGGCACTGAACAGTATCTGCACGATGATACAGAAGGGGGAAATGACCCTTACAATCGCCCGATGATGGAAAAGTGGGATACCGATTCGCCGATTTATCGAGATGTGCGGTTGCTGTCTGGATTGCGGCGGCTGAATCCTGCTATTTCGATGGGGAGTCAGTGGCAAAAATATCTAACTGCTGATGTTTATTGTTACGTGCGCCGCTATCGCGATTCTGTGGTGTTTGTGGCGATGAATCGCGGCGATTCTGTGAATGTTGAAGCGGTTGATACTGAACTGCCTGATGGAGAGCATACGGAGGTTTTATCGCGCCGCAAGTTTGAAGTTAAAGAGGGGATGCTGTACAATTTAGAGTTGGGCGCGGGGGAAGTAATGATTTTTAGCCACGTGGGAGAGCGAGTTAAGGCGAAAACTATTGTGCGGGCGCAGCTTAACAGTGTGAAAAGTCAGCCTGGGGAAAGAATTGTGGTGATTGGAGATTGTCCGGAATTGGGAAATTGGGATATTAGTAAGGCTTACCCGCTGGAGTATATCAATACTAATACTTGGTTTGGGGAAATTCCTTTTAATGAAAGTGCGGGGAAGTTGATTTCTTATAAGTATGCGCTGCTGCGGGAAGGATTGTCGCCACTGCGAGAAAATTTGGTTTGTCGCCGCTGGGTTTTGGCTTCGGAAGGGACTGTGAAATGGCGGGATAAGTGGGCGAGTGGACGGGAGTCTTAATAGTTGACAGTTGACAGTTGACAGTTGACAGTTGACTGTTTGGAAATTTGAACAATACCAATGCAACCGGAAACGATTGACAGTTGATTGTTGACTGTTTGGAAATTTGAACAATACCGATGCAACCGGAAACGATATCGGTAGGGTGC
>JANYGO010000096.1 GCA_025362325.1 Cyanobacteriota bacterium | reverse complement strand
CTGTTATCTCTTTTTCTACTAATATTGACCCCGAACCAGTCAAAGCTTCTCGTTTACAACATCAGCAAAGAACTTACCGAATTGAGTTTCAAGCTACCACTGTAGTTTGGGCTAATTAAACTTTTGTCAGTCAATCAGGAGCAATCGCAGTTGCACAAGGGCTTATAAGGGAACTGAGGCATAGTCGATCGCTCAGTTCGATCGTAGTGCGGACGACCGTCCGCAATCCCGGAACGGACTGAAGTCCGCACTACGAACCAATTTTTGTTCGGTCAATTGACCGAACACGATATTAAACCCTCTTCAACTCTTAGCGGTGTCAATATAATAATTGCAGGATTTACTCGTTACCAAGAAGAGCCTGGTAACGAGTAGCCAGTAGTCCCACAAATCCTGCAATGATTGCTATATAAGTCCTAAATTACTCATAACTGAAAATCCCAGCCTACCCAATTTTTCGCTCCAAAGGCTATATATCTGCTGCATTCCCAAGCTCTCAATTCCTGAAATCATCTGCGTTGATCTGTGTTTATCTGCCTGAAATCTGCGGTTAAAAGTCCTTACTACAAAACCGCGCAAATCGATCGACTAAAAGCCTAATTTTTCTAACACCGGCTTAGTTGAAACAATATGCCGATCGAGTCCTAGTTTTTTTGGTTCCACACCCAAAGCCAAAGCCACCAATTGTGGGAGATGCAGCACAGGTAAACCCAATTTTCGCCCGATCGCTTTTTCCACTTCCGGCTGCCGCGAATCCAAATTTAAATGACAAAGCGGACAAGGAGTTACCATACAATCAGCGCCATTGTCAAGAGCATCTTGAATGTGTTTTCCAGCCATCTGAAAAGATTGGTTAGTGGCATAACTCGCCAGCGGCCAGCCACAGCACTGCGTCCGCCCTCGATAGTAAACGGGAGTTGCGCCGATCGCCCGAAACACATTTTCCATCGATTCGGGTTGGTGCGGGTCATCGTAAAGCAGCTTATCCTGAGCTCGCAGCAGATAGCATCCGTAAAAAGAGGCGCACTTCAAACCGGAAAGCTTGCGGGTGACTCGCTTCTGCACTTCCTCCAGGCCGTAATCTGCGACGATCGCCCACAGCAGATGTTTCACCTCGGTAGTGCCTTGGTAAGGCGAACAGCCTTGTTTTTCCAGCAAACCGTTGACTTTTTCGAGGTAAGGTCGATCGGTCTTTTGGGATTGCTTGAGGCGATCGTCCACATGACCGATTACGCCTTGACAAGTGCTGCAATGCGTGAGTAAAGGCAGATTCAGTTGCTCAGCCAAGGCAATATTGCGGGCATTGACAGTATCTTCCAACAACTGCGAATCTTCCTTGAAAGTACCAGAACCGCAGCAGGAAGCTTTTTTGAGTTCCACCAGTTCAATCCCCAACGCTTGAGTTAGCGCCATTGTAGACAGGTAAAGTTCGCGGGCCGCCCCTTGGGCGACGCAACCGGGAAAGTAAGCATATCTGAGAGTTTGGGATGGCATAGTCGTTTTTGCTGGGGAGACAAGGTTCAGGACAATGGATAAGAGCGATCGAATTTCTTCTTCATGATTACCGTATTACCGCCTAGCTAGCGGTCAATTGTCAGCTTTTCTCAAGGAATTTGTACCAGTTTCACAAATAAATGCAACTATAGGAAAACTTAAAACCCATATCCACCAAGTCATTTCAATCTAAAATCTAAAATTTAAAATCTAAAATCTAAAATGGTTATGAGTAAGTTGGTACTACATTTAAATTCTATATTTCGATGACTTGAGCAAAAATCCTCTCCCCCTCTCTCCCCCCTCTCCCCCTCTCCCCATCTCCCCCTCTCCCCCTCTCCCCCTCTCCCTCTCCCTCGTGTCACTTAGAAAAGCGGCCAGGCTTTTTCTTGCAGATCCCCCTTTCGGATAAGATTAGATACGCAGCAACCAATGAGGAGACAATGTTATGAGTCAAGACGACATTTTTGCTAGAGTCAAGAAAATTGTGGCAGATCAACTCGAAGTCGATCCGACCGAAGTCAAGCCCG
>JANYGO010000084.1 GCA_025362325.1 Cyanobacteriota bacterium | reverse complement strand
ATGCTCATGGTCTTTTAATACTTGTTGCAGAGTTTCCTTTGTCTCGGAACTGAGAAAGTTTTTAGCAGGCATTCACTTTTTCTGAATATCATTATGTTATATTATACCAATATGCGTTTTAAATGCACAACAGCTTAACCATGAAGCAAAACCTTATGATGTTCTTGATAAAATTTTATATGATGACCCTATAAACTCAATAATTAAATATGAAGATTTTTCTTTAATAAGCAATTTTTTTGAACCATTTTCTGTCTATCGAATTCAAGAAGATTCTCCTTTTATAGAAAAAAATGATATAGATTTAATAAGGATATCAGGCTTCTATGCTTTAAAAAATAGCCAATTAATTGCCTTGAAATTTTCTAGTAAAACATTTGATAAATTTGAAAATATTTTTTTTGAAGGCTCAAAAAACATACCTTATGAAAATTTATTATTTAGTTTAGTTTCTGTTTCTTGGAAATATTCATTTCTCGATATTTATAGATGTATAGAAATGCTGTTCCCCATATCATATTTACAAATTTTTCACAAGGAATTGAAGATCGCAGATTCCCTCTTAAAGTTTTCGGCTGATGTTGAAAAGTACATGGGTTGGAAACCTAAAGAAAAAGATGCCGTTAATAAACTAATTAACGAGTCCCCGGAAGAAGCTCGTAAGTTATTGCGAGAAATTAAAAAATTGTTTGATGGCACAGAAGAAGGTAATTGTGGAGATTTTGTTTATAAAATTCGGAATTCTATAGTTCATTTTAGACCAGCAACTCAGTCTATTAATATCGAGGATAATAATTGGGATATGCTAATAAGAGCATCTTTATATATCGTTGAATATTGGTATAAGCAATATGACGAACAATTAACGCTTAGATAGTCCCGCCATACCTTACCAACCTCTTCAACAATTCCTACTTTCACACTTGAAATATTAGGAATAATTAACTCATGACCGCCACAATTGCCACCGCACAAAAACTAAAAATTCCCGTCTTAGATGCCGCTTATACCGATACCAAAGGACGAAATGTAGGAAAATTTTTCAACAATCCAGAAATCCTGCGTCACTCAATGCTATATTTGTCACCCCCCCAGCTTTTGCATTCCCCTACTCTTCAAGTTCTAAATATCGAGCCAAAATCTGTTGAATTTCTTGTATTTGTTGCAACTCCAATTGCCCAAGACAGCGGACGAGTCTGCGTTTATCAAACGTCATCGGATCGACACACACGATAAAACTCTCGGTACTCAGACCATTGAGAGTCGAAGGAATCACAGGCAAAACAACAGCTCGTAAACCCTCGTTGGGAACAGCAGAAGTGATGGGTAGAACAGTTACCTTGCTGCGTTGATTAAAAGCAGTTCCTGAAATAATTACCGCCGGTCGAGTCTTGCGGATTTCTGTACCGACTGAGGGATCGAAATTCACGAGCCAGATGCTTCCCAGTCGGTAATCGCTGCTTGCTGCCATGCTTCATCCTCATCGGTTAATTCATCACTCAGTTCATCGAGCAATAAACAGGCTTCTACCATTGCCTGTTGTTCTTGTTGTTTGCGCCATGCTTGCAATAAAAGCTCAACTAGCCGACTGCGATTTTCTACACGATCGTCAATGTAACGCACTAGCTCATCTGGCAAAGAGATAGATACTTTCATATTATTTATGCCACTTTTAATACTACCAATGGTAGCACAACGATCGCGCAGATAGCAAGCTGATGAAGTAGAGCAGCAGCAACGCCCATTCCGTCTGATTCCGATATGCCCAGAATCCTACACAAAATTAGCCGGATCTTGATCTCGCCGATGCTTCAGCAGAATCGGAGAACCTTGGCCATCACCCACCAAAGCCGCCGTTTCCTCCAACGCTTCCCTCAATCGCTTGGCTGCGTAAATCGACATATCGCGGGGCACATTTACCCGATCGCGCAAATATCGCAAAGCCGCATCAGAACCAGCCGGCGGCGTACAAACTTCGCCAGTCATCATCAAAGTTAAAGCACAACGCAAAGCCTCATCGAATAACTTGTCATCAGCAGGATTGACTCGAACGATGTTGTGCTGGTGCTTGATGACGCGGTGGAGTGCTTCAGCGCGAGAAGTTTCCGGTTCTGGGTACATCACATCCGGGAGTCCAGCCCAAGGCCCATTATCCACGCGGGCTTTGTTGAGTAGCATCTGGGGCTCGCCGTTTTCCCAGCAGCCGCCCATCTGAGGCGGTAAATCATGTACGTGGGTGTGGAAGTCGCTCTGAGTACCGCGATAGGTGGGGCGACTTTCCATCGCTGCAAACCAGTCAGCAAAGCGCGGGTTTTCTTCCCGCAGAGAGTATCCTTTGTAGTAGTAAAGACTGGCATTCATGCGTTCGACGTAGGGCGTAAAAATTACATCGACGGTGCCAAACTCATCCAGGAAATAAGGGCCGGGCGTGCGCGAGAGTGCTGCTTCGACTTGGGCGACAACGCTGGTGAATTGGTTGCGGTTGCGCTGATCTGCTCCGCCTGTACTGACGCGGCACAGCCAAGAGCACCAAGCACTAAACAGCATTCGCTCTAGCTGTCGCAGGGGAAGCACTTGGGGGTTTTTCATGCCCAAACCCAAGGGGCCGAAGACTTGTTCTAGGGCGATTAAGATATCATCGCTTTCGGTAATGATGCGGCCGTCTAGCTCGATCGCGGGTAACATTCCCGACGGCACTTTGCGCTTGTACCAGCTTTCTTTTTCGCCATAGCAGAACATCGTAACTTTGTCAATGCCGTAGGGAATTTGTTTTTCTTCCAACCACAGCCAGATTTTTTGGCAATAGGGACACCAGGCATGATGATCGCGGTACAGTGTGACTCTCACGTCGGATTCGGGTTGTCCGAAGAGGCGCAAGCGGGCTTGAGAGTTGGTTTGCCCGTTGACGGTATCGATTTGAAAGTCTGTGAGTGCCTCTAGTTCGGGCCAGCTTAGGGGGGCGATCGTAGTAATAGATGTCATAGGTAATACTATTTTAGATTGGGGATTTGAGATTTTAGATTGGGGATTAACTGGTTTAACTGGTTCCATATCAGCGAGGCTCTGCCTCGGCTGGAAAAAAGGAGGCAGAGCCGACCGATCTGCGTTACCAGGCAATGCTAGTAACGAGTAGAAATATTGGTGCGATATTCGGAAGTATGTGATTGATGCTGTTGAAACATATTACATCTTGCTCAGCTAAAAAATGCTCTCAGGACTGAAGTCCTCACGACGAACCTAACTAGAATTAAGGCGACATCTGGGGAGATGGCGGGGCGTCTTGAATTTTAGTGAGTGCTGCTTTAATTTGGGGAGTGGCGAGGAAGCTTTGGGTGGCTGCAATCAAGCGATCGCCCCAGAGGTTTTCTTTGAGAAAATCTGCATTGGCATAACGTTTGTCTAATTTCAGCGCGGCTTCTCCCATTGCTAAACCTTTTTCTTTGTCGCCTTTGCTGTAGAATGCTACTGCTAGAGCTAGCATTGGTTCTGCTGCTTTGTTGTCGATCGCGATCGCTTGCTGCCAGCGACCGATGGCGCTATCGACATCTCCCATTTCGTATTTGACTAATCCGATATTGTTGATCGCGGGCCAAAGGTTTTTTTCTAAAGCAAAGGCTTTTTCATATTGGGCGATCGCATTATCGAACCGCTTGAGCTTATAAAAAGCATTGCCCAAGTCAAATAATGCGCCCGGAGTCTCTGGCTTTATTTTCAACCCTGCTTGCAAGTATTCGGCTGCTTTCTCGTAGTTGGCTTTCCGAAAGTGAGCTTCTCCCAAGACAAATTTAATTGAGGCATTTTCTGGCGCCAGAGATTGAGCTTGTCCCAAAGCTTCAATCCCTTTGTCAAACTGTTCGACTTGAAGGTACAAGCTGCCTAACAAAGTCCAAGTTTGAGCATTCTTGGGGGCTAACTGTGTGGCGAGTTCGGCTCTGGGGACGGCGAGTTGGTACTGCTGGAGTCTGGCTAGCTGGACGGCTTCTTCTGCAAGGCTCAAGGCTGTCTGTTCGAGCTGGGCGGAGTCGATTTGCAGGGTGTAAGGCAAGAGTGCCTGTGCAACGACAGGCTCGGGCATTGTCCCCAAACCGAGTGCGAGCACCAGAGATATTAAAGAAATGCGATTCGGCACTGTACAGCCCCAGAAAAATATATAATGGTTTCTCGATCGCTTATAATAACTCATATTTTTGAGTTTTGATATTGCTTCCTGGCTGGCAACGCGAAAGCGGTTTTTAGTTAAATCGTTCCGAAATTCTGTTGGTACTCAGGAATAAGAGTTTTTATTCACTGCTTTAGAAAGGACTGAAGTCCTCACTACGAACCGGGTAAATTCTTCATTTTTACTTGACTTCAGTAATCTTATTTTGCCTTGAATAACTACCATAAAATTGGTTGGTAGTGAGGACTTTAGTCCTAGTTTTTCTGAGGACTGAAGTCCTCATTACCCGAAAGAATTGGTTTAAAGCCGGAACCCTTTGAGGGATCAATTAAAATCAGACTATTCATTGCTTCAATCCTCGGACTTATGATTGTCAAGTGCTGTCAACTGTCAACTGAATGAAAAACCTTTTGCACTCAAGAATCATAGTTTTGATTTAGTGTTTTAGAGAGGACTGAAGTCCTCACTACAAACGGGGGGATTATTCATTTTTAGTAACTTTGTTTAGTTAATAAAGTCTGTTGAATTTTGTCTAACAATTGTGCTGCTGACAAGGAAGAAGGCAAAATTTTTGCAGATACTTCTTGCAGCAGAAAGTCGATCGCCTCGGATTCCGAATTTACAGCAGACCGATAATCCCAGACTAAAATTGGCAGTTTTATAGCCATTTGCCGCAGGTTCGATAGCGCTTGCAACATGGGGGGCGATGCTGAGGGGGCATCTCGCAAGCACAGCAACACTAAGTCAACGCTTTGATATTGCAACTGCTGCAAAACTTCTGTCCAACAGGGGGCGATCGCTCCTCGGAATCCTGCGGTTTGGATGTACTGAATTAAAGCTTGAAAGTTGGGAGTAGAAAACTGGGAATTGGCAATGGGAATCTCGGCATTTGTCGATCGATCGCCATTTTCCAATTCTGCCGTCGGATTCCCCCCAGCAGTGCGGTGCAAGTCGGGTAAAGTCGAAATGTCAGCAAATAAAATGCTGGGCTTCCAACTCATGCCCGCAGCTACTTGAATCACTTGCCACAACGCAGAAGCTACCAACCCGGTGCCATCGGGACTGCTGGCTGCCAAACAGGGAAATACCGACAATCCTTTGACTTGATTTGCTAGTTGCGTCGTTGCAGAGTCTAAAGTTACTAAGGGGAGAGAACCCAAATTTCGAGACCGACTTAACTGTTCGATAAAAGCTGAGGGGTTTTGCAGTTGACTCGTACTGTCCAAGACGATCGCATCAGGCCGCCAAATTCGCGCTACGAGTTCTGCTTGGCCGAGGTCGTCTGCTTCTAAAACCCGGCAGTAGGTGGGGTTGAGGAGTAAAGCGGAACCTTGAGAGGAACTGTTTTGCGGGCTGAGCCACAACACGGTTAAAGAACTCCTCACTTTGCTGGTACTGGCATCGGGGCGGGCGATCGAGTCTAGCAAGCGCCGCAAAGCGGATTCTTCGACTGGCAAGCTCAAAAAGCCTTCGGCGCGGTTGACAGAAGCCCGTTCTTTTTCGCCTCTGGTGGCTGTGACGATCGCCGGAATCGATCGCGTATCCGGGTCGCTCTTGAGCAGCGTCAGCACGTCCCAGCCGGACAGCAGCGGCAGCAACGGGTTGAGGAAAATCGCTTCGGGACTGAACCTGCGGGCTTTTTCCAGCGCTTCGGTGCCGGAACGGGCGACGATTACTTGGTAGCCCAAACCTGAGAGGACGTTGGTTAAATCTTCGATATATTTGGGAACTGCTTCGACTATTAATACTAAACGAGAGCGAGAATTGCCGATCGGAGTTTGATATTTTGGTTGTAAGAATTCTCCCTCCGTGGCTGTACCTGCTGGGGATTCTTCCCCGCTATTTCCCGCAGGATTTGGCGGCAGCAGCAAGGTAAATTCAGAGCCTTGATTTTCTGAGGAAATAAACGAAACGTCTCCGCCGTGGAGACGGGCGAGCCGTTGAGTCAGTACCAGTCCCAGTCCGGTTCCTTGAAAGCGCCTGGTGAGGGGGCTTTCAAGTTGTTGGAATTTCTGAAAGATTAGGTGCTGTTTGTCGGCGGGGATGCCGATGCCTGTGTCCCAAACGGTGAATGCGAGCCAGCCTTCCCAAACATTTACTTTCAAGCCGATTTTGCCGCCCGCTTCGGTGAATTTTAGGGCGTTGGCAAGCAGATTGACGAGCATTTGTCGCAGCCGCAGTTCGTCGGCAACTAAATAGCTCAGTCCCGGTTCTATTTCGAGTGTAAATTCGATTTCGGCGGAGCATTCTGCGTTTGCTGCGCCGTCGGTTTTGCTCGGCTGGGGAGGGGATTTTTCTTCTTGCTGTTGCAGTTGTTTTGCTTGTTCAAAGGCTCTTTTGCAGGTGGTTGCTATTTCGACTGGTTCGGGAATTAGTTCTAATTGCCCGGTTTCCATTCTGGTCAAGTCTAAAATGTCGTTCACTATTGTCATCAAATGTCGCCCGCTTTTATGTATTAGTTTGGCGTAGCGTGTTTGGCGGTCGTTTAGTTCTCCGATCAATTTATCTTTGAGGAGGCTGGACAAACCGAGAACGGCGGTGAGCGGGGTTTTTAGTTCGTGGCTGATGCAGGATAAAAATTCGTCTTTGAGTCGGTTGAGGTGGATTAAATCTGCGTTTTTCGCCGCTAGTTCTTTGGCGACTAAATGTTCTTCGGTGACATCTTGTCCCATGACTAAAATTAGGTTGTCCGAGAGCGGTTGCTTGACAAATTGCCAGATCCGTTCTTGACCTTTTTCTACAGGACAATCGCAAATATAGGTGTCTGGTTTGCCGGCGGTGGGGCACCAAGCAGGAGCGGTTAATGTTGATGGGGAGGCGGCAGAGTACAGTGGTAGCGGGCAACTGGTGGCGGCTGTTGAATCACGCGCGGCGAAGCTATCCCCCAAACACTCGCCCGATCGACCTACTCCTACTAAGCTCCTGCACTCTTGGGTGATGGCTTCTACCTGCGCACTCGTGTATTCGGTTCTTAAATGGCTTGGTTTGTGGGGCGAGTGTTTGTCCAAATTTGCTGCTGGTTCTGGAATTGGTTCTGGCCCTTCTCCCAGCAAAATCCGCCACGCTGCGTTTTGGCTGACTATTTGTCCGGTGGGGGTTTGCAATCTCAGCGGTAGGGGCAGTTTTTCTAGGAGTTGGACTAGGGAGTTTAGGTTTTCTGAGGGTTTCAATCCTGCTTCTAGGAAGCGCACTTGAGCGCCTAGGGCGGTGGCGAGGGCTTGGGAAACTGGCATTAGTTCGATTTCTTTGACTGCTGTTGGCCCTGCCCTCAGGCTGCTGTTTGCGGCGAATTGTAGCAGGCTCAGGCTGTCTAGCAGTCCTAAAAATTGACCGCTGGCATCTGTCAGGCAGATCGGGCTTTTGGAGAAACCGCTGATGGTTTGGCTGTGGTTTGGGGTGTTAAGTTCTTCTGTTTGCAGGTATTCCCAGAATTCACTGATGCTCAAAGCGGCCGATACTATTCTGATCGGCTCGATCGCGATCGAACTCTCTGACAAAGGTTGTTCCCAGTCGTTGGTGCGATGCGCGGCGCTGGCCCAAAGGCTGCGCAGGTAAACTAATCCCAGGGGCTGTAGCTGTTCGTTGACTACTGCGACTCGATCGCAATTGCCCTCGCTGAAAATTGACCGTAACGATTCTAGTGCCGCCGTGAGTCGGCACAGCGGCACTGGCTCGATAAAGTTCTTGAGACTGGGACTGGTGGTTGGCATAACAAACCTGAGAGTCTGCTATCAATAGCAGTAATATTTTTGAGACCCAATGTAGCTATGGATTTTTTGATCTTATTTGTTTTATATCAGTTCGCTATCTCGCACGGGATCGGCACTTAAGCCTGCGAATTCTATGCCTGCAACTGATTTGAGGCGACTCTCACTTATTTTAAGCCTTAAGCTTAATTGCAGAAATCAGGCTGAGGGAGCATTGACGCACGGAGAGATTAAACTTTGATTATCCCTCTGATCAAAGGTTGCTACCAATTTGGCTGTTAAGATTGGTTAAATCAATGTTGCAATAATTGTTAAAATATTAAATCTTTTGTAAAGGAGATATCAACTCTGAGCGCTCCAGCACTTTCGGGCAACTTGGGTGGTTCACCTATAGCTTTGCTTCCCCAACTGTCGATCGGTATTTTTGTCCACTCTGAGGAACTTGCAGAGTCTGCGATCGAGCTTTTGAGGGGGGAACGCTATGCTTTAACGCACATGAAGTCGGCGGTGGACATTTTGGGATTCCTCCAGCACAATTACCACGTCGATTGCTTGGTTTTTGAGGTTGACGGGGATCTGCGCGAGCTTCTGAGCAAGCTGCAAGCACGATCGCTCTTTTTGCCTGCTGTGATTTTTTCGCTCCAGCCCGGGGAGGAGGGAAAGCCCGAAGCACAACCTTCAGATAATTTTGAGGCCGCACCCAGTACCGCCGAGAACATTATACAGCAAAGTTGTACTTTTTTTTATCACCCTGCGGAGGTGCAACTGGCGATCAATCGATCGACTGAAATAGCTGCAAGTATCGATCGGGCGATCGCACAATTTCTGAAACTTTCAACTCCGGTTCCAGTCAACGACCAATCCGCCATGGTCGATGCGACAGCCCAATTGACTGCTCAAAGTTTGCTCCAACGACAGCAGCGCCGGCTTGCGGAAAAATTACGGGAGCGATTAGGATACTTAGGTGTGTATTATAAAAGAAATTCCCAGATTTTTTTGCTAAATCTGCCAGGCCCAGAGAAGCAAAAGTTCTTGGAGCAACTCAAGTCAAGTTATCGCCAAATCGTTTTGAATTATTTTTCTGAAAATACGGCGGTCAACAATCAAATCGATGAATTTGTGAATTTGGCTTTTTTTGCTGACGTTCCAGTAACTCAAGTTGTAGAAATTCACATGGGATTGATGGACGAATTTGCTAAACAGCTAAAATTAGAAGGGCGCAGCGAGGAAATATTGCTCGATTACCGCTTGACTCTGATTGACGCGATCGCTCATCTGTGCGAGATGTACAGGCGATCGATTCCGAAAGAGGCGTCTCAAGTTCGGTTGACAGTTGACAGTTGACAGTTGACAGCTTGCCCCCGAGCGCAGTCGAAGGGATGAGGGCGACCTCTACCTGGAAGTCCGAGGATTGGAGTAATGAATAGTCTGATTTTAATTTCTCCCTACAAGGGTTCCGGCTTTAAACCAATTCTTTCTGGTAAAAGGTAGAAGGAAGAAGGAAGAAGGTAAAAGGAAGAAGGAAAAAGGAAGAAGGAAAAATTTAACAAACAAGAAAGGAGAAGAGAGCAGGCAGGGCGATCGTGACGCTGAAATTATTATAAAATAACAAAGAACAGCAGCTTCAAGACAAATAACAACTACAACTAATATCTGACAACGAATACTCAACATTTAAAAAGTTCATGAGTCCTCTGAAGAAGACCTACGTTCTGAAGCTGTACGTTGCAGGGAATACTCCCAACTCCGTGCGAGCTTTGAAAACCCTAAAAGACATCCTAGAACAAGAATTTCAAGGAGTATACGCCCTGAAAGTCATCGACGTTCTCAAAAATCCTCAGCTAGCAGAAGAGGACAAAATTTTAGCAACTCCGACGCTGGCGAAAATCCTGCCGCCACCGGTGCGAAAAATTATTGGCGATTTGTCCGATCGCGAGAAAGTTCTGATAGGATTAGATTTGCTCTATGAAGAACTCCGCGAAGAAGACCTGAATTCATAAGACAATCAGGTGACAGTCATTAGTCCGCAGTCCGCAGTCATTAGTTATTGAGCAACAGCCCAAACTAAAAATTGAGTACAAAGACTCATGAGCTGCGGTTAATGAGTCACAACTAAAGAATACTGAGAGTTGACAAAAATCGACATGAATGAAATTAGTCAAACGGTGCAACCAAAAGGATTTGTAACGGCAGGAGTTGAAAAAATTCGCACGATGATTGAGGGTTTTGATGACATCAGTCACGGCGGAATGCCCATTGGCAGAACCACCCTAGTCAGCGGCACGTCAGGAACGGGAAAAACTTTATTTGCCGTACAATTTATCTATAACGGAATCACCCATTTTGACGAACCTGGAGTGCTCGTAACTTTTGAAGAATCTCCAGCAGATATTATTAAAAATGCTTGCAGTTTTGGTTGGGATCTGGCCCGGTTAATCGATGAAGGCAAGCTATTTATTTTGGATGCTTCCCCCGATCCCGAAGGTCAGGATATCGTGGGAAATTTTGATTTATCTGCCTTGATCGAGCGAATTCAGTACGCCATTCGCAAGTACAAAGCCAAGCGCGTTTCTATAGATTCGGTGACAGCAGTATTTCAGCAGTACGAAGCTGCATCTGTGGTGCGCCGAGAAATCTTTCGCTTAGTGGCGCGCCTCAAACAAGTAGGCGCAACTACAGTTATGACTACCGAACGGGTAGAAGAATACGGCCCGGTGGCGCGGTTTGGAGTAGAAGAATTTGTATCGGATAATGTGGTAATTGTTCGCAACGTATTGGAAGGGGAACGCCGCCGCCGCACCATCGAAATTTTGAAGTTGCGCGGTACAACTCACATGAAGGGCGAATATCCTTTTACTATGACTAATGACGGAATTAATATTTTCCCCTTGGGGGCGATGCGATTAACTCAAAAGTCTTCTAACGTGCGGGTTTCTTCCGGCGATAAAATTCTCGACGAGATGTGCGGCGGCGGTTTCTTTAAAGACTCGATTATTTTGGCTACGGGTGCGACGGGAACCGGTAAAACGTTGTTGGTGAGCAAGTTCTTGCAGAATGCTTGTCTGAACGGCAATCGAGCGCTGCTTTTTGCCTATGAAGAATCGCGAGCTCAGTTGTTCCGCAATGCTTATTCTTGGGGGATTGATTTTGAGGAAATGGAACAAAAAGGATTGCTGAAACTGCTGTGCACTTACCCGGAATCTGCGGGTTTGGAAGACCATTTGCAGATGATTAAATCAGAAATTGCTGAATTCAAACCTTCTCGAATTGCGATAGACTCGCTTTCGGCTTTAGCTAGAGGTGTCAGCAATAATGCTTTCCGGCAATTTGTGATCGGGGTTACAGGCTTTGCGAAGCAGGAAGAAATCACTGGCTTTTTCACGAATACCAGCGACCAGTTTATGGGTTCTAATTCGATTACGGACTCCCATATTTCTACGATTACTGACACGATTATCATGCTTCAGTATGTAGAGATTCGAGGCGAAATGTCGCGGGCACTTAATGTTTTTAAGATGCGCGGTTCGTGGCACGATAAAGGGATACGGGAATATACAATTAGTGAAAATGGCCCGCAAATTAAAGATTCGTTCCGTGGTTACGAACGGATTATCAGCGGTTCTCCTACTCGGATTACGGTTAATGAGAAGAGTGAGTTATCGCGGATTCTTCAGGGTGTGCAAGAAGGTCAAAACGATGACGATATTTAATAGTGAACAGTATGCTTGTAGGTGGCGCGGCGCGCACCGCGCACCGCTGTGGTGTGAGTTCGCCCAAACAGCCATCACTTTTTAACAATTGGTCATTAAAAAAGATCGATCGCGAACGATCGATCTTTTGATTAACTTAAATGAGCACGGAGGGATTTGAAAAAGCCTCGCTCTTGAATTACGAATTTCCATCGTTCCAGCCATTTTTTGCACCCACTCTGAAAGTCCTGTTTTTGATTTGAGCGAACACTGAGCGACTTGCTGTAGGCTGAGTGCATCAGTCAAACTCAGCACTATCAGAGTAGAAAGCGAAAGATGAGCGAAAAATCTAATCCTGTCACTGTAAGTACCACCGCAGACTACCTTGTTGGTTACGAGCGGATTCTAGACTACTTCCAACAAGCACAGAAAGAATGTCCCAAGGGCGTAGGGCTAAAAAAAGACAGGAAAGCTAGCGGTGGTTACATAACGCTGCAATTCAAGTTAGGTGACAAGCGTGTCAACAAAACTTGTGGGTGCTACCTGACGATGCAAGGTATCACTGATGCTCTGAGGAAAGCTCATCTAGTTGCTAGCGCCTTGCAATCCTTCTCTAGCGAGAGTCGATTTTTAGCCTGGTATGATGATGTTATTTTGGATAAAAACGTTATCAAAAATGATTTGATGACGTTTGGTGAAGCGATAGCAAAAGTAGAGAAAGAATACTGGGAGGGACGTACTAAACGCCGCCAACAACGTGACAGGAAGAATGCTAGCCATCAAAGCTCTTGGGGATGTGTTTACGGACAATTTTTCAAACTGTTACCAAGGGAAGCGATTATAAACTCAGGGGATATTTTGGCTGTCGTTCACATTAAAAAGCAAGGAACTAAATGCTTTAAGAACTGCTTGTGTGCCATGAAAAAACTAGCTGAGACTATTGGCGATACTGAGTTGCTGGGTAGACTTAAAGAGATTGACGGTACGCAAACAGAATTTCGGGAAGACCTTCAAACCTTATCAGTCGATGATTTTCTCAAGCTTCGCATTCAGGTTCTCAGTGTCTCAGATGATAAGCGATACCATCTGGAATCACGTAAACGGTGGCTGTGGGTATTCTCAATGCAGATGGTGTATGGCTTTCGAGTTCACGAAGTGTTTGCTATTCAGAACATTGACAAACGTTTCAAAACAAAGGACGGCGTTATTATCCCGGCACTGATTGAACCAAGCAATATAAAGATGATTGCTGTAGTGGGTGACAGGACATTACTCGATACGACGACTAAAACTGGCTACCGACTGTGTGTGCCGATGCTTCCTCCTACTCATCTCGACTTGATAGAGTGCTTAGAAATTAAGTCTGGTAAATTGCCTGAGATTGGCACGCTATCAAGTAATCCGAAAACAATTGCTGGACTATATAGTGACCGCGCGCAAAATATTTTAAGAAGATGGAATAAAGGTTTTACCCAAACCCACGCTTTGCGCCATCTCGCTAATCTCAGTGGTCAAATGGCTGGGATGTCTCAGGAAACAAGAGCTAAAAATTTGGGGCATTCACCACAAATGAATGAAACTGTTTACAAGCGTCGCGCTAACACTGAGACAACAATTGATTTATTAACTCAATCTACGAAGGAAGCTATTCCTTTGGGTAGTGCAATCGGGGTACTTAAGCAGTTAGGTAGTGACGTGAAAAATGTCAAACTACTAGCTGCTATTTATGGCATTACGCCCGACGAAGTGATGGAGTTGCTTGCCGAATAATTTGAAACAAAACTTTACACCCCTGTGTTGACAAAGGGAAGGAAGTCTGCGATCGTAAGTAACTAAGGAAGATTGATGCGCGACTGACTAGCGATTGAGCCCGCTAACCAAGTCACGACTTCCCCAAACGTTACGTTACAACGGTTGGAGCCGAATAATTATGCCACATACAGACGATTGTCCTTGCGGGCGATCGCAACTCTTTACGTTTGAGTCAAACAACAAAATTGTTATTGACCGCAAAACGTTTGACCGAATTTTTTTATTGGTTCGTCGTAGCGTGGACGAACTTGCCAATACTCGCCACCGAGAAATTTTTCTTGAATGTCTTAATACTTACCTGACTGAATCTAAATTTTTGGATGATGCAGGGTGTTTTCAAGCTTCCTTACTACTCGATGCTTATTACGAATACGTTCCAGCAAGTCTTGCACTTCTTGGCGATAAGTTGGAGGAAGCTTTTAAGTTAAGCTGTTGTGCATTTAAAACGCATATTGGTATAATATAACATAATGATATTCAGAAAAAGTGAATGCCTGCTAAAAACTTTCTCAGTTCCGAGACAAAGGAAACTCTGCAACAAGTATTAAAAGACCATGAGCATCCA
>JANYGO010000083.1 GCA_025362325.1 Cyanobacteriota bacterium | reverse complement strand
TGGATGCTCATGGTCTTTTAATACTTGTTGCAGAGTTTCCTTTGTCTCGGAACTGAGAAAGTTTTTAGCAGGCATTCACTTTTTCTGAATATCATTATGTTATATTATACCAATATGCGTTTTAAATGCACAACAGCTTAGGGCAGCACTACCCAAAGCAGACTACCATAAAGCGGTGAAATTTATATTACCATTACTAGATAGAAGTAAGTATCCGCATATCCGACATGAAGCGATCAAAACTTTAGGAGTAATCGGCACTGGTAATTGTGATGCCATCCAGGCTTTGAATAGCATAATAGACGATCCATCTGAAAATATCTGCTGTGTAGAAATAGCTTCTTGTAGCCTGGGTAAAATTTCTACAGGAAATCTCAGATTAAAAGCTATTAAAAAAATTATTGATTTGATGAATATCGATATTCATGAAACTGCTGTTCGATATCTTAGTCAACTTGTTTGTGAGAGTTTGGATATTACTTGTGAAAGCAGAGATTTGATTAGAGAAAACATGGCTAAACATATAGAAAAAATTGATATACAATCATCTTATTTCCCTACTAACTGGTTGATTGCTAAGGCTTTTTTAAAGATAGCCCCAACTCACCACCCACAATACCAGTATGCTACTGACATTGAAAAGAGAAGCGACGCAAGGATTAAGCAAATTCAAGATAGCGGAATAGATATGTTGCTAAATGATATTAACATCCTTGGTTTAGGCGATCTAACAGCAAAAAAATTAGAAACGCAAATTATTGAAATAATTTCTAATTTAAACTTGATTTTACGTACTAACCAAGACGATGAGATGCAAGAGATAGCTTGTAATTGCTTAGAATCCATATTGCTAGGTCAAAAATTCTCTAATCAAGCTATTTTTTTAGCAGTAATTCAAGGCTTAAAAGATTGCTCAGATCATGGTATCCGCGAAAACTACTCAGTCATCTGGTACTGTGCCCAAAATCTCCCTTACCCCACCTTCTATGACGCATGGCACCATCCACCCACCACACCCCATCCCGAAGTTCCCGATACAACCGCAGTCGGTTTCACCTCAACCACATCAACCCTCAACTGGCAAACTTTCCCCCAAGACATTGCCAGAGAAATCAATAATCAAGCCGAATTATCCAATCAAATCCAACTTTTGTGCATCGACTGCAAAAACTTCATCCACCCCGACAACCCCGCCGCCAAGATTTACACCGAAATGCTGAAACAAGGCTGTTCCAAAAGTGAGGATGGCACACCGAAAACAATGGCAGATTTACAAACTTATTGGGATTTGCTGCTGATGGATAGCGAGAAATCTTTGATTTTAGTATTCTACAACTCGCGGGGGGAAGAGGCGACTGGATTTAGCGAGACATTTCTCAATGATTTAAGCAAGTTTGACGGTAACATTGCTATTGTTTGCGATAATAACGCGGATTTGGTGACAGCTTTTTCACCCAGTCAATCTGATTTGATTGGAGCGATTGTGCGGTGGATTTGCCAAGTTGTATGGGAAAGTTAATTAATATCGTTGTAGGGGCGGGTTCACCAACAATACTTGACTCCCACAAATAGGTTAAATAAACCCGCCCCATCCCGATGATTAATACTAGGATATAGATGGTCGGTATCTGGCGTTGGGCGGGGCGGGTTTATTAATATTGACGCTATTACTTAGAGTCACTGGTGAACCCGCCCCTACGGGCATGAAACTCTACAATAATATTAATTAAATTGTTTGTAGATAAAATTTTAAATCGATCGCCTCTGCGTACCGATTGCTGGAAATCTGGGTTATTATCTAAAAGAGCGATTCCCTACGGGATAGCTTCGCCGCGCGTACTCAAGAAAAGTATTTGTTCAACATCCTAGTGGGAGAATAGCTTAATGACAACCACTTTGCCAACAACCGAGCAACATTACTTCACAGAAGAGCAATATTTAGCACTGGAAGAAACAGCCGAAGACAAAAACGAATATCTCGACGGGGAAATTATTCCTATGACAGGCGGCTCTACCAATCACAATCGGCTCGCAGGAAACGTTTACATTGCATTAAATTTGGCTCTTCCAGAACAAGAGTATGATGTCTTCATCGGTGACGTGCGTCTGTGGGTTCCAAAAGTGCGACTTTACACTTATCCCGATGTAATGGTAATTTTGGGAAAACCTGAGTATCACAATAATCGCACAGACATGATTACTAATCCTCAAGTGATTGTGGAAGTTTTATCAAAGTCTACTAGAAATTACGATCGAGGTGACAAATTTGCATTTTACAAATCTATTCCTACTTTGCGAGAATACATTCTGATTGACCAAACAAAAATTAAGGTCGAGCAGTATTCTAAAACCGAGAATAAAAGATGGTTGTATTGCGAGTATGACGAGGAAGATACCACATTAGTGTTTAATTCGTTTCAGCTAGAAGTTCCTCTATCGGCTATTTATAAGAAAGTGAATTTTGAGGAAGTTGAGAAAGACAATAATCAGAATGATTAATTGGGATACAATTATGTCCGATATCCGCCAATAAAGAATCTGGAAGTTTATCTAAATGCTTCTAATATCCTAGTGATAGGAATAAAAAGTGCAAGCTCATCACCCTCTAAAGGAATGAACCCATATTGCAGATAAAATCCCTTAGCTTGTTCGTTCAAGGCATCAACTATTACTCCCAATACCCCAATATCCTCCGATAGACGAATGACTCTGTTAAAAGCATCGATTAGCAGTGTCTCACCTAGTCTTCTACCCTGCATTGATTGATTTACTGCCAGTTTGCCGATACGCATAACTGGAAGCGGGTAGCGTGGCAACCCTTTTTTGTAATTTTCAGGCAGTGATTCTCGTTCTAGTTCAGCCATCCCGATCGCATAATAGCCTGCTACTTGACCATCACCGTCTTGAGGAATTGCCACCCAAGTTTTGGCAATTCCTTTTCTTTGATTTTGTCGGGCGTATTTTTTGAGATACTCATTTAACTCTGGCACACCGCAGTCAAAATTATCCCGAATCACCCTGATATCATCGATAGAGCAAAAAATCCATTCCATTATTTATTTGCTTTCGTATTCTTGACGATATATCTCGATCGCACTTTTCAGCTTAGAGTTAAGTTGTGGCGGGTTTTCAATCGCCGAGGTAACAATTTCCCAGTTTGGTTCCGAAAGAACGATTTGTTCTGATTTGAGTGGCATTTCTTCGGCTAGATTTAGAGCAACTTCTAGCAGATACTCACTCAGACTCAGCCCCCACAGGGTAGCTGCTTTTTCAATCAATTCTTTTTGTTCCCGATTGATTGTTATCTCAATGGTGGTTGTTTGGGGGACTTGGGTAGGGGTTGACATGATTTTTTTCATTAGAGCAAGATTGGCTCATCTGATATTGTAGCAATTTTCCTCATCGGCGCACTTTCACCTCCCTGCATCTAAACACTTTCCAAACATTCACGTTTCCCCGACTCAGACTCGTCCCGACTTCTACGCTGCAACAGCGCATCTATCGCGGGATTAATCACTTCCTCAACTTCCCCATTTTCACCATAAATTACTACCTCAAGCCATCGAGCTTTTGCAGAACCCACTGCATATTTAAACGCTGCTTCCTGAGTGGGAAACACCTTCTCACTTGACTCTAGATTTTCCTCAGTCACCGCCCACCCATTTGCATGAGGTAATACGTGCAGTTTGTGATTTAATTCCTTCAATACCCGCTGCCGCAACCCAATTAAAGTAATGCCGACAATTGTTTCACTATCCTCATTGTAACGGGCGATAACTCCATCGCTAATATCCACAGCTACAGCCTCTCGCGGTTCTCCCAGCGAGAGATAGAGAACATCCGCTTCCTTATCGTAAAAACCTGTAATATTTGTGGAGTCTTCGAGAATTTTTACTGTTGTGTCCATATTATTCGCTTATTTGATGATGGCTGTCTTCTGAGGTAAGCTGTTGTGATAAATCCCTCATAATTATTTATTTCGAGATACACCACTATCACAAATCTCCTACTTTCGGGAATCAAGGGATAGAAGCGCAGGGCAAGTAACCCGCCTGTAACTTCATCGATTTGAATCAGATCGGGGTTCTCTAAAGTTTCTAAAACCCGCTCATATTGAGCTTGCATTTCAGGGTGTTCTTTCAAGATATGCTGCCACCGCTCTCTAGTGAGGCGTATTGGAACATTATTGAATGAATAACCAGTCCAAAGTAGGTTGCTATCTTGTGTCATTTTATCTAAAATTTTCTAAATAAGCAAGGGCATCCACAACAGATGCCCACCTTACAACTAACTACGCGCCGACAGATTCCTTGGCCGCGTACAGCACCTCAGCATTAATTAGAGCAATACCGCGATCGCGCGCAAACTTCTCAGTATTCCGCTTCACCTTACCCCGCACAAAACCAGGGATTTTATTCAACTCAGCCTGTCCATCCTTCGTCCAATTCATATCAGAATCAGCCGAAATACCCTTGGTAATTACTTCCTTAGTATCGTGGCCGCCGAAGATTTCTAGCAGGTGATCTTCCATTCCCAAAGTAAAGGAATTGTAGACCAAATCTACGCACTGATTTGTGCCTTCATAACCCAAAAATGGTTTGTAGCCGATCGGGAAATTCTGAATATGAATCGGCGCAGCAATCACACCACACGGAATATCAAGCCTTTTACCCACGTGGCGTTCCATTTGCGTCCCGAAAATGGCGGAAGGTTCGGCTTTGGCGATCGCATCCCCGATTTGCCCGTGATCCTCAGTTATAATCACCTCATCGCAATACTCGCTAACCTGCTCCCGGAACCAATCAGCATCGTGTTTGCAGTAGGTTCCAGCCCACACAACGTGGATTCCCATCTCGCGAGCCAAAATCTTCGTCATCGCCGCAGCGTGCGTATTATCGCCAAATACGACGGCTTTTTTGCCTGTTAAGTTTTGGCAGTCGATCGACCTTGAGAACCAAGCAGCCTGAGACACAAACCGCGTTTGTTGGTCAATAAAATCTTCATAATTAACATCCGCACCTTGAGCATTCAGAACTTCCTGAATCTTGCGAATACAGCGCGCCGTTTCCACCACACCCATCGGCGTAATATCCACGCAAGGAGTGCCGAATTCCTGTTCCAAATAGCTCGCCGTCATCATCCCCAATTCCCGATAAGGAACCAAGTTAAACCAAGCGCGCGGCAGTCTTTTCAAGTTATGAACCGAAGCACCTTCGGGAATAACTTCGTTGACTTCTATTCCCAAATCTGCCATCAAACGCTTCAACTCAGTACAATCATGCTGGTTGTGGAAACCCAGCGTAGACATACCGATAATATTCACCGATGGTTTTTCGCTTTTTGTTTCTAAATCGCCTTTTTTGCGGGCTTTGTTAATGTAAAATTGCACGATTTGATCTAAAGTGCGATCGGCTGCTTGCAGTTCGTTTACCCGGTAATGGTTCACATCCGCTAGCAATACATCGCCTTTGGCATCCAATTGAGCTCGCTCCACGAAGTTTTCCAAGTCTTCTTGCAGAATGCTGGAGGTGCAAGTCGGAGTCAACACGATTAAATCTGGGCTTTCTTCTCTGTCTTTGCGCGTGATATTGTCCACCACCCGTTCCTGCGAGCCCCGCGCCAGTACGTGTCTGTCAACGACGCTGGTAGTTACCGGGGTGAAATCCCGTTCCCTCTCCAACATGGAGCGCATGACGTTAAAATAGTCGTCTCCAATTGGTGCGTGCATGATGGCGTGGACGTTTTTGAAGGAAGTCGCAACGCGCAAAGTGCCGATGTGGGCTGGGCCTGCGTACATCCAATAAGCCAATTTCATAGGTATTTTTCCTGGTGTTGGTTGAGATTTGCCCGATCGGGCGATTACTGCTAAATTTTAAGGTTGTTTCCGATTTTCTCACCGGATGAATCCTTTAGAAATAATAACTTTCTGAAGATTTACAGATGAGAAAAATCCTCAAACGCTTTTGTTGGCTGGGATTTTACTCGCCCTTCCCACAATTTTACCTTTGTTTTATGGCAATAATTCTTAATCTATTGTCAAGTTTCGTTAAGAACCGGACACATCTTATCAACCTAGGATACCCCAGCCGCACCTGACACCTAGATTGCTACAATAATTTTCGCCAAAGTACATAATTGACTTTTTAAGCAACATCAAATACACTATTAATTAATCCACTATTTCCTCGCTCGCGAAACTTGCTTTATTAGGGGAAATATTGACGTAAAACAAATCCTTGACCAATCCCATGAAACTCTCCAAAATTGACTTGAGCAATGTCTTAGCAGTCGGTCACTCTAACGGCCAGTTAGGACTGTTGATCGATCGCGGTGAACGCCTCGAATTTATCGAAATTGCCGCTCCCGAAGCTGCAATGCACGGCCTGCAAATGGTAGATTTCATTGCGAATACAGATTCCATCGAACTCGCTCCCGGTATTGAATTAACAGAAATTGCTCACCGCGACGAACCGATTGCTATGATCCCGGTTGATTCGGCAATGGCTAGTGCGATCGGATACAACGAAGAGGAGCAAGTTTTGCAAATAGAATTTAGCAGCGGGTCAGTCTATCAATACAGCCACGTAGAACCGGAAATTTGGGAATCTCTGCAAGAAGCTGATTCTACAGGCCGATTTTTTAACTCCGAGATTAAAGGTTATTATTCCAGCCAGCGCGTAGATGACCCAATAGATAAGACAGCGGTTGAAACCGCTTTTGAAATCGAACTCGGATGACGGGCGCTTCGCCACATACGAGTTCCATCTCAAACTACAAAAACGTAGGCGTTAACCTTCCCGAAGGGTAGTCCGCCTCCGCGGGCTGAAGAAAAATCACCTAATTTTAACCGCCCGTTCTTCAACCCGCTTGGAGTGCATGAGTGTTTGTGTAGACGCGGTTTCAACCGCCCGGTCTCTGTCAAGGCCTGTCTTCCCACACATCCCAAAAGATAGCTTTTGAGTGATAATGAAGAATAACATAGGATTTACCAAAATAAACCCGGTTCACACTAAAAAATCTTGGGTTTGTCAACGACTAGCAACGAAAAAATCTGGTTTCTAGCCCGTCGCGCGCAACTCCTGTAATATTGACCAAGCACACCTAATTTGAGAGAACCTGACTATGATGGCAATTCCCGGCGTTGCAGTTCTCGCTCTTATTTATGAAAGCAGCACTTCCCTGGTTTACCGCGGCCGTAACGAGCAAGACAACCAACCTGTTATTATCAAAATTATCAAAGAAGACTATCCGACTCCCGAAGAACTGAATAGATACAAACGCGAATATGATATTACTGCCAACTTAAACCAGCTCGACGGAGTTGTTAAAGTGTACAAGTTGCAGCAGGTTAGCAATATTTTGGCAATGATTTTAGAAGATTTTGGCGGCGAATCTTTAAAAATATTTATGGCTACCCAAAAATTTACCACTTTAGGATTTTTGACTACAGCCATCAAAGTTGCTGAAACTTTGGGAGAAATTCACGCAAAAAATGTAATACATAAAGATATAAACCCCTCTAATATAGTTTTTAATCCCGCAACGGGACAAGTTAAACTTATAGATTTTAGCATCTCAACTGACTCAAATCAAGAAAATTTTGCCAATAAAAATCCTAATTTTTTAGAAGGCACTTTAGCCTATATGTCGCCGGAACAAACCGGCAGAATGAACAGGGTTATTGATTACCGCACAGACTTTTATTCCCTTGGTGTCACCTTCTATGAAATCCTGTCAGGACAGCTCCCTTTTCCCACTACCGATCCGATGGAGTTAGTTCACTGTCACATCGCCAAACAGCCAGTACCTCTCACTGAAATTGCACCAGAAATTCCTCAAGCTATTTCAGACATTGTGATGAAATTACTAGCAAAAACGGCGGAGGATCGCTATCAAAGTGCTTGGGGACTGAAAGCAGATTTGGAATCCTGTCTGTTTCAGTTGCAAACATCTGGGGTTATTTCTGAGTTTGCTCTTGGCAACCAAGATATTTCCGACAAATTTCAAATTCCTCAAAAACTTTATGGCAGACAGCGAGAAGTTGAAACTCTTTTAGCGGCATTTGAACGGGTAGCAGCAACAAATAATCGAGCCTACCGCATCGAACACTCCCAAATTTCTGTCATCAAGAAAGAGAGCAAATCGAAACAAGAAAATTCTGTGTCCGTGCTGGCGAGAGGACAGCATAAATCCCGCAGCGAGATGATGCTGATTGCTGGTTATTCCGGCATTGGCAAATCTGCAATGGTGAAGATTTTAGACAAACCAATTACCCGCAGGCGCGGCTATTTTATTTGGGGAAAATTTGACCAGTACAAGCGGACTATTCCTTACTCTGCCGTTGTCAGCGCTTTTTCGGAATTGGTGCGGCAACTGTTAACTGAAAGCGAAGCTCAATTGGCAGTTTGGCGCGAAAAACTCCGCACTTCTTTCGGGCAAAATGGGCAAATTATTATTGATGTACTTCCCGAAGTTGAACTAATTGTCGGAGCTCAGTCTCCTGTAGCTGAATTGGGGCCGACGGAATCTCTGAACCGCTTTAATTTAGTCTTTCAAAACTTCATTCGCGTATTTTGTCAGCCCGAACATCCGCTGGTGATTTTTCTAGACGATTTGCAGTGGGCTGATTCTGCCACACTCAAATTGATCGAATTGATGATGACAGATGAAGCGACACAATATCTGTTTTTAATTGGCGCTTATCGGGATAATGAAGTCAGTCCCACTCATCCTTTAATGATGACTGTGGAGACGCTGCGAAATCAGGAAGCTATCATTAATCAGATTGCTTTGTCGCCGCTGGGGGTGGAAAACATAACTCATTTGATTGCCGAGACTTTGCACAGCGATCGCGAATCTGTCAAACCCTTAGCTGAACTGGTTGTCAGCAAAACAGACGGTAATCCTTTTTTTGTCAATCAATTCCTACAAACATTGTATCAAGAAAACCTGCTAGTTTTTCAGCCGCCGCAGTCGGGGAGCAAAGGCGGCTGGCATTGGGATATGACTCAAATTGAGCAGTGCGCTATCACTGACAATGTAGTAGATTTGATGGTACAAAAATTAAGAAAACTGCCAAGTTCAACGCAGCAGGTTTTGCGTTTAGTGGCTTGTTTGGGTAACGAATTTGACTTAAATACTCTTTCTTTAATTAATGAGAAAGAAGCATCGGAAACTTTTTCGCAGTTGCTGCCGGCGATTAAGTCGGGACTGATTCTGCCAACTTCAGAATTGGAAAGCAAGTCTTTAGATTATGTAATGTTTCCGCTGTTAATTCTGAATTACAAGTTTTTGCACGATCGAGTCCAACAAGCAGCTTATGCTTTAATTGACGACTCGCAAAAAAAAGACGTTCACCTGAAAATCGGCAGGCAGATTCTCGAAAATACTCCGGCTGAATATCGCGCTGACAGAATTTTTGAATTAGTCGATCACTTGAATGTAGCCCGATCGCTAATTGGAGACGAGCGAGAATTAATTGAACTGGCAACGCTGAATTTAGACGCGGCTCGGAGAGCTAAAGATGCCACTGCTTATGTTGCTGCGTTGCAGTATTTAACCGCAGGTATGGACGGTTTAACCGCCGATATTTGGGATTCCCACTACGATTTAGCCTTTGCTCTGCACCTGGAGCGGGCAAATATTGAGTATTTAAACGGTTATTTTGAGAAATCAGAAGAATTTATCAACATAACCTTGCAAAAAGCGCGATCGGCCTTAGAAAAAGTAGAAATTTACAACCTGCTGATCGTGCAGTACACCCTCCGGGCGAAGTATGAAGAAGCCGTTAAAGCCGGAATCAAAGCTTTGGACTTGCTGGGAATTGACTTGCCGCTAGACGGGCTACAAACGGTCATCTCCGAAGAATTTGCAGCAGCCACGAATTTTTTAGCAGGTAGAGAAATATCTTCGCTGATTGACGCTCCCGAAATGACTGTACCTGACAAAAAAGTGGCAGTCAAATTAATCACAAACTTGTTAACATCGGCTTACCTCAAAAATCCCGACTTGTGGAAAGTCAGCGTATTAAAAGGAGTCAATCTTTCTCTCACATACGGTTTGGTTCCCGAAGCATCTCTCTGCTACGCGGGCTACGGTATGTTCTTAAACGCTGTTTCGGGAGATTACAAAGCCGCGTATCAATTTGCCCTGCTGTCGCTAAATTTGAGCGAAAAATCGGGAAATATCGGCTTGAAGTGCAGAGCTTGTTCGTCGCTGGTCAGTATTTTTCATTACTGGTTCAATCATATTAAAGAAGCACACGCAATCAGCAATGAAGGGTATCAAGCAGCTTTAGAATCAGGAGATTTAGAATACGCAGGTTATATCCTCTCCAACCGTATAGCCAATTACTTTTTTCAAGGTAAAGAAATCTCGCAAATTCTAGCAGACACGAGCAGGTATTTGCAGTTCAGCCAAAAAACGAAAAATCAGCTTGTTACCGATATATTATTAGGGGTAGAGTTAATCCTGCGCAACTTGAGCCAACTGACTCCTGAAAAGTTTGTATTTGAAAGCGAAGATTTGAGCGAAGCTGAATACGTACACAACTGTCAAGCTCATCAAAATTTGTACTCGCTCTGCCTTTATCAGATTCGCAAATGCCAGGTAATGTACTGGTATGGCAACTTTAACGAAGCGCTACAACTAGCTTTGGAAGTAGAAAAGCAGCTATCTTTTATTACTGGAGCGATCCCCGCTACCGAGTGGAATTTTTTCTTTTCTCTAACTTTAGCGGCCGTTTTTCCCAATGTTTCGGAAGACAAACAAAAGCTCTACTTGGAGAAGTTAGAAGCCAATCAAAAACAAATGAAAATTTGGTCAGACAACTGTGCAGAAAATTTTTTGCACAAGTACCTTTTAGTCCAAGCAGAAATAGCCCGAATTACCAAGAAAGATTCAGAAGCTGTAGAGCTTTACGATTTCTCGATAAATTTAGCTCAAGACAATGAGTTTGTGCAAAATGAAGCCCTCGCCAATGAACTAGCGGCTAAGTTTTGGTTGAGTAAAGGCAAATATCAATATGCCAAAATCCACTTGCGCGAAGCTCACTCGTGCTACTTGCGCTGGGGTGCAGTCCGCAAAGTTGAAGATTTAGAACAGAAGTATCCGCAGTTGCGGGAAATGACGCCGCTCAACGGAAGTTTTCACAACAATCAAACTACAACTACTATTCATACTTCTACTGGCAGTGATGCGAGAGTGCTGGATTTAGCAACTGTAATGAAAGCATCTCTGGCAATTTCCAGCGAAATTTTTCTCGACAAGCTGCTGGCTTCTTTGATGAGGATATCGCTGGAAAACGCGGGGGCACAATCCGGTTTTTTAATCTTAGTTAGAGATGGAAAACTTTTAATTTCAGCTCAAGCGTCAGTAGTTGCTGAAGATGTCGCGGTGCTGCAATTTACGCCTGTTGAAGAATGTCAGGATTTACCTGTGACGGTGATTAATTATGTGGAAAGGACTCGCGAAGATTTGGTGTTGAGCAATGCCGCGGCTGAAGGGCGATTTACTGCCGATTCTTACATCGCCAAACACCAGCTCAAATCTCTTTTGTGTACGCCGATAGTCAATCAACGCAAATTAATCGGCATTCTTTATTTAGAAAATAACTTAACTGTTGGGGCTTTTACTGCCCACAGATTAGAAGTTTTAAGGCTGCTTTCTTCCCAAGTTGCTATTTCTTTGGAAAATGCTCTGCTTTACAATTCTGTGGAGCAGAAAGTGCAAGAGCGAACCTATGAGTTAAATGATAAAAACGAGCGTTTAGAAAAAACTTTGCGGGAGCTGAAACTGACTCAAGCTCAATTAATTCAAACGGAAAAAATGTCTAGTTTGGGGCAAATGGTGGCTGGTGTAGCTCACGAAATCAATAATCCTGTAAGTTTCATCTACGGTAATCTCAATCCAGCTAGCGAATACGTTAAAGACTTGCTAAAATTGATTGAGCTTTACCAGCAACACTATCCAGAACCTGCTGATGAAATCCTAGAGGAAATAGAAACAATTGAACTGGAATTCTTGAGCGAAGATTTGCAAAAGTTGCTGGATTCAATGAAAGTGGGAGCCGAAAGAATCCGGGATATTGTGTTGAGTTTGCGGAATTTCTCGCGCCTCGACGAAGCGCAAATGAAGTCGGTTGATATCCATGAAGGCATCGACAGTACGGTGATGTTGCTGCAACCGCGCCTCAGAAAAGAGGGCGGCCGTTTGGGGATTGAGCTGATTAAAAATTATGCCAAGTTGCCGTTAATTACTTGTTATGCGTCGCAGTTGAATCAGGTATTTATGAATATTTTGACAAATGCGATCGATGCGCTGCTGTTGGCAAGAGATTGCCCGGAAACGTCTCAAAATACTCCTAATATTACAATTTCTACGGAGGTGACAGACCGCAATTCTGTAATAATTAGAATGGCTGACAGCGGCCCGGGAATGAACACTGAGGTGCTGCACAAGATATTCGATCCGTTTTTTACAACTAAGCCGGTGGGTTCGGGAACTGGTTTGGGATTGTCTATTTCTCACTCGATTGTTGTTAGTTCTCATGGCGGAAAATTGACTTGCGTTTCTGCACCGGGAGAGGGGAGTGAGTTTATTATTGAAATCCCGATCGCCCCACGGCAAGTTTTGTAAAGAAAGAAAAATGGCGAATATAATGCAATATGGTTCAGATGCAGCGTACACAAACGAAGATCAGACGGCGGTTGAAACCGCGTCTACACAAGCAAAACCCGCATTGCCAAGGGTTCAAGATCGGAGGTACGGTTTCAACCGCCGTCTGCATCTAAGAAAACTGTATTTGGCGGTACAAATCGCCGATCGCAATTTCGACATCCACTGATTCAAGTCGCAAAGTATCGCCCAAACCATATTCTGACAGCACCCATAGCCCTTGTTCATTGCGTCGAAACATCTCTACTCTGGGCTGTTCAACTTGCACCAAAACATACTCTTGCAGCGTTGAAAATTGGCGATATTTAGCAAATTTTGCGCCGCGATCCAGGGCTTCTGTTGAAGGTGATAAAACTTCGATAATCAAGGAAGGAAATTGCACCAATTGCGGATCGTTATCACGATCGTCGCAAGTTACGACAACATCAGGATAAAAATACTTTCGCCCTGGTTCCACTTGGACTTTGACATCCGCCATGTACATCTCGCAAGGGCGATCGACAAGGGCATCATCTAGGAGCTTGGAGAATTTGAAGGTAATTCGATTGTGATTGCGGGTGCCGCCTGTCATAGCGACGACTTCGCCATCCCAATACTCGTAGCGTTCTTCTTGGGTGGGTTCCCAAGTCAGGTATTCTGCTGCGCTCATCAATGGGCGATCGGGTAAGGCAACCATAATGCGATCGGGGAATGAAGTATGTTTCTAGGATAACAGGAAGATTGGCTTCTCTGGATACTCTTGAAGTATTGAGAATATTAAGCGATCGCCTACAATAATACTATCCCAATTTAAAATTAAAAATCTAAAATGGTATGAATACACTCATTAAACCTAAGTACACATTAGAAGATTTCCTGAAACTTCCAGAAACCAAGCCCGCCTCAGAATTTATCAATGGAGAAATCATTCAAAAACCTATGCCTCAAGGTGAACATAGCACATTACAGGGTGAACTCTGCACTGTCATTAACCAAATAGCTAAACTACAGAAAATTGCTTGTGCATTTCCAGAGTTACGCTGCACTTTTGGCGGTGCAGGAATTGTCCCTGATGTGACTGTATTCCGATGGGAAAGAATTCCCTTTTTGCGATCGGGAAGAATTGCTAACCGCTTTGAAATTCATCCAGACTGGTCGATTGAAATCCTGTCCCCGGAACAAAGCCAAACAAAAGTGTTGAGTAAATTACTGCATTGTTCCCGAAATGGTACTGAATTGGGGTGGTTGCTCGATCCAGAAGAAGAAAGTATTTTAGCTATATTCCCAGGGCAAAAAGTGGAATTGTACACAGGTGCAACTCAGTTGCCAATCCTCAAGGGCATCGAGTTGGAATTGACCGTTGAAACTATTTTTGGGTGGTTGAGTTTTAGTTGAGATTGGGTAAGCGATCGCACTCAAATATCAACAGTCTTGGACGCACTCCCGAAAAAGAAACCGGGCTTTTTACTTAATCTGTGGACTACGAAGGATTGTCGTACAAAAACCCGGTTTCTCGCCACCCGTGCATAAGTCCCGATCAAGTTTGTTTAACCCTCATAAAATATGATATAATTGACAAAACATACCTTGAGGAAAAACAGATGAAAGCTGTTGAAGTATTGGGAACTATAGATGAAAAAGGTCAATTATTTCTCGATCGCGCGATCGCAGACTTCCCCCCTAGCCGCGTGCGAGTTATCGTACTTTTTGCTGAAGTAGCAGAGGAAGTCGAAATCGATCCTGATGATACTCCTATTGCCGAAGTGAAAGCAAGTCTCAGGAGAGCATTGCAGGAAGCAAAAGCCGGACAACGGATACCCCTTTCAGAAATGTGGGAGGGAATAGATGTCGAATGAAATTCCTTTCATACAGATTGATTTAACCCCTGAGTACAAACGGAATTTGCGTGAATTATCAAAAAAATATCGCAATGTCAGGTTAGATACCCAGCCAATCATTGAACAATTCCAAGGAGGAAACTTTACTGGCGATCGCATCCCCGGAATGGGTGAAAATTATGTCATATTGAAGGTGAGAGTCAGAAATAGCAATATCCACAAAGGGAAAAGCGCTGGTTATCGAATTATCTATCAAATTGAATCACCGACTAGCATACTACTATTAACCATTTATGCTAAATCCGACCGAGAAGATATTAGTCCTAATGAGATTCGTAACATCTTAGCTGAGTGGGAGCGGGATGAATGATTAATGTGGGCAATCATGAGGTTAAAATAAACCAATTTAAAGAGCTTGCCGCTGAGCCTCCAACAATTCCTGAATCCCTATTTCAGCCAAGTCTAAAATTTGATTTAATTGAGGGCGACTAAAACTTCCTTCTTCCGCAGTTCCCTGGATTTCTATGATGCTCAAATCTCCATTCATTACCACATTACAATCAATTTCCGCCGCCACATCTTCAATATAATTCAAATCTAAAAACGGCTCGCCTTCCAAAAGTCCGACAGATACAGCCGCCACTTGACGAATAATGGGCGATCGCTCTAATTGACCTTTTTGTACCAATTTGTTCAAAGCATCAGCCACAGCCACAAACCCGCCATTAATAGAAGTTGTGCGAGTCCCCGCGTCTGCTTGCAAAACATCCGCATCGACAAGTATCGTGCGTTCTCCCAATAGCTGCATATCCAAGCACGATCGCAAACTGCGCCCAATCAACCGCTGAATCTCTTGAGTGCGTCCCGATAATTTCATAAACTCCCGCTCTTGTCGCTGCGGCGTAGATCCGGGTAACATTCGGTACTCCGCCGTCAGCCAGCCTTGTCCGGTATTCTCCAGAAATCTCGGCACTCCCGGCTTGATTGTAACGCTGCAAAGTACCTGAGTATCGCCACTTTTAGCTAACACGGAACCGCTAGCAAATTTGGTAAATTCGCGATCGAAACTAATCGGACGAAGTTGATTTGATTTTCTGCCGTCAGGACGCTGGAAAGACATAATATTTAGGTAATAGTAAATGGTAATTGGTAATTGGGAATTGGTAATTGGGAATTGGTAATTAATATTTATCCTTCTATTTGTTGAATCCGTTAATCCGTTAAATCCGTTACATAATCCGCTGCCGAACTTTCTTCTATCCGTTAAATCCGTTACATAATCCGCTGCCGAACTTTTTAATGGCTACTTGCCGTTAGTTTCGAGAAGTTTGAGAAGATCCTGCTGGACTTGTTCGGGGGATTGATCGCCGTTGATAGTTAACAATTTGTGGCGGCGTTCGTAATACTCTAAAATAGGAATAGTCCGTTCCTCGAACAAATCGAGCCGACGCTGTAAAATTGCTGGCTCATCGTCCTCTCGCGCGCGATCGCTCGATCGCCTCAGCAATACCTCAGTAGGCACTTTCAGCCAAACTGCCCAATCTAGCTCCTGCGCCAAATCCTCTAATAAAAAATCCAATTCCTCAGCTTGAAAAGCCGTTCGCGGATATCCCTCCAATAGCCAGCCATTAAAGACATCCCATAGTAGCAGCCGGCGGCCGATAAATTTAATCAAAATTTCATCGGGAACTAGCTCCCCGGATTCCACATAAGACACCGCCAACTTGCCCAAGTCTGTCTCACCTGCGATTTCCGCGCGCAGAATGTCCCCTAATGCCAGTAAAGGAATGCTCAAATTGTTGCACAGTTGTTCTGCCTGCGTTCCCTTTCCCGCTCCTGGCCCTCCCAGAATCACCAATCTCACAGTGTTTGCTCCTAGTGCCGCGACATTCAAATTTTACGCGATCTGTACCTTTTATTGACAGTCCTGCACCCTGACTCTTATCTACTAGGTTTTTGACCCTACAACTGTATAACTGTCGCGCACCCCGCCGTACTTTGGTAAAAAAAATGGTTTCTTTGTAACTGCTTGAAGAGAGTTCAAAAAATCTCACAAACGACTGCGAATCGCACTGCCGCTAGCTTTTGACAATTTGTATATCTAGTGTGCGATCGGATGTGCACGATGGCCCAGTACACTATATATTGTTAAGGAGGCTTCAGCCACGCCAAGGTCGGAGCCGCACTCAAGACTTACTTACTAATTAAATATTGCCCTATGATTGCTCAGTTACAAACCCCTAAACTCAATTTAACTCACAGCTTGCCCTACACGGTTGAAGGGCTGGTGCAGGTTTTTACAGGCCCGCAGCGCTGCTTTTTTACCAGTGTTATGGCTCAAGCCCTCAGAATTGCAGGACAGGGAGCTCCGGTGTTGGCGGTGCAGTTCCTCAAAGGCGGAATTAATCAAGGGCCTGAACATCCGGTGCGGCTGGGGCAGAATTTAGATTGGGTGCGGTGCGATTTGCCCCGCTGCATTGACAAGGCGGATTTAGACGATCTCGAAACGCGATCGATCGCACAATTGTGG
>JANYGO010000079.1 GCA_025362325.1 Cyanobacteriota bacterium | reverse complement strand
GGGCTACTTTCCTGATTGATGTATCACCTTGTTCATAGGTTTTAACTATTTTTTCACGAAACTCGATCGAATAAGCTTTCATTTTTTATGCTGATATACTGAATTTAGTGTACCACACATACATGGAATCTGCTGTATCTGCTGATCGAAATAGCGGATAATACCCTGAAAAATGACTGCGAGATTCAAGGAAAAATATATGCTAGATCAAAAATAGACGATTTTTGGGTGCTAGATATCAACGAACGCCAACTTCACGTATTTCGAGAACCCTCAGAGGACGGATACAGGAGTCAAATGATTTTGTCAGAGGACGCGACTGTGGCACTCTCAGCTTTTTCTAAGTGTACTTTCTGCGTGCGCGAGATGTTGCAGCCAGCGCCGCAGTAGAAACAGTAATCCAAAAGATCGGCTTTTAGACTCAGGACACTTTGCCGTTTATCAGCAATACTGGAGCAAATAAAATACAACATTTGAGGAACTGCTGATGAGATTATTGCGCCTCGCAGCCGCTCTATCGGCTGCCTTGACTCCAGTGATGGCTGAAGCTGCCTTTAGCCGTCCCATGCCCGGAACCGCCCAGTTTCCCAGAGCCTCAAACCCACGAGTAGACGTGCCGGTTTGCTTCATCGAAACCCCAAGCGGCACAACTTTTGATTTAGTCAGCTTGTGCGGCACCAATGCTGCTCCCCGAAACGCGGCTCCGACTGCCGGCAACCCCGCCAATGCTCCTGCAAATAACCCCAATGCAGCCAATCCGGGTGCCGCTCCGAACCCCAACAGCGTCACCAGAGATGCTGCCGGCACCCCGATAACTACTCCTGCGGGTACGAATCCCAACAATCCCAACAATCCCAACAATCTCAACAATCCCAACAATCCCAACAATCTGAATCCGGGAACTTCGCCGAATACCACTCCGAATAATCTCAATCCGGGAACTTCGCCGAATACCACTCCGAATAATCTCAATCCGGGAACTTCGCCGAATGCCACTCCGAATAATCTCAATCCGGGAACTTCGCCGAATACCACTCCGAATAATCTCAATCCGGGAAGTTCGCCGAATACCACTCCGAATAATCTCAATCCGGGAAATTTGCCGAATACCACTCCGAATAATCTCAATCCGGGAAGTTCGCCCTATACCACTCCGAATAATCTCAATCCGGGAAGTTCGCCCTATACCACTCCCACCAATCTGAATCCGGGAACTTCGCCGAATACCAATCAGAATAATCTGAATCCGGGAAGTTCGCCCTATACCACTCCCAGCAATCTGAATCCCGGAAATTCGCCGAATACCAATCAGAATAATCTCAATCCGGGAACTTCGCCGAATACCAATCAGAATAATTTGTCTCCCAACAGTACCACGGGCAACGGCACGGGATCTTTTTGAACTGCCGCCCCATGAGTTAAGCTAAAACTTTGTAGTGGCGATCCTCTTCGAGGGCTTCGCTAACGCACTTGAGGATACCTACTGTGTCAAACTTAGTTCAACGACTAGAAATAACCGCTCATCCGCAACTCGAAAAATCCCTCGGCTATCGAGGAGACAGTCGCTGGGTAGCTTGGCGGTGGGAACCGGACATCGAGCAACTGATTTCTAGCGACGGCAAAACAGCCGGGACTGGCAACAATATGGCTTGGTTGGTGTTTTTGCAGCACGATTTAGTTCAGCCTGCGGTACAAGATTACAACTTTGCTGAGACCGATCGCTACTGGCTGCTTTTGGATACCGAAACTCGAAATCTCTACGTCGGCGAAGGGAAAGCAGTGCAAAGTCTGCTGGAACAGCCGGAAAGTTTAGCTTTGTTAGCTTGTCTAGATGGTGGAAATGCCGATCGACCAAATCCGAAAAATTGGCCGCAAACGCTATCTGAACTAACCGCAACAACAGCCTTTCGCCACCTGACAAACGCCATTCCCTTCGGAATTGCCGCCGCTTTAATAGGTGCTTTAGGAGTCGGAACCGGATTGTGGGTACTGCCGGCGGTGCAGCAGAAACTCGCCGAAAAAACCACTTTTATTTCCCCGATTAGTTCAGCCGCCAACTGCGGGATTGGCGGTTCCGACGATTTTTCAGCTTACGTCGGTTCGTCAAGCGGAAATAAAGAACTTCATTTAATCGGCGTTTACGAGGCTACTTCCGAGCACGGGAACGCAAATAGAGCAAAAAGTATCGAAATCCAAGTAGAACGCCGAAACAAGCCAATAATTCTCGCACTTTCCGCCTACGAACCGATTAACTGGAACATCACTGTAGAACCGGGAACTGTTATCGAAAAAATCATAGTTAACGGATACCACAACCAAACTGTTTCAGGAGTTTCTGGAATTCCAATAGAAGAACACAGCTACGAAAAAACCGGAGACTATATCGGCGAGTTTATCTACAAGTGGGGTGCTACCGCTGAAAGTCCCAATACTCCCTCCCTCGTGACTAAATTGGAACAGATAAACAGCACAAGTTTAACTTCTTTTCAAGGATGCTACAGAGGTACGAACTTTAGTATTAAATGAGAGCAGCGACAGACAGCCAAAAGTTAAAATCGAGTCCGCTAAAATCACCAAGCCCGCGCCGACGGGTTTTTTATTGACAGTGAAACTTATTGGCATTTCTATGGTATAATACCCCGTGGCGTCATTACCAATTCTCATACCATGTCCGGTCAATTACCCGCCATCAAAAAGGTTTGTAGTGAGGACTTTAGTCCGCATCCATGAATAGGACTAAAGTCCTCATTACAAACCTATCTTATTCGAGTCGTTCTCTTCGGACATAATATCAATTTCCCATTCTGACAATGCTAATAAAATGAAATACTGGTACGAAACCCTCGCAGTAGCACAACGAATTTTAATAGAATTGGGGAGACGGCGGCGCAGCTTAGTCTTGTGGAGTATTTTTCCAGTTTCTATTTTGCTAATCAATGGTTTGATTTTAAAAGAACGCGCCAATCTCACCACAGCAAAAGCCTTTGAAAGTGCTGCACCTGCAAGCTTAGTAGGAGCCGCTTTATTTTTTAGCTGTCTCGGCGGCAGCGTAGCCACGGTAGTGTCAGAGCGAGAACAACATACTCTCAAACGCTTATTTGTTTCCCCCCTGAGCGGCACTTCCTACTTTTTAGGAATTTTTCTGGCTCACAGTTGCATCGGTATCGGTCAGGTAATTTTAGTATACACGATCGCCTCTTGTTTGGGTGCCGAATTTCAAGGATCTATTTTGTTAGGATGCGCGATTATTTTACTGAGTATTGTATCTTACGTAGGCGTCGGCTTTATTCTGGGTACGCAGTTTGCGAGGCGCACTGAAGATGTCAACTCGCTAGTAGCAGCTTTCGGCGTTCCTTTGTTGATTTTAGGAGGCGCATTTTTGCCGACTGCGCTGTTTCCCAAAACACTGCTGGATCTCGCCCAGTACAATCCAATTTATCACATGAACGAAGCGCTGATGGGTGTGTGGGCTGGCGGCAAAGATTTCGCGGATATTGAGTCGCACTTCTGGTTTTTATTAATATTTGCTATTTCAATGATCGTGGCAGGATGGCTATCTTATCGGCGGATGTTGAACACGGAAAGAAGACTTTAACTAAGACCTTCATAACCGGGTTTTTTACGAAATCTGTGGGAGCAAGCGCAATATTGTTGCAAAAAACTGCTGGTTGAACTTCGGCTACACTCAGTTACCGCGTGGTGGTTGAGCGTAGTCGAAACCAAGCCGAAACCCGATTTCTGGCTACCCGTGCGCGATCGTAAAATATAAATTTAGGGAGATTTTAAACCTTGCTGCAAATAGAAAAGCTAAATAAGTCTTACGGCGAACGTTCAGTGCTTAAAGATTTAACACTGCACATTCAATCTGGCGAAATTTACGGTTTGCTCGGGCAAAACGGGGCTGGAAAAACTACAACTATCAATATTTTATGCAATTTGCTAAATGCCGACAGCGGTAAGGTTTTCATCAATGGTAAATTAGTTTCAGACGCTACTAAACCGTTAATAGGTGTAGCGCCACAAGAAAATTTGCTTTACAAAAGCCTGAGTTGCGAAGAAAACCTCAATTTTTTTGCTCAAATTTACGGTTTAAATCGCCAACAGCGCCGCTATCAAGTAGAGCAATGTTTAAAAGCTGTAAATTTGACTGATAGAGCTAAGAGTCCGGTAGAAACTTTGAGCGGAGGAATGCAGCGCCGTTTGAATATTGCGGTGGCTTTGGTGCATCAGCCTAAATTAGTAATTTTAGATGAACCGACAACGGGTTTAGATATTGAAGCTCGTTATGAAATTTGGGAGTTGATTCAGCGTTTGCAGTCGGAAGGAATTACGATTTTACTGACTACGCATTTGTTGGATGAAGCTGAGCGTTTGTGTCAAAAAATTGGGATTTTAAAGAATGGTAGTATTGTGGCTGAGGGCAGTTTGGAGGAGTTGCAAAAACTGATTCCGGCTGAGGAAATTATTGTTGTTAAAACGCAGGAAGAAGAAAAGGCGATCGCCCGCGCTGCTGAATACGGTTTTATTCCCCGCCGCTACGGTAGCGATTTGGCTTTTTGGCTGCCGCAACGTTTGGAATTAAAAGATATTATTTTGCGCTTTGATGGGATTTCTATTGATTCGATCGCCCGCTATCCGGTGCGTTTAGAACATATTTATGTTGAGGTGACAAAATAAAGCGAACTCGTTTCGTAGAAGACCGGGCGGTTGAAACCGCGTCTATACAAACACTCACGCGCATTGCCAAGGGTTGAAGAGTGAGCGGTTAACATCACATTTATGGTGACAAAATCCGCCGATGCGGGTTGGAATTCTTGATTTTCGACCGTCGGCGTCCGGCGGACTTCGTTTGTGTAGACGCGGTTTCAACCGCCGTCTTATCTTTTTTAAACAGCTTTTGCCCACGACAGCCAAGTTTCCATCGGGCGGAAACCTACTGATTGGTAAAGCTTTGTCGCGCCTGTCAAGCTGTCTGCATCGACGCTGAGTTTGGCTGTGTTTGCTCCCGCTGCTTTTAAGGTGTGCAAACCGGCCAGCAGCATCGCTTTTCCTAAACCCATTTTCCGAAAGTCGCGCCGCGTACCCAACAATTCAATCCAGCCGTCTTTTGTACCGCTGCGGGCATTTTTTTGGGGTTTGATTTGACAGTCGCAGAAAGCAGCAAATTTACGTGAAGCGAAGCTATCCCGCAGGGAATCGCCCGAAACAGCAATTAAATCTAATTCCGGCTGATAATTCTCGTCTTGCATCCAGTATCGCACCGTTTCGGCAGTTAAATCGTGGTGATTCCAATGATCGATAAATGATTGGTTGAACATTTCTACCCAGGGTTGGATGTCTTGTTCTCCCGAGACGTGCGTCAGGGCAAAATCTGCGGGAAATTCGGGTGCGGGAATTGGTTCGGCGAGCGATCGCGCCATTGTGAGAAAATAGCGATCGACTTCAAAGCCCTGTTTCTCTAGCAGCCGCATCTCATCGGTTTTGTCCTCGCGGCTGTAGGTACGCAATTTCGCGGGCAAATTCCGTTGTTTCGCAACTTCGCCCAGCCGCTTTTCGCCCCATTTAACTATCTGTTTTTCCAAACCTTCGCCGCGCAGGTTTGGATGCACGTAAAACCAGAGACAGGCGTCGATTTCCTCCTGGGAATCGGGCATATCTAGGAGTGCTAAACCGATCAGTCTGTAGTTACCGTCTTCCCACAACTGCACGTCGCGGGATCGATCGAGTTTGGGGGCGTCAAGTACGAGCTTGAGTTCGCTGGCGGATACTTCTTCACCGAGTCGATCGACTGTTTCGCAAGCATCGATTAAATTGGCGATCGCGCACCAGTCAGTTTCGCCCTTGTAGGAGCGTGTTGTCAAGATATTCATAGAAAACTTGCAATCCGTAAATTCGGACTGTTCCTCTTAATGGGTATTGGCAAACGAGTACAGTAATTCGGACATTTTGCACAAATGTCAGTAACAGGCTTTCTGGCCTGTTCCACAAGAAATAAGTATTGTTGTGGGGCGGTAATCTTGGCCCGCACCTCAATGGCTTTTAGTAGTTGAGAATGGTGTTGATAAAACTCATAAACCTGTTTATATCACCCAGGTTTTCAGGTTTTATCTCATAGCGCAATCATAAAAATTGGTTTGCCCTTTTGGGCTAGTTTTGTATTTGAGTTTCAGGTCAGAGAAGCGCCCAACATTGGAAAGCAGCGCCCTCGAAGTTATCAATGCTGGTGCTTGAGTAACTATCGTTTAAATAAATTTAAGGCAGCTAAGTAAAGAAGTTTTCACCCCCACCGGGTAGTTGATTTTTACTTTGGCTCTGTTTTACAATAAATCCTGTTTCAGGGATTTGTTGCTGCTCCTATTTACTCCACCGCTTGGGGGAGGGGAGAAGTTGAACCTATGAAAAAGTTCCCTAATTCCACTATAACCGCTCAGGTTTTTTTTGGCAAGTTTGAGATGAGGGGAGTTTTGTTTGTATTAAGGGGAGCTGTGATTTTGTTACAGAAGCACCGCCCTTTTTACCGGGCATAAGTGTAGTTTTTATAACTTTTTGCGGCACTTGAAGATTTTATTTTATCGAAACGTTAAACTAACGTTAAACTGTTTTATCGGATTTGCATGAGGTCAATATGCTCGATAACCTCGATTTAGATATTTCCTTGGACAAAGAAACCTATGATGCCAAAATCGAAGTTTTAATGCAGCAGTTGCGATCGCTCCAACAAACCTGCTGGGAAAAAAAACTGCCTGCAATCATTGTCCTCGAAGGCTGGGCCGCCGCCGGCAAAGGCGCCCTAGTCAAAAAAATGGTGGGTTACATGGACCCGCGCGGGTTTGCCGTACACCCGATTTGGCCGCCGTCAGCAGCAGAAATGGGCTATCCTTTCCTGTGGCGGTTTTGGCAAAAACTGCCGGCGCGAGGGCGGATTGGCTTTTTCTATCACAGTTGGTACACTCATGTTTTAGAAGACCGGTTGTTCCAGAGAGTCTCCGACGCCGAAGTACCGACAGTTATCAGACAAATCAACGCCTTCGAGCGGCAGATGGTAAATGACGGCGCGGCAATTGCCAAATTTTGGATTCACCTGAGCAAAAAAGAACTCAAACACCGGCTCAAAAAACTAGAAGACGACAGCTTACAAGCTTGGCGAGTGCGGCCCGAAGACTGGAAACAAGCCAAAAAATACGAAGAATACACAACTTTGGCCGAAGAAATGGTAACTCAAACCGGCACGGGCCCCGCACCTTGGACGCTCGTAGAAGGGGACTGTCAGCGCTGGGCGAGAGTCAAAGTTTTAACCCAAATGGCAGCGACAATTACAGAAGCCTTAGACAGACTCCCGACGCAATCTGCACCAGTGAAATTGCCGCCTCAAGAAAGATTGCAACCCACCGAACCCGACTTGCTCGCCCAAGTAGATTTAACTCAATCGCTGTCGCCAGACGAATACAAACATGAACTTCGCGAAGCACAAACCCGTTTTGGCAAACTGCAACAAAGCATCCACGAAGATGAAATCCCGGTGTTAGTGCTGTTTGAAGGTTGGGACGCGGCCGGCAAAGGAGGAGCAATCAAACGCTTGACGGATGTCCTAGACCCCCGCAGTTACACCGTCAACGCCTTTGCGGCCCCGACAGACGAAGAAAAAGCTCACCAGTACCTCTGGCGGTTCTGGCGGCGGCTGCCAGCGGCTGGTAAAATCAGCATTTGCGATCGCAGTTGGTATGGTAGAGTGCTGGTCGAGCGAGTCGAAGGATTTGCCACCGAACCAGAATGGCGCCGAGCTTACCAGGAAATCAACGAATTTGAGGAGCAACTCACCAGTTTCGGTTGTGTCGTAGTTAAATTCTGGCTGCACATCAGTCCTGATGAGCAACTAAAGCGGTTTACAGAGCGAGAAAAAAATCCATTTAAACAATACAAACTCACTCCTGAAGATTGGCGGAATCGGGAAAACTGGAATTATTATGAAGTGGCGGTGAATCAAATGATTCAGCGCACCAGCACGCCGGCTGCTCCCTGGACGTTAATTGCGGCCGATAACAAGTATTATGCTCGTGTTAAAGTAATTCAAACGGTAACGGAGGCAATTCGGAATCAACTGAAACGCCGATAAATTGGGATTGGTGAATGGGTAACAGGGAATGGGAAAAAAAGCAGGTACCAGAAAGCAGGCTTGAATTGCCAATTTCACCGGCCTCCGGCTCGATCCATTATCAATTACCAGTTATCAATTACCAGTTATCAATTACCAATTAACTCTCAGCAATCTGTGACTGGAAGTAGCGGGCTCGATTGCCTGCAACCACCAATAGTCGATCGCTGACCGGAATCGAGCCTTTCTGAGAAATGCGATCGGACTGCGCGATCGGCGAAAGTTAACAACCCAACCGATGCCGGCATTGCCTACCGCAGCTAAATTAGCGCTCGTTCCACACTTCCGTACTAATTTATGAAGACACAGAATATTGCAAGATGCCTGAACTATTCGCTCGCATTCTATTTCTATTCCTCCTCTTCTCACTGCTCAAATCGTGGTGGGATACATCAGGAGGCAAAGACAATCCGTTATTAGACCGGCTGCGCGTTTTGTTGCTGATCAGCCTTTTGTTCCTGGCCTTTTTTGCGCCAGACACAGAAGTCGGAGCAGCAATTTTTGGCCTAATAGCCTTCTTCTTTACGCCGTTAGGTTTTTCGATCACGCTGCTGGTAATTGCATCGGCGCTGATCACGAACGGGGGCATCCGCAACCCGGCGCCGAGAATGATCCTAGCAGCGCTGCTAGTTTTGATCTTGTCGAGTCTGCCAGTTGTCGCTTACTGGTTCGCTGACCAAGCAGAACGAGACGCTGCTGCACGCACCACAGTTTGCTGCGACGAAACTGCGGCGGCGATCGTCCTGCTGGGCAAGGGAACCACTTCGCCTCACATCCCCAACCGAGGGGCAATTCAACTGACAGATGCAGGCAATCGCCTGCCCTATGCTGCTGTGCTTTACAAAAAGCAACTAGCACCTTTACTTATCGTTACGGCTGGCCCGAGACCGGAGTTGGAAGGCTCTGTTGGCGAAGCTAAGGATATCGAAACTTTGCTAGCAAACAACATGGGCGTGCCACGCAACAGTATTGTTCTGGACGATAACGGCCGGAACATACGCACCAGCGCCGAGGAAGTGAGAAAGATCCTCGACAGCCGCGGTGTCGGGCGCAAAGTAATCCTGGTAACATCTGCGATTCAGATGCGCCGTGCCAGCCTAGCATTTGCAAATATGGGAATTCAGGTAATTCCCAGAGCTACCGACTTCTACACTTACCAGCCCACCGCAGGAGGGAAAACTAGACTCCGCTTAGACGCAGGGAAGTTTTTGCCTAGTGCAGAAGCCTTGGTAACTACGACGAAAGTATTCGATGAATATTTCGGGTCTTTTTATTACTATTTGCGTGGCTGGCAGAGTCCTAGGGCCTAAAGCGGCAAGTTGGTGGTGTTTTTCTTAGGCAACACCGACTGCTCCCCAGATTGGTTTAACATCTGCTCGTGAGAAGGAGACCTTTGTGGGGAGCTGTATTTTCTCATTCCGGCGGGGTCGCCGACGGCAAAGTTGGCCATTAATGCAAACAATGCCCAAAAGAAAACCGGCTCCCACTCGGATTTTTTTGGGGCTGGCGCTTCTTTAGCTTTGGCGGAGGTGACGATGACTTTGAGGTCTAGTTTGCCTTCAATTTCTTTGCCTTTGAGAATTCCTTCGCTGCATACACCCTTAAAAACTAGCGGATCTGGTTTTGGTGCTTCTGCTTTCGCTTCATCTGGCATTGTTTTATCCTGGTTTTGGTAGATCTGGTTGGATAGTAAGTTCCCAGAGGTTCGGGGGGTTTCCGGATCGGATTGCGCGAACTCTGAAAGATTTATGAATATGCACCCCGCCCCGTGCTGGGGCTCGAAAATCAGAACTTGAAGGCATTTCAAGCTAGTGCTTGTTGTTTTGGTAGCAGCGCTGTCTGAAAGCTGCTAATTATCTATCTGGCTGAAAGGGAGGTTTTTATGCAAAGACAGATTTTTCTCAAAACTTGTCAATAAATTTATTATCTCCACGCAAGCGAAAACGTCAATCGATTTTAAGGCTGAGTTTGGCTTGTGCGATCGCCAACCCGGTTTCTGCCAGGATCTGAAGTGGCACAATTATTTTAAGAAACCGGGTTTCTGGCTGCACGGCGCGATCGAAATTCCCATATAAAATCTCAAATATAAATAATCGACAGTGAAAACATCCACCAGCAAACTATCTTCCCTGCAACCAGAACAACTGGCAGCTTGGGCAACAGAGGCAATTAATCGCAGTAAGTCCGGTCACATACCCGCGTACATACCTCTGCTTGCGCGAGCCGAGAGACAAGGGTTTGCCGTGCAAATTCGGGCAATTGACGGTCAAATTTTGAGCTGGGGGAGCATTGCTACAACATTCCCGCTGATGAGCGCCGTCAAGCCGTTCGTGCTGCTTTATTTGCTGTGCGAATTGGGCGAAAAAGCGGTTTTTGATTGCGTGGGCTGCGATCCTTCGGAAATGGCTTTTAATTCCCTGACTCAACTGGAAATAGATAAAGGGAAGCCGAGAAATCCGATGATTAATAGCGGGGCGATCGCCCTTGCATCTTTGATTCCCGGTGAAAATGCTGTGGCGCGCTGTCAAAATTTGCGGAATTGGCTGAATCAACAAGCAAACAGTCAGTTATTTGTTGACGAGTTAATGCTGGATTCAGTGAATGCAATGCCGAATCAAAAAAATTGGGATCTTGCCTTGGCAATGGTAGAATGGGGTTATCTTGAAAACTCGGAAATTGCATTAGCAACTTACAATCGCGTCTGCTGTTTGTCTGGAACAGTTGAGGATTTAACGAAGCTGGGAATGGTGTTGGTAAATAGTGGCGAAGCAATCTGGGAAAACTGCCGCACTGTGAAAGCGCTGATGGCTACTTGCGGTTTGTATGAAGCATCCGGCCGCTGGGCGCTGCGGGTGGGATTGCCGGCTAAGTCGGGAGTTAGCGGGGCAATGCTTTCGGTAATTCCGGGTGAAGGGGCGATCGCATCTTATAGTCCGCCCCTGAATAAAGAGGGAAATTCTGTCGGCGGTTTGTTTCTGTTAGAACAAATAGCTAAAACTCTGCGGCTGAGTATATTTGATTAAATTGGGAATTGGTAATTGGGAATTGGGAATTGGGAATTGGGAATTGGGAATTGGGAATTGGTTATTAGAAAAATCACTAACAAGTAACCACTAACTATTGCCCATGCCCCATGCCCCAATTCCCATTATCCCATTACCCCATGCCCGATGCCCAATGCCCCATGCCCACTGACTATTACTTTTCGCCCAAAATAGCATAAACCACAGTCTCTTCTTTTTTGCCGCGCAATTGAATAGCTCCTACTTTTTGGCCTTCGTAGCGATCGCGCACATAAGAAAAAGTCCTCCCCGTCACCAACAAATTAAAAGGACTATCAGAAACAATTTCCTTATTCATCGCCTCCAATCTAGCCGCCACGTTGACAGCATCACCGATTACAGAATAATTTAAACGCCGGGAACCGCCGACAGTACCAGCAATTAACTGTCCAGTATGCAAACCAATGCCAAACTTAATTAAAGGTTTGTGGTCAATTCTAAGCTGCTGGTTAATTTCGTGGAGCTTTTCGTGCATGGCGATGCAAGCCGCAACTGCATTCAAAGCATCTTGTTGAATTTCTGCATATTCGCTGTGGCAAAAAGGCACGCCAAAAACTGCCATAATTGCATCGCCGATGTATTTATCAACCACGCCGCCGTGATCCATAATACAGTCGGTCATTGCTTCTAAATAATTGTTCAGCCAGTTGAGCAAATCCCGCGCTGGCATTTTTTCGGAAATTGAAGTAAAACTGCGAATATCCATAAACAGCACAGTTGCTGTAAGTTCTTGAGGTTCGAGTTCTCCCTGATCAAATATTTCAGCTTTGCGCTTCCAAATAAGCTGAGCTGTTTCGGGAGCGACGTGCTGTTCAAATAACCTCATCAACTGCTGTTTTTCGTACTGTTCTCGCAGTTGCAAAGCAGTGCCCGATAAAATGAGGGTTCCGATGGGTGCGGCAATGGGAAGCCACCAAAAATAGAAGCCAAATAACAAAGCAGCAGCGGTAATCCAAACTACAGGCAAACCGAGAGCGATCGCAATTCTTTCTTTAACACCTCGGTTGCACAAAAGCGAAGTGGTAAGGGGGCCAATCCCCAACAATAACAAAATTTCTAGCAGTACCGGCAGCCTCTTTAGCAACCGTTGATTGAGCAAATTGTCAATCAACGCTGCATATAAATAAACCCCAGCCGTAGTTTTGTTGAGAGGTGTAGATATCTGGTCAAAACCAGTAGCGACTAGGCCGACTAAGACTAATTTATTCGCTAAAGCATTTTCAGGAATTCTACCTTCTACAACATCAGCAAAAGCATAGGTGCGTAGATTTTCTGTGTGCCCGGGCCAGTTAATCCAGACTGTTTGTTCCTGCATATTTTCTGGCTGCGGCAACAATACAGGATTTTGCGGGTTAGCAGCATTGTACCTCTGAGTGATTGCTAAACCGAAGTTAGGAATGGAGCCGAGAAAGATTTGTGACTCGCGGCTAACGCCGTCGCTGTCTGGTTCGTGGATGATATGTCCGACAACTGCGGCGGCGGCTTTTAAAGATGCTACTGGTTGTTCTTTGGTGGTTCTTGGGAGTACAACTTTGCCATTTTTGCCGATCGCGGTGGCTAACATTTCATCTTTGGGGCTGGGATCGAGGAACAGAATGTCGAAACCAACTGCTGTGGGGGGAGATTTTTTCAGGGCTGATAGAAGTTCGGCGTAGCGGTTGCGGGGCCAAGGAAATTTACCGTATTCCTGCAAGCTTTGCGGCTCGATCGCAATTACGGCAATTCTGTCATCCCACCCCGGATTTGGCAAAATTCCCGATTCTCGAATTTGAAATAGGGTTTTGTATCCCAAATATTCAAGAGGTTTCCACATTCCCAATTGCAGCATGGTTACAGACAGGATACCTGCGGCGGCGCCTGTCATCCAGGGAGGATTTGTGGTGATATATTGCCGGATGCCGATCAGTTGATTTTGTTTGAGATGTTCAATCAATTCTTTGAACTTCATGCAATTAATTTGACGCAATAATTGACCTTCGATTCCGACTCCCAGATAAGTTGTTTAGGGAACTGCGAGGCTGTAATGCCTTTCTGTGACTGACGGGCCTCGGACTACGATGTTGAGGCGGCGGCTTGGAGGTAAAATCCCTTGGATTTTGAAGTTTCCCTGTCGATCGATCTTAATTGTTTCGTTGTTGACATCAATTATGTCGATCGGGTTAATTTGACCGCTGAGGCGATAGATATTGCCGCTGAGTCTCGACAAACTGCGGACTTTGAGTTGAGCTAGGCCAGGGCTGGCTGAGGGCGCCGCGGGCGGACTTTCAGGGAAAATTACCGTGGTGTTGCCCCGGGTGACAGCTACTTGCGAGTCGGTGCGCCCCGATACTTCAACTGCACCTTCAATGGTTGCGACTGAGGTTTTGCCGTCGCCGACGCTAACGCCAAAGGATGTACCCCTGACTCCGGCCACGCCTTCGGGGGTTTCTACCCTGACTGGGGTGGTTCTGGGAGATTTTTTTTGTTGGGCAATTTGACTGGAGTTGCCGAGTCCGCTGAAGGTATCGAGGGCGGCTATTTGGTTGGGCGGGATAATTGTTGAGGTGTTGGCGGCGGCTGTGGGCGCATTAGTTTTGCCGATCGACAATCTGACTCGCCCACGGCTGACAAAAATGGCTGTGTCTTTTTCGCCCCCTGCACTGCTTGACAAATTGGAGATTCTGACTGCGGTTTTTTCAGCAACTTCGACGATGCCGGTGTTGTTGTCGATCGCCAACCGGGCTGTGGAATCGGCGCCGGTGATGATTTCGTCACCGTTCGCGAGTAGCCGATCGCCCACAACTGCCGGCCGCCCTTTAAACGTGACTCTACCGCGAATTTCTTGAATTTCGAGCGATCGCACCAAAGCTGTTCCTTGAGCGTTTATTGTCTTGCTTGGGGATGGATTCGCGGCCGCTATTGCTAGATTTTTGGGAGACTTTGAGCCTGTTGGCTGTGCTGTTGCTAGATCGACTGAGACAATTTTAGTAGGGTTTGACTGCTGTTTGGGGGATGGAGACAGCGGACTGGCGATTGTCGATCGGCCGAACGGCAGACAGGCCAGTACAGCTAGGGATAAACTGATGAGCGGAATTTTGGTCGATCGCCAGCACGTAAAAATTTTATTCATAATTTCTATTTTGTCATGTTGAAGTTCCTAGACTTCATTTCCTCTATTTGACGGCATAAATCCGGCAATCGTTCCACTTTTTATCCTGTCAAACAGCAGCCAAAATAAAGTTTCTCAGCCCGAAAGCTTACCATTAAATCTTATTTTTTTTCTCAGATTTTAGTAAACTGTTACAACATCGCTGTTTACTAAAATTTGACCTTCCGGAAATTCAGCAGCCAGACTCAAATTCTTTCATACCAGGAGATTTCGCCGATGTCAATGTTCCAGAGCGAGTATTTATATATAGCAAACATAAAATTTGTTACTGTTTGTGAATGCTTTTTGCCTTCGGCCGGAAGGATGATTAATTGGGGAGAAATCCTGTAGTTGTGGCAACTAATAAAAAGATTCCCTTTGCAAAGCCATAAAAAATAATTATCTCAGCGCGGAGGCTGGCTATGGGAGTGCATCTTGCCCCTGTGGAACCCTATCAGGCTGCGCGATCGCGAATTAGAGGAAATATGAAGCAACTCCGACTAGAATACCGTCTTTTAGTGAAAGTCGATCGAAATTTTGCTGGAAAATCATCGCGAGCGATCGCGCGAGCTGGCGTTGCTGTTCGATCGAGACCGCCAAACTGTAAAATGGACGCTTGTATATAGCTTATATAGAGCAGGAGAACAATTTCCGTGGCAATAGAAGTAGGTCAGAGAGTTAAGGTGCGCCGTCTCAGAGATCGGATACCTGCAAATATGGTGGGCAAGATCAAGGAGAATCCACTAGGCACTGTGGATGGATTCAGAATGGTTGATGGCAGCGGAGTAGGCGTGGTGGTCAAGTTTGACATTGGTTTTGCGACTTGGTTCTTTGAAGATGAGCTAGAAGCCGTTTAGTAGAAAAAAGTTCGGCAGCGGATGAGTGTAGCGGATGTAACGGATGTAACGGAGGTCGGTTCGGCAACGAGCGGTGTACGGGATGTAACGGATGTAACGGATGGATGCTGAGGTTCTAGGGAAGAAGGAGGATTTTTCCCATTCTCCCCATCTCCTCCACTCCCGTTCTCCCTCTCCCGTTTTCCCCCTCTCCCGTTCTCCCGTTCTCCCGCTCTCCCGTTCCTCCCTCTCGAACACTCCCCCAATCTCGATGGCCATTGCGCTTAAATGTTAAAGAGTAAGCTTTGGCACTGAGAAGAGAAAATGGCTTTGATTTTGACATTTTTGGGCAAAGGCGGCACTGGCCGCAGTACGATCGCGATCGCAACAGCTAAAAAATATGCGGATCTTGGCAAACGAGTTCTGCTGCTCGGCCAAGATCCGGGCCCTGCATTGGGTATTCTGCTAGGAGTTCCGCTGACTCCCACGCCCCAGGAAATCGCCCCCAACCTCAAAGCAGTTCAGGTGCAAAGCGCGCCGCTGCTAGAACGTAGGTGGGACGAAGTTAAACAACTAGAAGCGCAATATGTCCGCACTCCTTTTTTCAAGCAGATTTACGGGCAAGAATTAGGAGTTTTACCGGGGATGGATAGCGCTCTGGCGTTGAACGAACTTCGGGAATACGACGACAGCAAACAATATGATGTCATTGTGTATGACGGTAGCGGCGGGATGGATACGCTGCGGATGCTGGGAATGCCGGAAATTCTGAGTTGGTACATCCGCCGCTTCCGCCAAGCTTTGGTAGATTCGGATTTAGGTAAAGCGCTTTCGCCTTTTATTCAACCGGTTGTCAGTACCGTGTTGACTGTGGATATGTCGGGAGATAATGCTTTTCAATCTACTAAGCAAGTCGATAATCTGTTGGATAAGGGTAAGGAAGCGCTGGCCGATCCGAACCGCACGGCCGCTTATTTGGTGACGACTGGGGATGCAAGTGCGATCGCCACTGCGCGCTATTTGTGGGGAAGTTCTCAACAAATTGGTTTGACTGTCGGTGGTGTAATTGTGAATCAATCACCTATTACAGAAACTGTTGCTGCTGATTTTGATCCTTTGACAGCAGTTGCGGTGCCGGCGCACAGCGATAATAATTGGCAGCCGTTAATTGATGCTTTGCCAGATTTTTCGGAGGCTGGGAAAGCTCCTAAACCGATTAACATTAATACTGCACAGCGTTTAGTGAGTTTGTTTTTGCCTGGGTTTGACAAGAAAGAAATTAAATTGATTCAATCTGGGCCGGAAGTGACTATCGAAGCGGGCGATCAGCGGCGCAATATTTTGCTACCTCCGCAACTAACTGGTAAGTCTGTGACTGGTGCTAAGTTCCAAAATGGTTACTTGATTGTTTCTTTTTAACGCTTAAGTCCCCACCACAAACACAGGTTCGATCGTTCGGACTTCAGTCCTTCTTCATCCACAAAGAGAGGACTGAAGTCCCCACTACAAACCCAGGTTCGTAGTGAGGAATGCAAGTCCTTCTTAATTCATCGGAAGAGGACTGAAGTCCTCACTACGAACCTTTTCCATTACCGGCAGTAGTTAGCAAAACCCGCTTAGCCAAAGGTTCCGGTACTTCTTGTAATCGATCGAACTCCCAATTAAAAAATCCGACTCCCATAGTCTGCGATCGCAATTCTACAATTAAATCCTGCATTTCCGCGATCGGCAAATAAACCGAAACAGTATCCCATCCCTTCCAGTCTGGTTTACCCTCATAGCCGAGAATTTGGCCGCGGTGTCCGCTGACTAATTGCAACACCTTTGATGTACACTCGTTGGGAGCGTAAATTTCAACTTTGGCGATCGGCTCCAGCAAAGTTGATTCGCACTTCTCCATCCCGGACTGCATCGCCAACCGCGCCGCCTGCTTAAAAGCTTGTTCAGAACTATCAACAGAATGATAGGAACCGTTCGTCAGAGTAACCGATACATCTACCACGGGAAAACCCAACGGGCCGCGATCCAAATACTCGCGCACTCCCACTTCCACGCCCGGAATATACTGTTTTGGAACGACTCCGCCGACGATTTTGTCGGTGAAATTGAAACCTTCTCCGCGCGGCTGCGGTGCGATGTCGAGGTACACGTCGCCAAACTGTCCGTGCCCGCCGCTTTGGTGTTTGTAGCGCCCGTGGATGGAAGCTGCGGATTTGCGGATGGTTTCTTTATACGGGACTTGCGGTAAGTGAGTTACCATCGGCAAATTGTACTTGCGGCGCAACCTGTCTAAGGCTACTTTTAGGTGGATTTCGCCTTGACCCCAAAGTATAATTTCGTGGGTGTCTCCGTGCTGTTCCCAAACCAAAGATGGGTCTTCTTCTAATAGTTTAGCTAAGGCAGAACTCAACTTAACTTCATCGTTGCGCTTTTCTGGGACGATCGCCAGTGCGTACACAGGCGAGATGATTTCAGCTTTTGGCAATAATTCGTCAGAACCCAGCAAATCGCCTGTTCTCAAGCCTTCCAGCCTGCCCACAGCCACAATTTCTCCGGCACTGACGGACTGCAAACTTTGCGTTTGCTGACCAGTCAAGCGGTACAAACCGTTAACTCGAACCCCGTTCAAAACTGCTCCGTCTGCGAGCGTTCCCCGCCATATTCTCACTAGCGATAGTTTGCCTCCCTGCGGCGTGTAATAGGTTTTGAGGATTTGACCCAGAACGTTGCTCTCGCTTTGTATAATAACGCGCCGTTTTGCTGTAGTTTCCGGTGTCGGCGCTTCTCTGAGTAAAGCTTCTAGCAGAGGCCGCACGCCGAAATCTTGTTCGGCGATACCGATGAATACGGGCACTATTAAATCAGCGCCTAATTCCATCTTGAAATCGCGGGTAATCTCTTCAGCATCGGGATTGATTTCTTCCAGCAATTCTTCGAGTAAATGGTCGTCAAAATTCGCCAATTCTTCGAGCATTTCCTGCCGCGCGGCGCTTTCTTGTGCTTTGAGGTGTTCGGGAAGCGGGACGGGATCTGCGGGTGCGCCGGAGTGATAGTGGTAAGCTTGTTCGGTTACTAAGTCGATGAAACCGATGATTTGTTCGTTTTTGCCGATCGGGTATTGGTGAGGTACAATTGGTCTGCTGGAAACGGATTTGAGGGCGTTGAGAACCTCGGTGAAGTTGCTACCGCAGGTGGTTTCGTCTGTACAAGCGCGATCGATCTTATTGATGAAAACTAGGTGAGGAATTTCCCAATCGTCGAGGAATTTGAACAGCGGGGCGAGGGTTAAAGTGCGATCGGCAACTGGTTCGCAAACAATCACGGCTGCATCGACACCGATAAGTGCATTGTAAGTTTCTTGGACAAATTCGATCGAGCCAGGACAGTCAAGAAATGTGAAGCGGACGTTTTCGTATTCGGCGGTGGCGCTGTTGACTTCTACGCTCATTTGGCGATCGCGCGCTTCCGGCGAACTGTCACCAACCGTATTACCATCCTTAGCATTACCCTTGCGAGTAATCGCCCCTGTCACCGACAGTAAACTTTCCAGCAGTGCGGTTTTACCGCTTAAATAAGGGCCAACAATTGCAACGTTCCGCGTGGCCCCAATGACTTTTTGGTTCATATTGCCTCCTACACAAAGTGAAGGGGAAGGGGAAGGAGAAGATGATGATTCCGGAAAAAAACTTGTGTTTGCCGGTTTCTCCGATCTCTTCCCTTGTGAATGTGAAAACTTTTATTTTGCGATGTTTTTAGTTTAAACTTAAGTTGCGACACAAATTCATTAATTACTGTGAAGTATTAAGTCTTTTTGTAAATCACGCTTTAGTCGCGGGTAGCCAGAAACCGGGTTTTTTCCACAATATCTCGATATCACCAACAGACTCGGAAAAAAACCCGGTTTCTTAGCCTCACGACTAGCCACAAAGCATTGATAAATCTTGCTTTTATCCGAGGCCAGATATCCCTCGCATCCCCGATCGAAGACCCACTTCGATCGCTTTTTATCCTCACAAGGGGAACCACAGAGAATACTCTTGTCCGCAAAAGAGAGACTTTGAACACTCTTGTCCCCCCCTTCTTAAGGGGGGTTAGGGGGGATCGGGCCTCAATCACCAACCAGAAAACCGGCAATTACGTTTTCTGCGATCGCTTTCTTGAAGCGTAATAACTTTCTTTCCCTTCACGAGTAGCCAGAAACCGGGTTTTTTCCACAATATCTCGGTATCACCAACAGACTCGAAAAAAAAACCGGTTTCTTAGCCTCACGAGTAGCCAGAAACCGACTCAC
>JANYGO010000070.1 GCA_025362325.1 Cyanobacteriota bacterium | reverse complement strand
CTCGTAAATTCCCGGCAAATTACCGTCAATTTCAACAGCTTTTAAATACGCAGCAATAGCTTCATCCCAATATTTTAGTTGAGTTAAAGCGTCGCCTAAATTGCAGAAAGACCAAGCAAAATCCGAGTTGAGCGCAATCTCCCAGCGGTAAGCGGCGACAGCATCCTCCCAGCGTTCCAGTTTCAGTAAAGCATCGCCTAAATTGTGAAAAGACCACGAAAAATCTGGATTTAACTCAACAGCTTTTGTGTAAGCAGCGACAGCATCCTCCCAGCGTTCTATTTTCAGCAAAACATCGCCCAAACCGTGATAAGGCCACGAAAAATCTGGATTTAATTCAATTGCTTTCTTGTAAGCAGCAACCGCGTCATCAAATCGCCCGCTTGCTTGCAGGGAATTTCCCAACTTGTGGTAATCCTCATGATCCATGCAAAACTCCTGCCAGATTAATTAACTTCTCCAGCGATTTCACATCAACGCGCATATCTTTATGCCCGTGGTATTTCTGAGTTTGGTCATCAAACAATTCAGCAATTAAATAGTAATGTTCCAACTCACACAAATTGCTGATAGTCCAAAAGCAACTTGGCACATAAATCGGAGGAAACATCTCAATTACTTTAGTTCCCGGACTGCAAAAAACTAAATTAGTCAATCCCCCTCCGTGAGGTGATACAACTACTTTAGCCGCCGCCAAACACTCGGCTTGTTGCGCTACCGACATCGTTTCCAGTTTGACTGTACGAAACCCAAACTTTTCTAAACAGCCGACAACTTCTTCCTCGTTGACAATTCGCCGATAGGATGCTTTTTCTCGGCTGATATAAATTCTTTCTGAATAATCTGTATTTACCAACGGCTGTTTATTTGAAAAAGTCTGTTTGAGATATTCACACTTCCATTTTGAAACCGCTCCCGCTCCGTCATAAGATATTGACGGAACTATTAATTTATCGGCGGTAATGTGGAGGTTGCAGCGACTTTCTAAAATTTTATCTGGTGGAATTCCTAAAGTATTTAAAGTTTCTGATTGATAGGGAGAATCGCAGGCATTGACAACAAACTTATCTATAGTTTCTATCAATCCGCTCCGCTGTAAAAGGTCAAATCGCGTCACCACATCAAACATCCAATGAAAATAAGCTGCTCCACCCCAGCGAGCCGATAAAAAAGCCACATTTCCATCGACGTGTTCAGCGGGAGGCAATTTGTCGGAAGTGATTACCAATTCAGCACAACCCATTGAAATATCAGCAACAAGTTTATTGTCTGAAGTAATGACGGCGGTAGTCACAACATCTGCCCAAGCTCGTCCGTTTGGGAACACGGTAACAAAAGCTTTTCTTGAATGAGTTTGATTCGCCCCAAATCTGCTGTTGCTGTCGATTGTTTTGGAAGTTGATAAATTAATTTCACTAGCCGGATGGATGTCAATGCAAGTGAGGTGCGGATTGAATTCTGCTGCGATTGTCAAATCTTCTGTAAACCCACAGTATTTTTTGAGAACACTTAATGGTAAGATTTGATTGTTGCATTTTAGGCGATCGCCCTCATCGACTTCTCCTTGCTGTTCCAGAACATAACCTATATTATCGTAGGCTTCAAACAAATCGGGTTTAATTTGCAGTGCTTGAACCAAATTAGATATTGCCGGTTCCCACTGCTGTTTTGCAATTAAACTCAAACCCAATCCTTCGTAACACCAACAGGATTTTGGATCGAGATTGATTCCTTGTTCATAAATTGCGATCGCCCTTTCCAATTCCCCTTGATTTCGCAGCGCATCACCCAGCTTTTTGTGCAGCCAACTATCGTCGGGTTCTAGCTCAACAGCACAGCCAAAAGCCACCGCCGCTTCCGGCCAATTTTCTTGTTTTTCCAGAACTTCTCCCAAACTATTGTACAGCCAACAATCATCAGGATTTAATTCAATAGCTTTGCGGTAAGCATCCGCCGCTGTTTCCCAATTTTTCAGTGCTACTAAAGCCTTACCTAATCTATCGTAAGACCAACAAAAATCGGGGTCTAATTCAATCAACCTGCGGTAAGCAAAAACAGCTTCTTCCCACTCAGAAAGCTCCATCAGCACATCGCCTAAATTGTTGTAAGTCCAACAAAAAGTGGGATTTAACTCAATAGCTTTGCGGTAAGCAGCAGCGGCTTCACCGTATTCCTCGATCGCCTGCAATGTTTCCCCCCAAAAGTGGTAAGACCAGCTAAAATTAGGGTTGAGTGCGATCGCCCGTTGGTAAGCTGCCACAGCTTCATCAAACAGTTCTTTATCCTGCAAACTTTTGCCCAACTTGTGGTAAGTTGAGTAGTTGCCCGACTGAATTTTAATAGCTGTTTGATAGCGTTCCATCGCCGCATCCACATAACCAGTATTTGCCGCAGCATCGCCCAACTTTTCCCAACCCAGAGACAACAGAGTTTGCTCTTCGCCCAATTTTGTATTATCCGTTTTTTTAACAATCAATTGATAGCCTTTGTGAATCACTTCTAACTGACTGGCAAACATCTCCAAAAAAACATCGATTCCAATTTTAGTATCTTGCTCCGGGCTGTCGGGAAAAGTAAACTCGTAATCGTCAAAAATCATCAATCCCCCAACTTTCACCAACCTCCAAGATAAAATCGCATCTTGCAAAGCGCTAGTGGGTTTGTGACAGCCATCAACGTAAGCAATATCGTAAAATTCCGAATCTAAGTTTACCAACAAATCTTGAGAGTAACCTTCTAATTCAATTACTTTTTCGGCGACTCCCGTTTGAGCAATATTGCCCTTAAAATGTTGCTGGAAATACAAATCAATACAAGTAATTTTTGCCGTCGGATGAGTTAAAATATTATCCAGCAGCCAGCACGCCGACATTCCTTGAAAACTGCCGATTTCCACAACTTGAAAATGTGCAATTCCCGCAAATTGCTGTAAATGCCGTTGCCAAATAGGAATATTGTGGGTAAACCAATCTTGGGTAAATTGATAATCTTTCGCCGCACATTCAGGCCAACCCCTCAATTCGCTGGCTTTTTGGTGGCAAACGATCGCTTCTTCCAATTCCCCTAATTGCGGTAAAATATTGCCTAAATCGTTGTAAGGCTTAGAATTGGTCGGATCGATCGCAATTTGGCTGCGGTAAGTGGCAATTTCTGCGTACAACTCCTGTTGTTTCGCGCGAACTTCCTTCAGTTGGGCGACAACTTCCGCAGCAGTTGGCTCAATCTTCACGGCCATGCTATAAAATACGATCGCACCTTCAAGCTGCTTCTGCTTGGCTAAACTCTTGCCTAAATTTATAAAAAACTGGGCTCCATCTAACTCAATCCCCAGCAATTTGTGGTAATTTTTCCCGTTAGCCAGTACCTCAATAGCTTGACAGTAAGTTGCGAGGGTGTTATCTAAACCAGATTCGCTGCGCTTCCGCAAAACATATCCCAATCTCTGATTAATTCCCCTCAAATTTGGCTCCATCACAACCGCGTGCAGGAAAGCAGCAACAGCTTCATCCCAGGATTTTTCGCAGGTTAGGGCAATTCCTAAATTGCAATAAAACCAAGGAATATCAGGATTGAGTTCGATCGCTTTGCGGTAGGAAATAACAGCTTCTTGCCACAGCTTTTTGTGAGCAAAAGCTTCCCCTAAATAATTATGCGCCCAATAGGAATTATTATTAATTTCAAGAGTCTGGCGGTAACATTTAATTGCTGCATCAAAGTCGCGTTTCTGCACAAAAACATTGCCCAAACCAAGGTAAGCGCGAGCGTAATTAGGATTGAGTTCCAGGCTTTTGCGGTAACAGGCCATCGCCCGATCGCATTCTCCTCGCTCCGCCCAAGTTTTACCCAAACTGTGGTAAGATTCAAAGGAATCTGGATTGATGGCAATGGCTTGTCGGTAATTGGCGATCGCCTCATCCCACCGCTTCTGCCGAACCAGCATTTCTCCCAAATTGTGATAAGCCGTTGCCAGCATCGGGTTTAACTCAATCGCCCGCGAATAACACTCGATCGCGCCATCGAGCTTTCCCAATTCAACTAAACTATTTCCCAGGGTGACATTTTCCTCAGCCGTTGCCCAATTTGGTTCGATCTTGAAAGCTTGATACCAACAGTCTGCCGCCTCTTCTCGCTTTTCCAACTGCATCCAGATTTTCGCCAACAGCCGATAAGCACCAGCAAAACTCGGTGCTAGGGCGATCGCTTTTTCACAATTTGCGATCGCCTTTTCCCACTGTTTTCCTTGAGAATACAAACTGCCGAGATTAGCATAAACTTCCGGCAAATTCGGATTGCGATCTAGTGCCGCTTCATACCACTGCTTAGCCTGTTCAATTTCACCTCGAACCTGCATCACCTTTCCCAGCGTCTGACAAGCAGCAGCCAAATTCGGTTCAATTTTCAACGCTGACTCGCAAGCAGCAACTGCCTCATTCAACCTGCCTTCAGCTAAACAAACTTCTGCTTGCCGATTCAAATCAACCGCTGCTTTTTCCATCTTCTCAATCAAGGGCATAATTAAACTTACTCCAGACGCTAGTTAACTCAAACCCACCACTTCAAGCATTCTTTTTAGCGAACTCAAGTTCACCAAAATATCCTCAGTCAGCGAATTCTGATACATTAACTGTCTAATAGGATAGCATTCAAAAGCCTCACCCGCTAAAAAGTAATGTTCCAACTTCAAATATTGACTGATTCCCCAGTAATAATGACCGATATAATGAGGCGATACCAACTCAATTACTTGAGTTCCAGACTTACAAAAAATCGTATTTGTCAAGCCGCTGCCGTGGACTGCAACTATCACCTCAGCGTGATAAAAATGAGCAACTTGCTCAGTCAAAGACATCGACTCAGGCATGATAGAAACAAACCCTGATTGTGCCAAAGCCTCAACCACATCTTCCTCATTCAAAACTCGGCGATATCTCGCTTTGCTGCGGCTGATGTAAATGCGTTTTGGATAGTTTGAACCCGGTACAATCTCCTTGAGAAACTCCCGCCTCAAAAAATCGATCGCCCACCCGGGCGGCCAGCCCAAATAACCCGCAAAAGAAGGTACAATCAACTCTGTTGCTTGCAGGTGAGGAATGCGATCGCTCTCCAGAACCTTCTCCTCGGGAATACCTAGAATTCTGAGACTTTCCCGCTGAAATTCGTGTTGACAACTATTCACCAAAAACCAATCAATCTGGGCCAAATCCCTACCACTGCGCCGCAGCAATTCAATTCTCGGCAAAACGTCCACCATCCAGTGAAAATAGACATTTCCCGACAAACCCGAAAGCACCGCCACACTACCGTCAATCTGCTTTAAAGGTGAAAACGATTCTAAATTAAAAACGCTGTGTTTTCTAACATCATGCTTTTCGCACCCTGGCAAAAAGCCCGGATAATCTCTCGACACATCAGCCAACAAATAATTATCAGGAGTAATTACAGCAATCGCCTTAGAAATCAGCCAATAATTTTGCTGCGGCACAATCCAAACTCGCCCGTCTGGAATTGCAGCCACAAAAGTCTTGGGCGCATCCACAGGTATCGGTTGCGAGTTAGACAAACGGCAAACTCCCCAACCCAAGTGCACCGGATCGAACCACTTAGAAATTCGGTGCAAACACAGCCCACAAGTCAAACCACCACAATCGGAATTTGCCAATTGGGAATGAGCAATTGGCAGTTGAGACTTCGCCAACTTTTCGGCATTGGCTGTCTCGGATTGCCAAACTATTTCCACATAATTCCCAGCCTCAAATTTAGCATTAACCAGCCAATCCCAACTAGATAAATAAATACCGCGAGGAGGTTTGATAGAATTGCTATCTGGTAAGCTAAAAGTAGATTTTTCCCACTGTTTAGGCTCCCCGCAACCGTGCAGTTGCAACTCTAAAACCTTTTGATAATAATCGATCGCCCTTTCCCACCGCCCCTGTTTTCCCAGCAGTTTCGCCAACTCAAAATTAACTTGGGGTAAAGCAGGTTGAATCGTTAAAGCCATGCGATAAACTGTAACAGCCGCATTGAAACGTTTTTGCTTTACCAAACAATTGCCCAGCCGCCAGTAAATCTCGGTATTTTTCGGCTGGATTTGCAAAGCTTTTTGGTAATAAGTGGCGGCTGATTCATAGCCGCCGTATTCTGTTAAAGCATTCCCCAAATGCAGGTAAATTTCTGCTAAATAATCGCATATTTCAGCAATCGGTAATGGGGAATCGGTAATTGGTAATGGGGAATCGGTAATTAATCTTCCCTCTTCCTTCTTCCTTCTTCCCTCTTCCTTCTTCCTTCTTCCTTCTTCCTTGACTTTTAAATCCGTTACATCCGTTACATCCGTTAAATCCCGTACATTGCTCGTTGCCGAACTTCCCATCAATGCTTTGAGAAATCGATCGCACGCAGCGATCGCCCTTGACAATTCATCATCATCAACAGCAGCAACTTGCCGCCTTTCTCCCAAACGGCAGTAAGCCTCAACAAAATCGGGCCCCGCAGCTATTGCCTGCTGAAAATAAGGCATGGCTGACGCAATGAAGCCCAAAACCATCAAAGAAAAGCCAGCGTCTGTATAGCCCGAAATATGCGAGGGTTCCAGTTCGACTACCCGATCGAAACAAGCAACCGCCGCCGAATGTTCTCCTTGTATTTGCCAAGCTTTGCCCAGATTATAATGAGCCAAAACCATGTCGGGTTCCAACTCAATAGCTGTGAGGTAAGATGCGATCGCCCTGGAAGGGCTTTTATCCAGCAACGCTTGCCCCAAATTATTGTGCAGCGTCGCCCAATCCGGTTTAATCTCGATCGCCCGCTGGTAAACTTCGATCGCCTCAGCAGCGCGATCGTCCTTCAGCAGCATCGCACCCAAATTGCTGTAAGCTTCCACATAATCCGGCTGGAGAGCGAGCGCCTGTCGGTAGGTATCAATGGCGGCTTCTAGCTGATTATTTTGATCTAAAACCACAGCCAGATTGTAGAAAGCAAGTAGATAATTTGGTTTTAGGGCGATCGCATTTCGGTAACAGTCGATCGCCCCCAACAAATTACCCTGCTTGTGAAAAACATTTCCCAAGTTATAATTAACTTCCGGCCAGTCCGGTTTCAAATCCAGAGCTTGCCGGTAGTGAAAAGCCGCCTCATCCAGCCACGAATACTCGCTGTAAAGTTGACCCAAATAAGCATGAGCCAGAAAAAACTGCGGCGAAATCTCCAAAGCTTGCAAAAAAGCGTCTCTTGCCGCCGTCGGAACGCTGCTCGCTTCGAGGATTTCGCCTAAAGTGGTGTAAGCCAGCGGCGAAAATGGCTGTAGTTCGATCGCCTGATGGCAAAACTCGATCGCCTCAGTTAACTTTCCCTGGTTCAAATGAACTTGGGCTTGCCGGATATATTCTTCAGTGGTCATTGCTTGCCGTGCAGTTGCGGTTGCTTTACCGCTTCAGGAAAACTTATAAATTCTGATTTTAAAACTTTGTATGTATATTTTGCCCCATCGGGCGATCGATTAACCTGATCAATAACTGTCGATCGATGTTTTTTTTAAGCTGTACTACATTTAAATTGTATATTTCAATTCCCTATTCCGACTCGTCCAATCCTCTCCCTTGCTTCTGTTCCTGCCTTGAATGTTTCAACCTCACCCCGCTGGTAGCAGAGTGAGGTTGAAATCCTTTAAAACTATCGGCTTTTGTGAGAACCGCCCCGAATTTTATCCAGTGCCGCCCCACAACCGCCAGTTGTTTTAGAACAACTCGAAGTTGTTCGACGTAATCGTCAGATTAGTCTGCAACTGAGCAACCTGTAGCACTCCGTTGCCGCCGTTGAAGAACAACGCACCGCTTGTGGGGTCGTAGATCAACTTGTTGGTCGTGTTGGCTGCTGGGGTGTTGGCGCTGAAACCAGAAACGACGACAAACTCGTTTGCCTGGAAGCCAGCATTGCCCAAACCAGCGAACACACCGCCCGACTTCAAGCGAATCTTATCGTCGGCAGGCGTAAAGTCAGTGATCGTATCTACGCCGTAATCGCCACCAGCACTCGCGAAGTAGAACGTGTCCCTGCCAGCACCGCCGGTCAGGACATCGCTGCCTCTGTCGCCAGAGATAAAGTCATCGCCCGCGCCGCCATCGACAGTATCGTTGCCTTTACCGCCGAACAGGCTGTCGTTGCCGTCGCCGCCGCCGACAAAATCGTTACCTTGGCCGCCAAAGACTGTATCGTTGCCACTTCCGCCGAGTACGGTGTCGTTGCCTTGGTCTCCAGAAACCAAGTCATTGCCATCACCGCCGTCGATCAGGTCATTCCCTTTACCCCCAAAGATCCTGTCGTCGCCGCTGCCGCCAGCGACCACATCGTTGCCGGTGCCTGCAAAAATATTGTCGTTGCCGCTGCCGCCGCCAATACTGTCATTGCCGCCGCCGGAAATAATCAGGTCATCGCCACCGCGACCGGAGATGACATCATTGCCACCAAAAGTCAGGATGATATCAGCTTGTTCGCTGCCGTTGAGCCTGTTATCGCCTTGAGTACCGATAATGTTAGAGCCACCGCCACTTGGAACCGAAGATACTGGGGTTGTTGGATTAGTTACCTGGGTCATTTACACTCCTCCTAAAAGATGAATCATTTTTCTACAATACACTTTTCCCTCCAAAGGGATTCAATAAATGGAACCGGACATCGGTTGAGACCCTAATTGACCCGGCTGCTATAAGCTGTCATGTAATTTAATTTGTCCGCAGGGAGTCCCAGATCGCGAGTTGAATCCTGTATTCGTTGAGCAGCAAATATCGGTTGTTTCCTGCTTTGGACTCTCGACTCCACCACTCCCTCCTCGTAACACGAAAATATTCCAGTTAAACGTTTGTGAGTTTACCATACCGAGCTTGGGTGTGGCTAGTCTTTTTTAAAACAATAGCCGGGAAACAGACATAAACCATTTTTAATCGGAGTATGCTCTCAAGATAGAGAAATCGCACCGGCGGCTGTTGGCACTGTCGATCGCCGGAAAGTTCGATCGCCCGCAATGGGGCTGTAACTGAGTTGGCGATTTTTTATTAGACTCTGGTTTACCAGACTTTTGAGTTCCGCCAAGAGTTCCCAAGAAATCAAAATTTTTTAGCTGGCTTAGAAGAAAGCCCGCGCATACAGCGGCCCGCCTTCAATCAAACACAGTTCCCCAACACACTCCCAGAGGCTGTTGATGCTCATCACCTTGATTTTTCAACCGATATCCTCGCCCTCAACCCCAGATTTTCCGAAAAAAACCCGGTTTCTCAACCCAAATAAGTCATTTCAGCAATGAGCGGCATCCATCCCGACAATCAGATAATGCAGCGCTTGTGTGATGAAGTTGGGATGAAGGGCCCGCCGATCGAGTTCTGACGCTTCTGTCAAAGCTGAGAATAAGCTGCTGCGCATCGAGATTGTCTGTTGGTTCGGGATACAGTGTCAAACAGAGAAATCTTTGAGCAGCGGCCTGTGACTCTTGAGAGTGACACTGCGCCCCCAGCCTCAATAATTTTTTATACAATTTTTTATACAATTTTATTTGTTAAGTAAATATTTATTGCTAATTGTTAACTTCGAGCGGCTCATTAACAATTAGCAATTTCCCGGAAATTTGGTTCGGCATTCATAGACAAGCTGTACTATTTCCCCGAGCGGTGTGCTTGTAGTTGCGCTGTTGACCCGTTAGAATTGCTTTGGCTGTCGTAGCTGTAGATGTGAGCGTCGCTCTGGAAAATATAACTGATAGAAGTAGCTGCATAGTAGCTCAGCGCTAGCAGCGACACTAGATTAAGAATTCGATAAATTGGCTTCTCAGACATTTCGTTCATTTTCACTCCTACTTTTTGTGCAAATAGCAAATTTGGATACCGTGACGGCACTTTTTTTGAGAAGTTCCCAAACATCCAGCACCTCTAAAAACTTCGCTCCTCGCGTTATGAACTCAGAAATGCCCGAGCGCATAAAACAAGTCCTGCTTGAGATTTGAAAGAGTTTTTGTTGCTATTTCATATTGCAGTCTCTGCCTTTAATTGTCTATCTAACTGCGGTAAGAGTTAGGCAATTTGGGCGATATCGAACTCTACAATTGCCTGACCAATAGCGGCTACAGTTTGAGAATATTGAGCCGCATTTGCTTACAGGGTAAAGATTCTAGCTGTTTGTAAACAGTAGACAAGGGTTCTCCCGAATTCCATTAATGGTGCGCAGTGGCCGGAAGCAATAAAAATATTAAGTTGGTCAGCGGAACGCTGAAATATGTCTGAAGTTATACTTTTGCCAGCAACAGACCATGTTACAGCACCTCCGGATGTTATGAGGTACAATAGAATTGACTAAAAATAATATACCAATGAAAGCATACTCAGTAGATTTGCGAGCCTTTCATAGTAGCAGCCCATCTCGATCAGAAGCTGTCGATCAGAAAAACAGCAGA
>JANYGO010000069.1 GCA_025362325.1 Cyanobacteriota bacterium | reverse complement strand
AGCTTTACTGACAAAAGCTATGAAAATAGAAGACTATCCACTTGCCAAAGAATTAATATTCGATACCGAAGGCAACATCAGTCAAGTCATTCTCAACTATACCGACTATCAATATCTCCTAGAGGCGATCGAAGATAGGGGACTTCTCCAAGCTATGCGCGAAGTAAAAGATGAAAAGTCGTTAAGTTTGCAGGAAGCACTAGCCGAACTGGAAAAAGAATGAAAGTTGAATATCTGCCGAGTTTTTTAAAGGATTTAAAAGCTCTTAAAAGTGCGCCTGTCTTCGAGCAAGTCAAAGCGATCGTTTTTGAGGAAATTCCCAACGTTACCGATTTACAGACAATTATTAACTTAAAAAAATTAAAAGGCGATGACAATGCCTATCGATTGCGAGTGGGTGACTATCGAATCGGTTTTTATTTTGATGGCGAAACTGTTACTTTTGTGAGGGTTCTCCACCGGAAAGATATTTATCGCTACTTTCCACCATAAAGCAGAAATTAGTCTTAATTTGGGATACCAATTACCGATATTGTGTACGCCTTACGAACTACTAGAAGGTTAATTCATGTGGCAAGATGAGATCGTGGAAAAAATCCACCGAATTCGTGAAGAACACGCCAAGTCCTTCAACTACGACTTGGATGCCATGTTTGCAGATTGGCAGAAGAAGCAGGCTGAAAGTGGAAGGGAAATAATCTCAAAATCACTCAAGCCACGCACTCAACCCACTCCTATTTGTGGTTAAAAAAGAGCGATCGCCCTTACGTCAAAAAGAGATCTCGCCCTTACCCCCATCCGCGTCCATCAACGTGTATCTGCGGTTCAAAAGCGCGATCGACCTTACGTCAAAAAGAGATCTCGCCCGTTCCCCCATCCGCGTCCATCAACGTGCATCTGCGGTTCAAAAGAGCGATCTGCTCATCTCATCTCCTCTACTGGATTTACTGTATCGAGCGATCGAGCAAATACAAGCCACACTTGATGACTCATATTCAATACCAATCCGCGATCACAAGTCCTGAAACTCTCGAAAACTCCTTGACATTGTGGGTAACAAGAGTCCCTTGCAGCGATACGGCTGTCCCTGCAATCAAAACATCCATCGGGCCAATGGGAGTACCTTGTTGCTCCAACTGAGCGCGAATTGTGGCCGCAGCAACAGCAGAATCGCGATCGAAAGGAACAAGATTAACTCGGCTCAAAAGTTGCTGAAGTTGTTGGGTACGTTTTGCAGGCGAAGTAGATTTAGCAATACCGACTTGTAATTCAAATAGGACGATCGTAGAAATGCAAATTTCTTCAGGAGATACATTGGCAAAGTTTTGGACAACTTGTCCTTGTCCTTTGAAGTAGTAAATTAGCGTGTTTGTATCCAAAACGTACATCTAAAAGCTCTCCCGCAAAATGTCTTCCCCCGACTCGGTACGAATCTCCTCCAAAGTAGGAAAATCTTCTGCCCACGTTCCAGCGAGGGAATAAACCAATTCCTGCCAAGAAGTTAAAGAGTCTACTGTATCGGTGGATTGGTGGGCATTCAGGTACTTGGCACGAATAAACTCAGCGAAAGTGAGAATTTCGCTCGCTTGGTCTTGGGGAAGGGTTTTGACGATCGCGTAAATTTGTTCAATAACAGTCATAATCTGATTATAGATAAAGTGCAGTTTATCTTTATTTTAGTAATTATAGTTGATTTATTTTCCAAAGCGATATCCCTTCATTCATCCACATCCATCAGCCGACTTCTGCGGTTCAAAAGTACGCGCGAGCTTAGCTATTCCCTAGGGAATCGCCATTTCCTCAAAAAGAGCGATCGCCCTTTCCCCCATCCGCGTATATCTGCGGTTCAAAAGAGCGATCGCCCTTCCGTCAAAAAGAGCGATCGACCTTTCCCCCATTCGCATCCATCCGCGTGGATATGCGGTTCAAAAGTGCGCCCTTCCCGCTCACAAATACTCTACCATTCCGACCATATCTTCAGATGTGTAAATTTCCTAGAGCAAAATCAAAGTTTCTATTACTTGTCCGAGCGAACGACTCCCCTGTTTAAAGTAAGCCACACCAGGATGATTGTTACTCATACCAGCCATAACTAGAAAATCTCGATCTTGAGTAACAAGCACTCGCTGCTTTTGTTGAATAAACAACCACTGCTGCTCATCCATCTTAGTCCTTAATCCTGCTTCAACCGTTGTCGTCACATCAATACCATAGAGACGTAACGCCCTAGCAAGGTCACGATCGATATGCTCATCTAAATGAAACATAATTCTCAGAATCACCTTTTAATTCCTTGATTTTTGCTTGTAACCTACCGGGATTTTGACGCATAAATTCATCCACAAAAACATCATTTTCTGCCAGTTCTCTGTCAATCTCTTGGCGATGATCGTAATAATAAGCCATAGCGTCATAAACGGCGGCGACAAGCAAATCGTACTTAGTGGCAATTTCTAAAAGAGAATAACCCATTTTTAGGTGCATCACCATCACATCTTCTACGGCGATTCTCGTCCCAGCTATTCGGGGTTTCCCGCCGCGCATTCCCGGTGTCATTTCAATGTGTTCTACGCTTACTGTTGTTGGCATGATATTTTCTTAGGTATGATTCAAAAATAATACTATTATAGTCAAAACGGAGACTTTCATAAGCTCGATCGCTTGGAAATTTTCATAAAGTGCGATCTGTAGCTATCCCGATCGTGAATCGCCCTTTCCCGCATCCGCGTCCATCAGCGTGTATCAGCGGTTCAAAAGGGCGTGAAGCGAAGCTATCCCGAGCGTGAATCGACCTTACCATTTCTCACAAAAACTCAACACGCCCAACCATTTCGTCAGGCTTGTACACTTCATAAATCAAAACTAGACCTTCAATGATTTGTCCGATCGAACGAGTCCCCTGCTTACAATAAGCAATACCTGGATGCTCGCTGCTAAGACTAGCGATCGTTAAAAAATCATCATCGTGAGTCCTAATTACCCGCTTTTGTGCACAGATAAATGCTAACTGCAATTCGTCACTCTGAGCAAGCAATCGGGCCTCAATAGTTGTTGTAACATCAATTAATCGTCGGCGTAACTCTCGCGCCACAGCCGATTTAACATTCTCATCCAAATGAAAGCGAATGCGTTCACTCACCTCTAATTGCCCTCAATTTTTCCTGCAGAGGAGAGGGTGGACTGTTACGCTTCAACTCTTCAACAAAAGCATCTCCCATCGCAGTACGGTGGTCAATTTCTTCTTGATGATCGTAATAGTAAACCATTGCTGCATGAACCGACGCTAGCGATAAATTATAATCCCTAGCAATGTCTTCTATGGATTCTCCCATCTTCAGATACATCTGTGCAATTTGTGCTACTGCAATTCTATGACCAGCAATGCGCGGCTTACCGCCAAGCACTCCGGGCGTAATTTCAATATGTTCTGTAATGACTGATTGCTTAGACATAAAGCATTAAAAACTGTTAGTAATGTCGATCGCCTTTTAAGATTAGCACAAACAGACTCAGATAGATTGCTATTACCATCAAAAGTACACCCTTTACCCCATCCGCGTCCATCCGCGTCCATCTAAAGAGCCACCACAGCAGGATATGGGTGTCGATCAGGTAGCTTATTCCCATTGTTCGAGTTCCTCGAATGGTAGCGGTTCAAAAAAAGCATCACCGAGTTGTCCTGTCAGTAAACCAGGGGTGCGGGGCTGTGGCTGTTCTGGTCCTAATCCGAGGCGAAAGTAGTGAATCAAATCATAGATTTCTGCGAGTTTATCTTCCGGGATGTCTTGTATTTCTTGAAGGATCTTCTGAATTAGCATAAATCAAACTGTCCGATAGTTGCTGATTAATCGATCGCACTACAGTGATTCCTCAATCTCAGATCTAAAATCTCAGATCTAAAATTTAATATGGTTTTACCCGTGCAATTCTCCATTGGGCATAATCGTACCTCGCAATTGAGCTCCCGCTAAATTAGCAGTGCTCAAATCAGCCCTAATCAAAGTTGTGCGGTGCAAAATAGCATCCCGCAAATCAGTTCTAGCCAGGTAAGCATCAGTCAAATCAGCTTCACTCAAATTTGCCTGATTAAAATTAGCTTTACTCAAATCAGCCCGCACCAAATTAGATCTACTCAAGTCAGCCATCACTAAATTAGCATTGCTCAACTTAACATCAGCAAGAAATGCACCGCGCAAGTTAGCGCCAGCCAATTCAGCATCAATTAACACAGCTCTTTCCAACCTGGCATTTGTCATGACAGCCCAGGAAAAATTTGTTTCTACCAAAGTTGCTTCGGTCAAAAATATGCCATGTAAAACAGCTTCGCTCAAATTTGCCTGAGTCAAATTTGCTTCCCGCAGAGATGCTTCAGTCAAATTCGCTTGACTGAGATTAGCTTTAGTTAAATCTGCACCTTGCAAATTGACGCCGCGCATATCTGCACCTTGCAAATTTGCACCCCGCAAGTTTGCACTCTCAAAAATCCGCTGCTCCTTGCGCAAATTTGCACCGCGCAAGCAGGCGCCTCGCATATCTGCACCTTGTAAATTGACGCCTCGCATATCTGTATCGGACAAATTTGCATCGATAAAAACTGCCAAAGAGATGTTGGCTTTGCGAAAGTCTGCACCTTGCAAAGTAGCTCCGTGGAAGTCTGCATCGGACAAATTTGCTCCGCTCAAGTTTGCCTGGTTTAAGTTAGCACCGCACAACTTAGCATTAGTTAAATTGGCGCGCTGAAGGTTAATTCTGCTCAGGTACGACATCGTTAAGTTTGCACCCCAGAGGTCAGCGCTGCTTAAATTGACGCCTATTAAATCGGCACCGCTCAGGTAGACGCCTCTAAGATTCATACCTTGAAAATCTAGTTCTCCTGATGTATATCGCCTTAAAATTTCGCTGGCATTCATATTTTATTTTTTTGTAATTACTGGGCAAAATTTACTTACTATTTAGAAATTTTTGGCATTCATGGTCTCTTAGATAGGGACAAAAGTTTGTGTTTCCCAGACAGGAATCTGGACATTTAATGAGTTTGATTCACAAATTCTTGAGTCCAAGCGACTGTTTTGTTGTCTAACTGCCGCCCGTGAATTTTCACGTGAGTAAGAAATTGTGATTTTAAAGTACACAGTTTTTTGTGAATGTATGTAGCTGTATCCTGTTGGCTTGGTACTTCGGCAGACTCCAGAATGACGTGGAGCCAACCGTCTTTAAATCCGGCTGTAGCAGTAATTCCCTTAGGGTGTAACAATTGATTGATCAATAGGGCGATCGCCTTTGGTTTGCCTTGTTTTGCCATTTCCACGAGCTGATACTGATTGGCTTTATGGGTAGAGTTTTGCTGCGGTGTTGCTGAAATATTTTCTGCAATATTCTCCTGGGTTTCAGAAGGAGAGCGCCCGCTTTGTTTTGACTCCAGTTCGCTCATGATTTCCATTAATTTGCCTGTAAATCCCTGAACTTTTCCTAGATAATCTCTGAGATTTTTATATTTTCCGTACAAACGCTCCTCTGGACTTTCTGTAGAAAATTTACCATTCAAACCCGCTTCTAACTCGCTAAATATCTTTTCTATTTGCGCAATTGCGGAGTTAGCACTTTGACTAACTAATCCTTTCCTTTCTTCTTCCAGTCCCAACTTGCGTTTGATGGAATCGCTAATATTTATAGTAACAGGAGCTGCCGGGTTTAAAGTTTCTATAATAGTCGGCATTTCTGTGACTGGGACTGGGAATGTTTCTACCAATTCCTGTCTGAAATCGGTCGGATAATTATTGCTGCTGGTTTCGGGTTCTTTAAACTGTATATTTTCTACCGTGTCCGGCACTAAGTAACTCTTTTGGGGGTCATAATGATAGTGAGTCGGAGCAGCTTGAATGATGTGAGTAATATCGCCCGCCTCAAAATAATCGCTGCGTCTGTCAACTTGCTGGCTCTCTCCGTAAACACTGTTTAAATGCGTCTGATCGCAATCTTCGGTAGCCGAATCTTCGGTAGCCGAATCTTCGGCTCGATCGCGTTCTTCCTGTTGCAACTTTGCGTAACAAGGATTCATTGCTTTGATAATCACGCTAGCGGCTTGGTCGCATTCGTCTGTGTTGTCGAGATTGCCGGCAGTTCTGTAAAGCTGAGTTTCGAGTTCGGCTAGGCTGCCGCAGACATTAAAAAGTTGGCGCAGCAGATTGTCAAGTTCTTGAGTTTTTAACAGTAGCCAGTCGCGATCGCTAAAAGTGAACTCGTGATAAAGAGTAGAAAAAATGAGAATTTTCGCTCTCAGCGGATTTGTTTGCTGTAAAATTTTTTCTCGGACATCAAATAGATTTCCGGGATCTCTTTCGTTCGATTCCCCTGCTGGCAGTTCCGAACTGAAGTGGTCATCAAATGCAGGTGCTTCGTATCCGCCAAAATTAGATATGTTTGTTTCTAATTTTGTGAAATCTTCGTATTCGTAAAGCCGGCTCAGTTGGCAGACGATTTGATCTGCCACTAAAGCGTACTCTGTTTTTTTATTGACCTTGGCAACTATACTGTTTAAAACAGTTTCAATATCTTCTAACCTGCTATATTTAGCGCAGAGTTCTTCGATTAATTTCCCTAGCTCTGCGCTGGCGAGTTGGGCCGGATCGTTTTCCCAACACTCTTTACAAGCAAAAAATAATATTTTTTTAATGCGCGAGAGATTGACATCTTGTTCTAATTCGCCTACAACTTCATCTAAAATAGATAAAGCTTTCATAGTTTTCCTCCCCAAAAAATACCCTGCCCACAGTCAGCAATAAATAATACAATTATACCACATTTGATAAATGCAAGACTTTGATGCGATCGTAATTGGCAGCGGCATTGGCGGCTTAGTGGCGGGTTCGATGCTGGCTCGCTACGGCAAGCGGGTACTCGTCTGCGAGAGCCACACCATAGCGGGCGGGGCTGCTCACAGCTTTTGGCGCCGGGGATTTCACTTTGATTCGGGGCCTTCTTTTTATTGCGGTTTGACCGATCGCCAGTCGTTGAATCCTTTGCGGCAAGTTTTGAATATTTTGGATGAATCGATCGCAGCAATTGCCTACGACCCGCTGGGGCATTACCATTTTCCTGAGGGAAGTTTACCAGTTTATGCTAATGCGAGAAATTACTTAGATGCTGTAGCTGAATTCGCACCGCAAGGCGCTGTAGAATTGCAGCAATTTCAACAAAATTTATTAGTTTTGTATGAAGCTTTGCGTGGGATTCCGGCTTTAGCGTTGAGATGCGACTGGCAGTTGATACCTGTGTTGCTGTCTCGGTACTCGCCAGCTTTGCTGAAGCTGTTACCGTCATTGGGGGCGATCGCCAGTTCGGCCGGTACCTTGATGGATCGGGACGTACAAGACCCTTGGGTGCGGCGTTTGATCGATTTGGAGTGCTTTTTGCTATCGGGCTTGAAAGCGCACGGAACTGTCGCGCCAGAAATCGCTTTTATGATCGGCGAACGATCGCGAGCGGCGATCGAATATCCTGTAGGAGGCAGCGGTGCGATCGTCGATGCATTAGTTCGAGGCTTGCAGCGCTGGGGCGGAAAGTTGCGATTGGGAACTCCCGTCGAGCAAATATTAGTTGAATCCGGCAAAACTACGGGAGTTCGCTTGCAAAATGGCGAAACTATTCGCGCCCCAATTGTCATTTCCAATGCCACCATCTGGGATACTTATACAAAGTTACTGCGGCCTGAAGATTTGCCGACAAGCTACCGAAAAACCGCCTTATCGATGCCCGCAGTAGACAGTTTTATGCACCTGCATTTAGGAATTAAAGCCGAAGGACTTGAAGGGTTGACCGGCCACCACGTCGTCGTTCATGACAGCAAGATTGACATTACAGTACCCGGAAATACCTGCATGATTTCGATTCCGACAGTGTGGGATGCAAATCTCGCGCCGCCCGGACATCACGCGATTCACGCTTATACATTGGAACCTTACGCAGGTTGGGAGTACGGCGACGGTTATCAGGAAAGAAAACAAGGGCGAGCGCAATCTCTGTTTAAAGCTTTAGAAAAAATTATACCGGATTTGCGATCGCGAATAGTCCTGGAGTCGATCGGCACACCCCTAACCCACGCCCGATATTTGCACCGCTATCAAGGAACCTACGGGCCTGCAATCGCCGCCGGAAAAGGCACATTTCCCGGGCCGCAAACCCCGATCGAAGGCTTGTATCGGGTGGGAGACAGCACCATGCCCGGAATCGGCGTTCCCGCCGTCGCAGCATCGGGTATTTTGTGCGCCAATACCCTGGTAAATTCCGATGTGACAGCACAATTTCTGTAAATTAGCGGCAACAGGTTTGTAGTAAGGACTTTAGTCCTCTTATCGACTGGTTTGTAGTAAGGACTTTAGTCCTCTTAACGACTGGTTTGTAGTAAGCACTTTAGTCCTCTTATCGACTGGTTTGTAGTGAGGACTTTAGTCCTCTTATAATTTTGAAGAGGACTTTAGTCCTCACTACAAACCGTTTATCCACCAGCGGCAAAACTGCCCATAATTGCGATCGACAAGGCCAAACCGGGCAACAGCAGCAATCCTAACATCAAAGCATCGTGTGCGCTCATCACTTTCTCCTGATACTGACGTTGGATAGCTTATCATACACACCCAGATTTCGCCACCAGCTTAAGAATTAAAACCGACAGATTGATTCAGGATTGACCGGACAAATCTTATCAACAATCGGATTGCCGCGCAAGTCCAGCGTCGTTAACTTTTGCAAAGATTGCAGGTAACTGATATCAGAGATTTGATTGTTGTACAAATCGAGCAAAAATAAGTTATTCAAAGCTTGCAGCGCGCTGCTATCGGCAATCGGATTATTGAACAGATAAAGTTGAGTTAAATTAGTTAACGATTTCAGCGGACTGATATCTGAGATTTGATTGTTACCGAGGTTGAGTTCAACTAAATTAGTTAGATATGCCAAAGGACTAATATCGGATATCTTGTTTTCAAATAAAACCAATTTCTTTAAGTTTGTTAGGGATTTCAGCGGAGTTATGTCAGATATTTGATTCTCGAACAGAAACAGCGTACTGAGATTTTTCAAGTCAGCCAGCGGGCTGATATCTGATATTTGATTCTTGTAAAGATAGAGTGTCTGAAGTTCAGTTAGCTTTGCCAGAGGAGCGAGATCGGTAATTTGATTTTTATAGAGGATCAGCGCCTTTAAGTTAGTTAACGCTTGCACTGAAGTGATGTCAGAAATTTGGTTGTCAAACAAGACAAGTTCGGCAAGATTACTTAGAGGCGCCAGGGGAGTGATGTCTGATATTTGATTGGTATCGAGAACGAGTCTAGTCAGATTTGTGAGAGATGAAAGCGGGCTGATATCTGATATTTGATTGACATCCATCACCAGAGTTTTCAGCTTGGTTAAAGATTGCAGGGGAGCGAGATCGGATATTTGATTGCCGTCGAGGATGAGACTGGTAAGTTGAGTGAAAGATGAGAGGGGACTGATATCAGTAAGTTGCAGTTGTTTGAGGTTGAGTTCAGTTATACTAGAAAGCAGTTCGTTGGCTCGATCGCACTCGGCACTTTCGGATATTTGCAACAGTATTTCTACAGTATGTTTGGCGCCGAGAGAGATATTTTCTTTGTGCTGGCACCAATCGGCAAAGTTATGATAATTTGCTGTCATGCGATTTTATCTGGGCGATTTTAAATTTCGTTCGTAGAGGCAGCAATACCAAAAAAGCCGGGTTTTTTACGATTTTGGCTGGCTGTAACGGGTTTTTTGATGAAAAACCCGCTGGGTTGCCACCCATGTGTAAGTTCTAGATTTGCGATAAGTATAGCAATTTTATTGAATTTGTGAATTAGGTTTTTGGCTGATTTGGATAAATCTTAGCAAAAGTTGTGTAAAGTAATATTAACAGCCTCGATCGCATTCATTCGCAGGAGCCAAGAGCCAACTATGACGCCCGAACTAATCTTCAATGCAGGTAATCTGTTCGTTTTGCCTTTCTGGGCAATTATGATTTTATTGCCCAACTGGGGAATTACCCGAAAAGTGATGAATTCCTTGATTCCGTTTGCCGTGCTAGCCGTGTTGTACATATATTTGTTTGGTAGCAGTCTGACTCCAGAAAATGCGGCGGCTTTGTCGAATCCCAAGCTAGCAGATATTGCTAAGTTTCTGGGAGAGGAAACGGCGGCGGCTACGGGATGGATTCATTTTTTAGTGATGGATTTGTTTGTAGGGCGCTGGATTTATTTGGAAGGACAGCGGACAGGAGTTTGGACGGTTCATTCTTTGGCTTTATGTTTGTTTGCTGGGCCGATGGGATTGCTTTCTCATATTCTAACTGCTTGGATTACTGACAGGTTTTTCCCGAGTTCGGATGTGGCGGCAACTGTTACTCCGTCGGTTTAGTTAGTAGCGTGCGGAGCAGGCTGATATCGCGTTCGATCGATTAACCGCACGTGCCATAGGTTTGTAGTGCGGACTTCAGTCCGCATGAAAGCGGACACCAGGACGCACTACGAACGGTTTTTGTGATGATAATCCACCGGACATGAATGGATATTTTATTAACTACAGACTCAAAATTTTCCCGGCTCCTGACTCTAGAACAATTATAAGTAGGAGTGAACTCGCCACTACAGAATTTTAAGACGTAGCTAGCGGCAGGACTAAACGAACCACAATTAAATTATTTTGTAACATTTCTAAGGAAAAGTCTCCCCCCATTAAGCGTACTGCTCGCTGACAAATTAAGAGATTTTGGACGATCGACCTATTTGAGACCACGGCCAGTATATCCGGCCCGGAACCGCCGTTGAAAGCAGCAAGTAACTGTCGATCGCACTTTCGGCCGCTATCAATCACAGACAACTCTAGCAAATCTTCCCCCAAAAGCACCGAGCGAATCTCAATCTTGTCGCCAACTCCAGAGCGCCTGCAAGCCAGGGCCAGCAATTCGCACAGGATCAAATCCAGCTTGATGCTGTCGCCTTTGACGCTCAAAGTCTGACCCGCAGGCAGCGACACAGCAGTCTCTCTGTTCACTTCCAGCAAGATTTCCGACTGTTTGACCAGGGGGGCCGTGCGATCGAGCGATCGCCTCAACCAAGCGCTCACAGGCACCGCATCTTGTGCGAATTGCAGCCGCCACTGTTCCTGTTTCAGCACCAAATGAATTGACCCCAAAGCATTGCCAATTTGCCGCAAAACCTGTTGGTAGCGCAAAGTTTTCAGAGCATCCTTTTGTTCCTTCGCCGACTGCAAAATCGACTGGCTCAACTCCCCCAACTCCTTCACCCCCGCTCCCACAGTCCGGTAAAAATCCTCAAAACGGCGCTGCTTGTACCAGTTGAGCAGCTCCAGATCCAATCGCTGCGACTCCTGGGCCGATTGCACCGCCAAATACCTGCGCCACCAAGCCAACTGAGACACCATCGAACTCAGTAAATTCACCGACAACTCCGACCACTGGCGCCCCTGAGCGTCCGCAACCACCACAATGCCCACAGGAGCGTGTTCTGGGGCCGTCCGCAGCGCCACCGCCAGAATCTCGCCAATTCCCGGACTGCGCAGCCACCGCTTCGTCGCCAGCGGCAGTTCGCTCATGCTCTGTTGCAGCACGCCGTTAACCACCAGGGTTTGTTGGATCAAAGGATCTGTTTGGACAGGAATCACAGCCTCGGGATTGAGCGCAAATACGGGATTGGCAGCTACCGCCGCGGAGATTGAACCCGACTCCTGGCCGGGATTCCAGGTAATTACGGCGACTAAAGGACTGTTCATTGTCAGAGAAACGTGTTGGGCAAAGTTGCGATCGAGATTTTCTAGCGGCAACTCTGGGAACATCCTTGGCGAAGCAGCAGATATCTGTTGTCCTGATTGCTCCTCACGAGAATGGTGCAACAGCGCCAAACCCGATTTGATCGATCGCTCAAATTGCTGATATTTCTCAATTTCCGAACTCTGCTGCCATGAGTGCAAGATCAATCCTAGCTGCTGGCTGACTACCCGAACTAATTCTCGTTCCGCGCGCCTCCAAGTGCGAGTTGCACTGTGCCCGACAACCAGCAAACCCTCGATCGATTTGCGATTTGCGATTTGCGATTTGCGATTTGGGTTTTCTCCGGCTTCCTTTTTGCCGCCAGTGTTCGACGCCAAAAGCGATCGCACCCCCGCTTCCCCCAGCACTTCCCGCCAAGCCCCCAACCGCCCGTCTTCCTCCCAATTTTCGATCGCCAGAGGTTCCGCGCGATCGTCCAGCAGCCCCACGTCAGCCGCATCGAGAGCCCCCAGTGGGGAGGGTACTGGCCTGCGGTTGCGGGGCAGATTTTGGCAGACAATTTCCAAGCGATTTTGTTCTTCGCCATACAGTAACAGCAAAAAGTATTCGCATTTGAGCCGAGAGCACAACTGCTCGGCCGTATTTTTCAAAGTCGCCTCCCAGTCAGCATCGCTGTAGATGGCGCGAGCGATGCCAGCAGTTAAATCTCGATCGAGCTCAATTTGCTGAATCCTCTCCTCCATCTCCGACAGAGGAGCCGTCAGAGCCACTAACTGCGCCGCTCCCCGCAGGTAATGTTTTTCATTATCTTGCCAAATCCGGGGATCGCCGGCTTCCACTGCCAAAAATCCCAACAATTCCCCTTCTAAAACAATCGGCGCCGCCAACAGAGAGCGAGCGCGGATTTGCTGCATCAACCGCCCCGTCAGCTCAGTTTTCAGAGAACTGTGAGATTCACCGATCCAAACGATTTCTTCCCTCGCCAAAGCCTGATAAAATTCTCCCAAGTCTTGGACAGTGATGCCCGAAGCCGGTCGGATCAGGCCCAAACCCGGAGCAACTTGGCGGTTGCTGACTCGGCGCCAAAAATAGCGCCGCTCTCGCTCGAACCAATAAACATTGGTGCGCGTCGGCTCAATAAATTCATGGGCTTGTTCGACTACCGCTTCCAAGTATTGGTCGAGCGATCGCAGTTCCCGCAACTGCGAAATCAGCGCTAACAAAGACTCGTCCGGGTGTTTGACTTGTTGTCGCTGCCAATCTTTTTCTATTTGATAAAGAGCAGTTGCCAGCGCTCCAAATATGATCGCCAACTGCGTTTTCTCCCCCGAATTTGGCGACGCTCCCCACACCTCAGTCCCGAGCAAAATCACGCCGTAGCAGCGGTCTTTGTAGCGCAGCGGAAACAGAGTCGTGCCTTGAATATTGAAAGTTTGAGCTGCTTTGCGCCATTCTCCGGCCCTGTTTTCCGATCGCAAATCCGGGACTCCCACCGGCCGCAGTTGAATCACCACTTGTTCCAGCAAATCCCCCGGACTCAGAGCAAACCGCTGTTTGAGAAAAGACAAATCGCCGTTAGGAGTCATGCCGCCTTTTCCGAACAATCGGTGCGCCTGTCGATCGTACAACCCGATCCAAATCAAGCGCCAATCAAATTCCGCTTGCAAGTAACCGAGCGTGGTTTCCAGCAGCACTTCGACATTCTCCTCTTCTCGGAGAGTCTGGAGAACGCGCTCCATGGCCACGATTTGTTCGTCTAAATCCTTCGGTCTTTGCTGCTGCCCCATTTCCAAGCTTCCCCGCACCTTTGTCCAATTTCCAATTACCAAATTAAAAATTAAAAAATGAAAGAATCAACTTATAATATAATCGTCTCACTTCTCATTCACTCTCAAACATTGAATAAAGTCGATCGAAGTTGAAAAAAAATCTCACCTTTCCAGTCTCCTCCTGAATATTTTTATTAACCCCGCCCAAAAACCGATACTTGCTTTCAAACTTCTGTCGTCGCTAACCCAAAATTTTAGACTTTTGTTTTATTTCCCAGATGCATCTGTGGAGCAAATATAAAATCTAAAATCAACAGGTCTGCTCATTTGTCAATTGCCCCAGGACAAGTCATTGGATATTTATCAATCAAGTGTGCGGTCGCTGTTATTTTCGGTATTGAAAACCGATGCCGAGTGGCTGCACAACCGCACTCTTCAAGTTCTCGAACTCGCAGCCAGAACCCAGTCAAACCCCGCAACCAGCCAGATACTCTCGCGATTGCAGAAATCTTTGGGAGTACAAGATTCTCGCCTCGAACAATCGAAGTGGGGACTGAGCTTTAAAAATCCTGTCGGCTTAGCCGCAGGATTTGATAAAAATGGCGTAGCAGCAGACATTTGGGCAAATTTTGGCTTTGGCTTTGCCGAACTCGGCACTGTCACGTCGCAACCGCAGCCCGGAAATCCCCAACCTCGCTTGTTTCGCTTGACGGATGACAGTGCTGCCCTCAACCGCATGGGATTTAACAATCAAGGAGCCGCGGCAATGGCAGCCCGGTTTCAGGCTGCACAGAAAAATTCAAGCTTCGATGCCAAGCGACCCATGTCTCAGTCTCCATTCCCGATCGGGATCAATCTCGGTAAATCTAAGGTAACACCGTTAGAGCAGGCCGCAGCCGACTATTTGGAGAGTTTTAAGCTGCTCAAAGATTGGGGCGACTATTTTGTAGTCAATGTTTCCTCTCCCAATACGCCGGGATTGCGATCGCTCCAAGATGCTGCGGGGCTTAGCACAATTTTGGAAATTTTGCAACAAGAAAATCAAGGAATCAAGCCAATTTTAGTCAAAATTGCACCAGATTTGGAACCAGAAGCGATCGCCTCCATCCTCGACATAGCAAAAACCTACCAACTAGCAGGAATTATCGCCACAAACACCACCATCCGCCGCGACGGATTGAAAACCCAAATATTGCCAGAAACTGGCAAACCCATCAGCGAAGAAGCAGGCGGAATTAGCGGGCTTCCAGTGCAAGAGCGATCGACACAAGTCATCCGATTTATTTGGCAATATACAAAAGGCGAATTGCCAATAATTGGAGTAGGCGGCATTTTCAACGCCGAAGATGCTTGGGAAAAAATCGCCGCCGGTGCCAGTTTAATTCAAGTCTACACCGGTTGGGTTTACGAAGGGCCTTGGATGGTGCGCCGCATTCTCCAAGGTTTGCTACAAAAGTTAGAAGAAAAAGGATTTAATTCAATTTCTGAAGCCGTTGGTTCTGAAAATATTAAGTAGTCCTTAAAAAGAGGACTAAAGTCCTCACTACAAACGGGTTTTCCGAGAACTAACCGGACATCATGTAAGTCCAAGAGTTGTCAGTTTTGAGTGATAGCAACCGCGCCCGATGGTTAAGACGTTCTTAATTCCTGAAGCCCATGCGGTCGATTGCTTCTTCCTTCTTCCTTCTTCCTTCTTCCTTCTTCCTTCTTCCTTCTTCCTTCTGCTAACAAAATTCCCAACGCAACTCACAACTCATAACTCGCCCGTTGCGGTAGCGATCCCTAACTTACTTGGGTTTAGAAAGCCCAGCCAGCGACCAAGTTAGGCTCACCATCATCAAGCGGGCTAGAGCCTTCAAACGGTCTTTTTCGTTATTTTCAACCGTTTGAGATAGAGTTTCAAACTTAACATTTACCGAGAATTCGTCAGCGATTGCTGCTGCTTTTTCCGATTGCGCTTGTTCAGAAAATGCCTCAAGGCTGACTTGTTGCTGCTGATTTTGTTCTGCGGTCATTTCTGAGTCACCTCCTTGAGTGATTGCATACATATAGCAGTTGACAGTTGACAGTGGACCGCTCGACAGTTGCATAACCCGAATCAAACCATTGATTCCGTACGGGTATCGGCTCTATTCATTCCGGTTATTTATGTCCTCACCGATGTGGCGGTTGCTATAACACTTACTACAAATGTAAGCTAAGTGTATCCGGGATTTGGGAAGTCAATTTTTATCTACCCGACAATCGCAGTTACCAACTGACTTCAAAGTTTTGAGTTCAGTTATAAGCTATCTTCAAGAACACTTACCCACTTCCCCTCATCAACCAGGTTTCTTTACAAAAATTTTGTGAAATTTATCAAAACTCAATAATTCAAAACTCGCACTACTGTCACTGATGCACATCACTGAATTGTTATATTTACTTAACAGTAATATTTCCGAGATTCTGATATTGTTAAAGCTCAAGAATCAATTTCGCTGAGATCGATCTCAAGCTGAAAGCAAGCGTCAGGAAAATATTAAGAAACTGAAGGTGTAGAGCCGATGGCAATTTATGTTGATACTGCAATTATAGCCGACGCCACAGAGGCCAGCAAGTTCGGATGGATAGCGGGAATTACTACTAATCCGACACTTTTGGCCAAAAGCGAGCTATCTCCCCAGGAGACGCTCAAACAACTGGCACAGTTAACTTCTGGGGAACTGTACTATCAGCTAATGGCATCTGATTTTGATGGCATGGTAGCAGAAGGAAAAGCCGCTTTTGAGGCGATCGGGCGACAAACAGTTTTGAAAATTCCAGCAACGGCGGCGGGCTTCCAAGCAGTAGCCTATTTGTCCGGGGAAATTCCTTGTGCGGTGACAGCTATTTACAGCGCCGCCCAGGCCGTTGTTGCCGCAGAAGCCGGCGCCAAATATGCGATCGCCTACGTGAATCGCGCCACCCGACTCCTCGGAGACGGTTTTGCCTTAGTGCGGGATATGGCCAACGTGTTGCAGAGAACGAATACAGAGATTTTGGCAGCTAGCATTAAATCCCCAGAAGAAGCAGTGCAGACTTTATTAGCCGGCGCCCATCATTTGACATTGCCTTTGGACGTATTGCAAGCGATGGCCGTTCACAAATTATCCCAGCAAACAGTTGATGAATTCGCCCAAAACGGGCGGGGAATTTTCACATAATATCAAATCCCATTGCACAACCTCTTGATTATTTTGTAATTGGTAATTGGTAATTGGTCATTGGTAATACAGTCTCTCTTCTCTCTCTTTTCTTCCTTCGCGAAGGACGCGGTTCGTAAAAAAAAGTAATGCTGTACAATGTACGCTGCAAACCTGACACTACTGACTACTGCCAACTGCCAACCACCAACTGCCAACTGCCAACTGCCAACTGCCAACTGCCAACTGCCAACCACCAACTGTCAACTGTCAACTGACTATGGCATTCGCCAAATCTTAATAGTACGATCGGGACTGCCGCTCACCAAAGTCTTGCTATCTCTGCCAATAGCAACAGAATTGACAAACTGAGTGTGACCTGAAAGAGTGCTTCTTTCTTTTCCCGTCTTCAAGTCCCAAACTATAATATCCCCGCCCCCGCTGATCAAACTGTTGCTGTCCGGGCTAAAGGCGATCGTCCTCACCCAGCCCGAATGCCCTTTAAAAGTGCGAGTGCCTTTCCCGTCTTGCACGTTCGACAAACGGATCTTGTCGCTGCTAGCACTAGCCACAACTTGGCCGTTCGGGCTAAAAGCCACAGCATTAACCGCGCCCCCGTGACCTGTGATAATTCTTCTGACTTCTCCGGTATCGAGATTCCACAAACGCACAGTTTTGTCATCGCTGCCACTAGCCAGAGTTTGACCGTCCCTGCTCAAAGCGATCGCGTTTACTGCTGCGGTGTGGCCGATCAAAGTCAGCAACCTGCTGCCGGTTCTGACGTTCCACAAGCGAACAGTTTTGTCATCACTGCCGCTAGCCAGAGTTTGACCGTCGCTGCTAAATGCGATCGCGTTGACGGGCGCTTTGTGAGCCGAAATCGTCCGCATCCGCCGCCCCGTCTTCAAATCCCACAAAATCACATTATTGTCGTCGCCGCCGCTGGCCAAAATCGAGCTGTTCGGGCTCACCGCCAGCGTGTTGACCGATTTTTTAGAATGCACCAAATTGAGAGGAGTCCGCACCAGGAGTCCCGTCCTCACATTCCAAATTCTAATCGTCCCAAAGCTTGCGCTGACCAAGGTTTGACCGTCCGGCGACAGGGCGAGCGCATTTACACTCCCGACATTATCCAAACTTCTTTCCAAAAACTGACTGCTAGGCAAACTAGAAAGCAGCCACACCGGGTTTGCCGGAAACACCCCGTAACGCAGCGAACCGTAAATTTGAGACGCGCCAATACCCAGCATCAAAACAGCAGTGCCCGCCAGCAGCTTATTTTTCCAATCAAAAGCCTCTTTCCCGGGCTTATTCAAGCCCGAATCCAGAGGTCTGAGGCGGTTCATGGAACTTTGCTTCGTCGCCCCAGGCCCTCCGGAAGTTCCGCGAATTTTAGTTTGCCCCGTCGTCGGCAACTGAGTCGGCAACTGAGTTTCTGCGCCGTCGAGGTTAATCTCCTCCAAGCACTGCAAAACCATCTGCGGACTTTGAGGTCGATTTCCTGGAAAAGGCGCCATCAGGTAATCGATCACATTAGCCAAGGGGTCGGAAACCTGAGGAGCTCCTTTGCGCCACATTAATCTACCCGTACGCGGGTTCTCGGGAAACGCAGTCGGCGGCTTCCCAGTCAACAAATAAACAAAAGTGCGCCCCAGAGCAAAAAAATCCGACTGCGGAACAGCCTTGCCATTAGTTTGTTCCGGCGGCGTGTAGCCAGGGGAAACAATGCCAGTGACATTTTGCCCCTGGCCCACCTTAGCGAAATAAGTCCCCGACACTTCCCGAGCAGTCCCGAAGTCAATCAGCACTAACTGCCCGTTCGGCTTGCACATAATATTGTGCGGCTTAATATCCCGATGAAAATAGTTGAGTCGGTGAACTTGGTCTAAAATTTCCGACAGTTGTTTGAGCCAGTTCAGAGCTTGTTCTTGACTGATCGGGCGGCCCCGATGTTTCAGCCAGTCTTGCAAATTTGCCCCAGCAATTTTCTCCATCACCAGACAGTGAAAAAACTCTGTGCTGTGAGCTGGCGTAAATGTAAAATAACCGTCGCGATCGACTTTTGGAATACCTGGATGTCTCAGCCTGACCAATACGTCAGCTTCTTGCTTAAAAAGTTCTACAGCTTTGGGATGTTCTTTGAGGAGGACTTTGAGCACTCTTCGGGCGCCGTTGTCGTCCACTTCAAATGTTCTGCCAAAGCCGCCGCCTCCGAGAGGCGCGACTAGCCGATATCTACCTTGCAACAAAAGTTCAGACCCGCAGTGGATACACGCGGATTTGCCTGAGTTGGCTGGATCGGATGGATTCGGGCATTTGGGATTGAGGCAATAACTCACGAAGCCACATAACCCTGATTGAGGTTGCTCTATCAAGTTTGATTTTGACACTCTCAGCACTCTTGGTGACTGAGATTCTTGGTTGGGCGAAGTCACTTGCTTGCGACTGGATTACTCCAGCCAAAGTATGGGTGTCTTCTCCTCAAGCGTAAATTCCGGTATGCCGTACCGTACTCGATCAGTCTTCTTTATCTAGTTCGGTTTTTGTTCAAATGCGAGTTTTCCTAGACGGTAACACCGATCGGTGTAACTACGTACTCAAAAATCAGAGTGCGAGTTTTTACTTTGTCTAGTTATGCTCAATTTTCAACTTATGACGATCGTAGCACACCTAGTACAACACTGATGAGTACGGGGATTGAACTTCACAAGGATCGCACAAGTCCAGCAGACTGACTAAAGTCTTGCTCGCCAGTGCCCATCCTGTCCTTTTCCATAACTCACAGGAGCCATATTTCAATTGTACGATCGCCACGACCACTCACGAAGGAAGAAGTAACAGAGCAGGAGAGAGGAGAAGAGTGCGAGGGGGAGAGTGCCAGAGGGGAACAACAATCTGCCGACAGCCTTTTCCTGATGACTGATGACTGATGACTGATGACTGATGACTGATGACTGATGACTGATGACTGTCAACTCTTCCTTCTCTAGCCTTTTAAGCGAGTCCCTCGATTACCGGATGGAAGAAAAACGCAAGGGCCAAAACCGCATAAGCTGCCAACAGCAAAGTACCTTCTAGCCAGTTAGACTTGCCATCAGAACTGATAGAATTCGCGATCAGCACCGAAACCGTCACCGCTACAAGTTCAAACGGATTGAAGTCCAAATCCATGGGTTTGCCCAGGATAAAACCCGCCAAAACCAACACCGGGGCCACAAACAAAGCAATTTGCAAACTCGATCCCATAGCCACAGCAACCGACAAATCCATTTTATTCTTCATCGCCACCGTCACCGCCGTCGTGTGTTCGGCCGCGTTGCCAATAATCGGCACTAAAATTACCCCGGTAAACAGTGATGTCAGCCCCAAACGCGCCGTCGCTTCTTCTAGAGTACCCACCAGCAGTTCTGACTCGATCGCCACCATGAGCGTACAGCCCAACAGCACCCCAATCCACAAAGGCAGATTCACCTTGTGATCGGGACTGTCTGGTGCTAAGTTACTTTCGGCTAATTCTTCGAGCATTTCTATATCTGCCCCCTCTGCATCGTACAGATAACTGTGGGTTTTCATCGAAAACAGCAGCGTCAGCACGTAGACGAGAATCAGGACTACAGAAACAGCGCTAGAGAGTTGCTGCATAGTTTCCTCAGGGATGCCCATAGAGGTGACATCAACAGCAGTCGGCACCAGAATGGCAATTACGGCTAAGTTCATCGCTGAAGCGTTCAACCGGGCGACTGTCGGCTGAAATTCTTGTTCTTTGTAGCGCAAGCCGCCTAGCAGCATCGCAAATCCCATCACCAGCAGTAAGTTGCTGATAATTGAACCGGTGATGCTGGCTTTGACAACATCTATTAGTCCGGCGTTGAGGGCGACGATGCCGATAATTAATTCTGTGGCATTTCCGAAGGTAGCGTTCAGCAAACCGCCCAAGTTAGCGCCCAAGACGACGGCGATTTCTTCGGTAGCCGTGCCCATCCAGGCGGCTAAAGGGATAATGGCTAGGGCCGAGGTGATAAAGATGGTGGAGGATTCCCAGCCGAGAAAGTGTCCGGCGATGGAAACTGGGATAAATAACAGCAGGCTGGAAATTATGTTGGTTGTGTTTAGCATTTAGATTCTGAAAAGCTCCCAACCGTCAATCATAGCCTGATACCAAGTGTAGCCAAGGGAAGCGGAAAGGACTTGAGTGTTGGCTCAAAGCTGGGGGCGGGCGATCGCACTCACGTTGTTTGCTCAAAAGTTTGGGAAGATACTTAATAAAATTGAACAGCTTTCCGGAGAAATGGATGCGATCGTCAAACTGCACAAGAAGATTGCCAACGAGAGCTTGCAAGAACGGCAAAAGACAGAACCAACGCACCGTTACTACACCCGCCCTCACCGGATGAACGTTGTACCGCTAATTCACGACGGCAAATACCTGGAAACTTCACCGCGTCAGATGCCGCCGCCAGAACTTGTCGCCAGCCAAGACCATAATAAACTAGGATCGAGCGTGAGGACTTCAGTCCGCATCAATCTGATACAGACGCTATTTCGATCGCCTCCTTCATCTGATATCAAAACAGAAAATATCTCTGCGCCATTGGCAAAACAGTTGCCGGTTCGCAAGTCAGCAATTCCCCGTCCGCCCTTACTTCATAGGTTTCTGGATCGACTTCCATCTGCGGCAAATAATCGTTGAGTTTCATATCTCTTTTACTAATCTGCCGCGTCCCCGAAACTGCTACAGTTGGCTTTTCTAAACCGAGCTGTGCTGCAATATCTTGATCGCGCGCCGCCTGACTGACAAACGTCAGACAAGTCGCCCCAATCGCCCCGCCAAAACTGCCAAACATCGGCCTCATGTGCACCGGCTGCGGCGTCGGAATGCTCGCATTAGCATCTCCCATCTGCCCGTAGGCGATCGCCCCACCCTTAATTACCAGTTCCGGTTTCACCCCAAAAAACGCCGGCCGCCACAAACACAAATCCGCCAACTTACCCTCTTCCGCCGAACCCACATACTGACTAATTCCGTGAGTAATCGCCGGATTAATCGTATATTTTGCAATGTACCGCTTCGCCCGAAAATTATCATTCCCCCCACTTGCGGAACGGGCATCTTGCCCGTCTCTTGTTATTGTGGAACGGGCATCTTGCCCGTCCAAATGACCTCTTTGCACCTTCATTTTATGTGCAGTTTGCCAAGTCCGAATAATCACCTCTCCAACTCTTCCCATCGCTTGCGAGTCCGAAGAAATCATGCTAAACGCACCCAAATCGTGCAAAATATCCTCAGCCGCAATAGTTTCCCTTCTAATTCTCGACTCAGCAAAAGCCACATCTTCAGGAATCCCCCGATCCAAATGGTGGCAAACCATCAACATATCTAAATGTTCTTCCAAAGTATTGACAGTGTAAGGGCGAGTCGGGTTAGTAGACGAAGGCAAAACATTAGCTTGGCCGCAAACTTTAATAATATCCGGTGCGTGTCCGCCGCCTGCACCTTCAGTGTGGTAAGTGTGAATAGCGCGATTTTTAAACGCAGCAATTGTAGCTTCCACAAATCCCGCTTCATTGAGAGTATCGGTGTGAATTGCCACTTGCACGTCGTACTCGTCAGCTACATTCAAACAATTGTCGATCGTTGCTGGCGTAGTTCCCCAATCTTCGTGAAGCTTCAAACCCATTGCACCAGCCAAAACTTGCTCAACTAATCCTTGAGGTTGACTGCTATTTCCCTTACCTAAAAACCCCAGATTCACCGGGAAAGCATCGGCTGCTTGCAGCATTCTGTACATATGCCAAGGCCCCGGAGTGCAAGTTGTAGCGTTTGTACCCGTTGCTGGGCCTGTACCGCCGCCGATCATCGTAGTGACTCCAGAGGCGATCGCCACTTCGATTTGTTGCGGGCAAATAAAATGAATGTGAGTATCAACTCCCCCCGCCGTGAGAATCATTCCCTCACCAGCAATTACTTCTGTACCGGGCCCGATAATAATATCTACCCTATCTTGAATGTAAGGATTTCCGGCTTTACCAATTTTGTAAATTTTGCCGTCTTTAATGCCAACATCTGCCTTAACAATTCCCCACCAATCCAATATTAAAGCATTAGTAATTACCGTGTCAACAGCACCGTCAGCATTAGAAATAGGCGACTGTCCCATGCCGTCGCGAATGACTTTGCCACCGCCAAATTTAACTTCATCCCCGTAGGTTGTGAAGTCTTTTTCAACTTCTATAAATAATTCTGTATCGGCTAACCGCACGCGATCGCCCGTTGTGGGCCCGAAGGTTTCCGCGTAAGCGCGGCGATCCATTCTGTAACTCATGCTCGCTCCTAATATTAATAAATTTTTAGTTGGCAGTTGAGGCTAACTTTAATTATACTATGTCCAGAGTTACTCAATCTGAGTTATCAAATATTTACAATATTTGCGCGCTCGCACATTTTGGCGCACTATAAAATTACCAGAAAGAATTGGTTTAAAGCCGGAACCCCTAAAGGCGAGAAATTAAAATCAGACTATTCATTGCTTCAATCCTCTTCCTTATGATTGTCAACTGTCAACTGTCAACTGTCAACTGTCAACTGAATCCAGCATTTTATTAATTTCCCTTCTCAAAACATCCACATCCACCGTCATATCCATGCCAATCAAACTCCAATCTTCCGAGTCATCGCAGTCATCAACCATACGATAGTATTCTAATCCCAATAGCTGGGAAATATAATAGAAAAATGGTGGAGTGTACCCTCCATACAAGAATTCTAATACTTTTGTTCCCGGCTGACACCACAGCAAATTTGTCAAACCAGCGCCGTGAGGGCCGACAACCACCTGCGCTTCTGCAAACAGGCGAATTTGTTCATCCACAGTGCGCGAGATATCTTCCAATATTTCAAAATCAAACTCTTTCAACACCTCTCGTACTTGCGCCTCATTTTTAACCTTGCGCCGTCCGCTTCTAGACACATAAAGTTTTCTGTAAGGCTTGACATTTTCCTTAAGACAGAATTTTTTCCGCAAAAGCTCTATATCGTAAGGACTGGGAAAATACCAGTCTTGATTGTTTCCCAACACGACGCTTTCTGCATGATATCCCGTATCTCTAGCGCGAGTGTCGATTAGCGAACTTTCAGGAATACCGAGTTTTGTCATAAATCCTAACTCAAAAGCTGTCTGGCGCAGAGGATAACAAATTTTGGCTTTTTGCCAAATTTCCTTACCTAAAGCCTCCTCAATCCGACAAAGTTTAGCTAGTACAAAAATAACGTAATCGTAATAACTGCACCACAAATGCGACCAAGGCGCAACTACCAGCGGATAGGTAATTTGGTGAGGTTTGTAAGGCCATTCCAAAATGCCCGCACCGCTAATCCGAAAATCCAAGTCTAACAGCAATTTGTTATTTAGCAACGTGTTGCCAGAGGTACAAATAGTGAGAGAATCTATTTGTTCATTCTGCGAAATTTTCCAAACATAATCCGGGTCAAAAGACACGGTTGTTTCTGTGGCAAAAAACCGAGAAGGCACTTTATTTACTGAGGCTAATGCGGGTATGTTGATGGGTTCGTGCTGCTGTTTGTAGACGATGCTGTTGTCTAGCAATTTGATGCTGGTGCGCCGATCTAACGGGGTTCTCCAAACACGCCTCGATGTTTCCAGCAAGCTCTGCTTCAACATCTGTTTGATCTGGTCAACTAATTTTGGGTTCATCACTCGCTTTTACTGTGTATGTTTGGGGTTCTCACAACCAGTGTCGATCGCAAATAATCGATTTTAACTCGCTCAAAAGTCTGAGAATTAACTGACAAAACAAAGGCACTCCTGCACTTATCCTGAAAGCAGATCAAAAGTTTTGATATTGCTGTGTCACTCTCCCGGCGTCGGGTTAGAAGCGATTTTTAACTTAAAAATAAGTTGTTATAAAATTGCAGACTAAAAAATTACCACTCACGAACTCTCTTCTGCTTTCATGGTTCAGCATCCAGATTACCGTTCACTTTTGAGTTGAAGCCGTATACTTGACGACTACCAACAAACGGCACTAATTGAATTTCCCTTTCATCTCCCGGTTCAAATCTGACTGCTGTACCCGCAGGGATATCCAACCGCATTCCTTTTGCTTGTTCTCGATTGAATTCTAAGGCTTCGTTTGTCTCATAGAAGTGATAGTGGGAACCGACTTGTATCGGTCGATCGCCCGTATTTGCTACCAGCAGTCGCACTGTTGGGCGATCGGCATTCAGCTCAATTTCACCGTCTGAAACAATCATTTCTCCCGGAATCATATCTGTCTCCTGCTAGTCTCTGGGGTTAAATATTTAACGAATCGGATCGTGAACTGTCACCAACTTAGTTCCGTCGGGAAAAGTCGCCTCAACTTGCACTTCATGCACCATTTCCGGTATCCCTTCCATCACATCTTCGCGCGTCAGGAGAGTTGTCCCGTAACTCATTAAATCTGCGACGGTGAGGCCATCTCTTGCTCCTTCTAAAATGGCGGCTGAAATGTAGGCTAGTGCTTCTGGATAGTTTAATTTTAAACCTCTTTGTTTCCGGCGCTCTGCTAGCAGGGCGGCGGTGAAAATCAGCAGCTTGTCTTTTTCTTGGGGGGTGAGTTGCATTTTTATTCTGGTGAGGGCGATCGCATTATTTGTTCACGTTCAACTATCAGCGGCGACAAATTATCGGTAATTACATCCCATAACCAACGATAGTGTTAACATCAGGTTTGTGTCAAGGTGGTTTATGCTTTTATTGTTGGACTTTAGCAGAGAACCAGAAAAAGAGTGTTTGTCGATCGCATATTTTGGGCAAAAATCGGCTACATTTGTCACGGGAATGTCAATCGGAAGTTATATGTCTTGTGCTGGGGGCGCGTATTGCATTTGATTTGTTGGAGCGGGATGAGAAAGTATCTGAAACTCAAAAACTAAAAGAGAATGCTATTTTATCCAAACTCTGGGCAAACAGCAAGGGCGTTCAGAAAAAGACGGGCGCAGCAATTGCCAAATGCTGACAAACCAGTCTCTAGCAGCAGCGGTGGACGAACCGCGATATCGGCACAGCAAACCGTTGGGAATGCGAGTAACGCCCGTAGCAAAATTAACTCCTAAAGATCCAGGATAAATAGTTTCTTCGCACCGTAAAGCTCGCACTTTTTCCACCATCACCGCTGTGACGGGTTCGCCGATCCAAGCGAGGGTAGCGACTACGGGTTTTCCGGCTAAGCCGTGAGGACTTTCGAGCATTTTGCTTCCGCCTTTTAGCCATTGTCTGTCAATCCACAGAGGGCTGTTTTGCTGCCAGATTTCGGTGTGCGATCGCCATTCTCCAGACAAGAACTTTTCGCCCCTAGCACTGCGTCC
>JANYGO010000042.1 GCA_025362325.1 Cyanobacteriota bacterium | reverse complement strand
TTGAAGATTTGAGTGAGTTACTTTTTGATTTATCGGGTCCAGATAAACCTGTTAAATGCCTCGCATAATCTCGGTCAATAGCCTTCATAGCCTTGATTTAGCCTCTCGACAATTAATCCACCCTGCCTAGCCCCCCTTAAGAAGGGGGGAACAAGAAGCATTCAAAGTCCCCCTTCTTAAGGGGGATTTAGGGGGATCGGGCCTCGGCTACAAACGAGATTTATCAATGGTTTCAAACTTAAGTTGACACTAATCCCAATTACCAATTACCAATTACCAATTACCAATTAAGGATAGAAAGCCAATTGAGGTAAACCCAAAGTTTCTTCCCAACCCATCATCAAGTTCATGCACTGGATGCCTTGACCAGCTTGACCTTTAATTAAATTGTCGATCGCCGAAATCACAATTACCCTGTCAGTACGCGGATCGACTTCCACGCCGATATAACAAAGATTTGTGCCACAAGCCCATTTAGACTGCGGATAAACCCCAGCCGGTAACACTTTTACGAAAGGAGAATTGCGGTAAAAAGCGGTGAAAATGGTGATTAAATCTTCCCGCACTAATCCCGGATCGCGCAAATTTGCGTAAACAGTTGCCAGAATTCCCCGCACCATCGGCATCAGGTGGGGAGTAAATTGGACTTTGATATCATGTCCGGCTAAATCGCTGCAAATTTGCTCGATTTCTGGCGTGTGGCGGTGGCGGCCAACGTTGTAAGCGCCTATGGAATTGTCAGCTTCTGCCAATAACAGATTCACTTCGGCTTTGCGTCCCCCTCCCGAAGTTCCTGATTTCGCGTCGATAATTGCTGTTTCTGGCACAATCAGACCTTGTTTGAGCAAGGGTGCTAGGGCTAATAAACTAGCAGTGACGTAGCAACCGGCACAGCCTACTAATTGAGCATCTTTAATGCGATCGCGATACAATTCTGGCAAACCGTAAACAGCGGTTGCAGCCGCTTCAGAGTCCGATCGCTCGCCGCCGTACCAAGCTTTATAAGTGTCCAGATTTTCAAATCTGTAGTCAGCCGACAAATCCAAGACTTTGCAGCCTTTTTCAATCAGCGTCGGTGCCATTTGGCAAGCTAAACCGTTGGGCAGCGACAGAAACACAACTTCACATTTTGCCGCGATTTTATCTAGGTCGATCGCCTCGACAGTCAAGTTAATGCAGTTAGTCAGATGTGGATAAAGACTGGAAAAAGGTTTTCCCGCACTGCTATCCCCGCCCAAATACACTACTTCCGCCGCTGGGTGATCCGCCAGCAGTCGCACCAGTTGCACGCCGCCGTACCCTGAAGCGCCGATAATTCCTACAGGCACACGTCCAACATCTCCCATTTTCCTTTATCCCCTCAGCCTGTGAAGTCAAAAACGCTTGAACTTTTGCTGCATTGTAGTACCAAACGCCAACTTTGGTGACAAAGAATTGTGTTGTTTTGTACTGAAGGTGGATTTTGGGGAATTTTTCGGTGTTTGACCGATCGCCAAAACCCTACAATTAAGCAACGGATGTGGGATCGTGCTATAAAAAACTTACTTTAACCCATCCAGAAACCGGAGATTAACTTTTTCCCCTTGGTTGTGGCGTCTGACCTCCGTTAAATCCGTTAAATTCGTTATACTTATCCGTTGCCGAACTTCCTATGGGAATTACAGTAGAAAACGTATCCAAACATTTTGGCAGTTTCCAAGCACTTGATCGAGTCAGCTTGCAAATTGAATCAGGTTCCCTAGTCGCACTGCTGGGCCCGTCTGGTTCCGGCAAGTCTACGCTGCTGCGGCTGATTGCAGGTTTAGAAATGCCCGACTCCGGCAAAATCTGGCTCACAGGCCAAGATGCCACAAATACTAGCGTCCAAGACCGCAATATTGGATTTGTGTTTCAGCACTACGCGCTATTCAAGCACATGACCGTGCGAAAAAACATCGCTTTCGGGATGGAAATTCAGAAAACTGCCGCGGCGAAAGTCAAATCGCGGGTAGAAGAATTGTTAAATTTAGTGCAATTGGGAGGATTGGGCGACAGATACCCGTCGCAACTTTCAGGAGGCCAGCGACAGCGGGTAGCCCTCGCCAGAGCCCTAGCTGTGGAACCGAAAGTGTTGCTGCTAGACGAACCTTTTGGAGCTCTCGATGCCAAAGTCCGCAAAGACTTGCGCGCTTGGTTGCGCAGACTCCACGACGAGGTGCACGTTACCACAGTCTTTGTGACGCACGACCAAGAAGAAGCGATGGAAGTTGCCGATCAAATTACAGTAATGAATAAAGGTAAAATCGAACAAGTAGGAACACCCGCAGAAATTTACGACCATCCAGCCAGTCCATTCGTCATGAGTTTTATCGGCCCAGTCAATGTCTTGCCCAGCAGTTCCAGGCTGTTTCAAGACAACGGATTTGACTCACCCAACCCAGAGATTTTCTTGCGCCCTCACGACGTAGTAATTGAAACCACAGAAAATAGTGCAACAGTGCCAGCAAGAATCAGTCGCTTGATTCATTTGGGATGGGAAATTCAGGTAGAATTAACCTTAGATGACGGTCAAGTCGTGAATGCTAATTTGACCAGAGAAAAGTTTGACCAATTGCAGTTACAGCCGCAGCAAAGAGTGTTCGTAAAGCCGAAAGATGCCAAGTCGTTTCCACTTTTTTATTCAATCTGATATCATATCCGCTCGAACAACCACAATTGGGTTCGATCGTGAGGACTTTAGTCCTCTTTATGCGGACTAAAGTCCTCACTACAAACCCTCTGATACCAATTCTTAAAACTAGAGTTAAATTGAGATAGGAGACAAAAACTAGAAGGACACGGCATTGCCGTGTCCCTACTTTTTATGCTGATAGCTGCGCAGTTAGTCTTTGATTTTGCTGACAGCCTTTTTGACTTGTTGCTCAAAGGATGTAGCTCTTGTATTAGAAGGATTTTTCATCTTCTCGCTGTCAGCATCTCCCTGAACTTCATTAATCCCTTCATTAGCTTTTTTCTGAGTTTCTTCCAAGGACATCGGGTTTTTCAGGACAACTTCTTGAGCTTCTTTCTCAATACCCAAAAGTTTATCTTCACCTTTGGTGGGGCTGCTGGTAACGGCAAAAGCTGGGAAAGCATTAGAAACAAACATCAAGGCACAAAAACAAACAGCTATTAAAGTGCGGGCTAAACGCTTGACAGGGAGGTTAAAGCTGATAAAAGACATACAAAATTTCTCCGTTTTTAGAATTTTTGATCGCTGAGATTGTTAACAGGCTGAAGCTTACTCATATTCTGCACAATCTTTAACTCAAGTATGATAAAAGCAACAGAATTGAGCAGTTGCTCTCTCTAAAATTGAGCTAATATATAATATTTAGCTGAAAAAGCTGATCTTTGAAATCCTTCTCAGGGAATATTTTGGCTTTGTGTCTTCCGATAGATGAGTATGGTGCATCACGGGAAGCCATAGGATTTGAGATTTGAGATTTGAGATTTGAGATTGGGAATGACTGATTATGTATGGGTTTTCAGCTTGGGTGCAATTGCATTCTTTTTTTAAATGGTCTCAGAAGTAAAATAAAAAAAATCTGCTGTTTGTTTAATGCAGCTCACATCAGGCATAATTTGCAATAATCATGTCGAGTTGATCGGGGCAGGAATTCCGGCCCACAAGAAAATTTAATTATTGTGGAACAGGCAGGATGCCTGTTGCTGCAAGAGATTCAGATGTTGAACAGGCATCCTGCCTGTTGCTGCAAGAGATTCAGATGCTGACAACTGACAACTGAACTACTGTTGCCGCACGGGAACTTGACATTTTGCCAGATAAGTCTTAATTTCTCCGACGCTTAGTTGTCCGTAATGCAGCAGGGAAGCCAGGAGGGCGGCTTCTGCTTTGCCCTCAGTCACGGCTTCGTAGATGTGGTGACAGTTGCCGGCGCCGCCGGAAGCAATCACCGGAATTTCTACAACTTCCGCGATGCTGCGGGTTAATGCCAAGTCGTAACCGGCTTGAGTTCCGTCAGAGTCCATGCTGGTTACTAGAATTTCGCCGGCGCCGCGCTGTTCGGCTTCCTTTGCCCAGACGATCGCATCTTTGCCAGTATTTTCTCGCCCTCCGCGCACGTAAACGTCCCAACCGGGATTGTCCGCATCTTGGCGTTTGCGAGCGTCGATCGCCAATACAATGCACTGATTGCCAAATCGATCGCTGGCTTTGTCAATCAAACCCGGATCGCGCACCGCCGCCGAATTAATGCTTACCTTATCAGCGCCCGCCCTCAACAAACTTTTAATGGTGTCCAAGGATTGGATGCCACCGCCCACCGTCAAAGGGATAAATACTCGATCGGCAGTTCGGTACACCACATCAATCATAATGTTCCGGTCTTCGTGAGTCGCCGTAATGTCCAGAAACACCAACTCATCAGCACCCGCATCATTGTATACCTGAGCCATTTCTACCGGATCGCCAGCATCTTTAAGGTTGACAAAATTGACACCCTTGACCACGCGGCCGGCTTTCACATCCAGACAAGGCAAAATTCTCTTCGACAACATAAAATTCTCGTGTTTCTAATTGATTGAGCGCAGCAGCGAGGAAAAGGCTTTGTTGATATCTTCAAAAACACGAAGTTAAGCAACAAATCTTAAAGATACCTTGTGTTCAACAAATCTCGGTCTGAGCATGAGAGGCATTTTCCAGTTTTTTAGGGGCCACGTCAGCATAAATAAATTATATTTTGGGCAAAAAACAGCAAATTTAATTCCCAAAATACATCTTTGGCGTGAAAAATATCACACTTTCGCTTAAGATCGAAGCATAACTACCTTCGCTGGCGATCGAATTGTGGTTCGGCAATCCTGCGAAAGGTTCGGTGCATCGACGATCGACAGTCACAATTTTAGATTTGAGAACAGCCGGTTTGAGGTTTTTACCAGCAATCTCAGTTATAAGCCGCGTGGTAAAGTTAAAATTTAAAGTTTAAAACCTCAAATCGGTTGACTTGATGTCGTTTCTAGGGCTGTGGTGACTTTGCAAGCCAATCCACATATGGTACTTCGCACAGAAAGCGGCAATCGCTACTTGCCGCTCTCCGGCAGCAATTGCTGGACAGTAGGGCGGAATGATGACAATAATTTTGTATTGACCGATCGCTGGATTTCCCGCAATCACGCGATGCTACAGCAAATGGAGACAGGAGACTTCTACCTGATCGACTTGGGGAGCCGCAACGGTTCCTTTGTCAACGGGCGGCGGGTGAGTATTCCTGTCACGCTCAGAAATGGCGATCGGATTATTTTCGGTCAAACTGAATTGGACTTCTACAACCCAACGGCTGGCCGCCGGCTCGATCGAATACACGACACAGACTCTGAAGATTTTACGGCGACTTTGACCGTCCGCAGCCTGATTACCGTCATGGTAATGGACATACGAGATTTTACCGTTTTGACTAGACAGCTAGACGAAACCCTCCTGTCGGAAGTCATCGGCAATTGGTTCCGCAAAGCAGGACACATCATTCGGGAACACGGCAGTTGGGTGGACAAATACATCGGCGATGCGATCATGGCCGTGTGGTTTCACAAACCCAGCGGTGTCAGCACCGAGGAAATGATGCGGATTTGCCAAGCTTTGAGCGAACTGCACAAGGCAACAGACGAACTCAGCAGTCGTTATCCGCTGCCTTTTCCGTTGCGAGTTGGGGCTGGAATCAATACTGGTTATGCCATGGTGGGAAATTCTGGTAGCAGCGATCGATCGGACTACACCGCTTTGGGAGATACTGTCAACGCAGCTTTTCGCCTGGAATCTTGCACTAAGCAACTCGGCAAGGACATCGCCGTGGGAGAAACAACCTACAAATACCTGACGGAATTGGGCGCCCAGGGAGCTTTCGAGCAGCACATCGTTGATTTGAAGGGTTACGACACTCCCAGCGTGACTTACGGCGGTACTTATCCTGACTTGAACGCTTTTCTGAAAACCAAAGGCAAGAGTTCTTGATCGGTAAAAAATTGGGTGCGGAGCAAAAGTTAACGATCGCCTCAACTTCGGTACATAGCATATATTGCCTATGATGTCAATATCTTAATGTAAATTTTGTTAACAGTCCTCTGCCTGCTGCGGATTTATCTGAAAAACTGCATAAGCAAAATGGTAGTCTCTACATAAATGCTGTGTATGAAATTGGGAGACAAAACTTCATGAAACGATTGGGTCGTCTATTGGCAGTATTGGGCTTAGTGCTGGGCTGCTTTGCAGGGGCTGGAGACATGAGCGCGATCGCGGCGACATTGAGCCGTATCGTATTGCCATCATCCTCGCTCCTAGCTGTTGAAGCTCCGGTTAGAACCAATCGCGCCGATGACAAGCTTGCCACAGAATACGGCAAAAAACTTGATTTGAACAACAGCGCCGTCCGTGACTTTCGAGAATTTCGAGGGTTGTATCCCACTTTAGCTGGACTAATTATTAAGAATGCTCCTTACGAAAAAGTTGAGGAGGTACTCAACATTTCAGGCTTGACGGAACCTCAGAAAAAGGTGCTGCAAGCTAACATGGACAAATTCACCGTAACTGATGTCGAATCAGTCTTTATTGAAGGAGACACCCGGTTGAATAATGGTCTCTATGACTAGATAGCAGCGGGCCTCCTTTGAATTTATTAGTCATGAGTCATTAGTCATGAGTCATTAGTCATGAGTAAGAACTAATTTTTTGTTAATTCATGAATTAGGGCTTATGGCTTATGGCTTATGGCTTATGCTCAGACTGACAAATACCCAATGCCTTGAAAAAGGAGCGCACCCAAAGACCGATACAAGCCTCCGATGTTGTGGAGAGAAAAAATTTTTAGACATTAGTTTAAATCCAGATTCATCTGTAGATTAAATTATTCAATTATTCAATCTAAAATTGACAGTTCCAGCCCCTAAAGTCATAGGTGGAGTAAAATCTAAAATCTAAAATCGACAGTTATATTCCCCAAATTCATATGTAAAGTTAATTTTAAAATCTAAAATCTAAAATCTAAAATCGGCAGACTTATGACTGACAAATTTGACGTATTGGTGATAGGTGCTGGCGCAGCCGGTTTGTACACGGCACTTTGCCTCCCAGAACATTTGCACGTGGGCTTGATTAATAAAAATATCCTGCCTGTTTCTGCCAGCGATTGGGCCCAAGGAGGGATTGCTGCGGCGATCGCCCCAGAAGATTCCGCAGCGCTGCACGTTCAGGATACACTAGCTGCCGGAGCGGGTATTTGCGACTTGGAAGCGGTAAAATTTTTAGTCGAAGAAGCACCAGCCTGCATTGATTCCCTGGTAAAAATGGGCGTTGCATTCGATCGCACGGGCCCAGAATTAGCCCTCACCCTAGAAGCAGCCCACTCCCGCCGCCGAGTCCTCCACTCCGCCGACACCACAGGGAAAGCCGTTGTCAGCGTACTGACAGCAAAAGTATTAAGCCGCAAAAACATTCAACTCGTATCCCCCGCCTTTGCTTTGAGCCTGTGGCTAGACGAAACCGGGCGCTGTCAGGGTATTAGCTCGATTTGCGACTCCCGGGTCAAGTGGCTGCGGGCCCAGGCCGTGGTGCTGGCGACAGGCGGCGGCGGACAGGTTTTTGCTCAAACAACCAACCCATCGGTAAGTACCGGGGACGGAGTGGCAATTGCGTGGCGTGCCGGGGCGCTGCTGCGAGATTTAGAATTTGTGCAGTTTCACCCGACAGCCCTCAGCAAAGCGGGCGCGCCTCGGTTTCTGATTAGCGAAGCGGTGCGGGGAGAAGGAGCTCATTTGGTTGATAGCAAGGGATATCGCTTTGCTTTTGACTATCACCCCAGCGGGGAACTCGCCCCTCGGGATGTCGTTAGCCGCGCTATTTTCAGCCACTTGCAGAAGACTGGGGAACCTCATGTTTTGCTGGATTTGCGCCCGATTGCGGTCGATCGACTGCGCTACAGGTTTCCAAATATTATTCAAGTGTGCGCTGACTGGGGCATTGATATTTTTTCCGAACCGGTGCCCGTGACGCCCGCCGCCCATTACTGGATGGGAGGGATTGTGGCTGACAAGTTCAACCAAACTTCGATTCCGGGTTTGTACGCGGTGGGAGAAACTGCGAGCACGGGGGTACACGGCGCTAATCGGTTGGCGAGCAATTCGCTGCTGGAATGTCTGGTTTTTGGCGCGCAAATGGGACTTTTGCAGGTAGAAGGTGAAAAGTCCAAGGCATTCCCAGATGATGAAGATGCAGGGGAAATCTTGGAAAAATCGATTTCACAACAGGAAATTGAGACCATCGACAAGTTGCGAGTCGAATTGCCGAATTTGGTGTGGCAAAGTGCCGGAATTTGCCGGGGACAACGCGATTTGGAAAGTGCGATCGTCCAAGTGGAGATTTGGCGGCAAGAATTTGCCTCTTTGCCTTTGAGTCAAGCTTTGCTGAATTTGCAGCCAGGACAAATTATTGATTTTTCCCCTGTTGATGCCCAGAATAGCTCGGTTTTGCGAAATTGGGGGGAAGTTGGCAATTTATTGGATATTGGCTACTTAATTCTCAAAAGTGCTGCGTTTCGCACGGAAAGTCGCGGCGGTCACTACCGGGTAGACTATCCCCTCACCGATCGGGATTGGTGCAACCACACTTTAGTTCACCAATCGAATTGGTACAAATCTGCGCGAATAGAAGATTGAAAAATTGAGTTCAGCGCGTCCCCGTACCGTCACTTTTGGGGTTTCCGTTGGGGTCTGGTTCGTATTTTTTGGGGTTGTTTGGAACTCTAGATGTTGGTGCGACTGTCAAAACTGTGGAGGTCGATCGGGCCGATCTTGGATTGGTTCGTAGTGCGGACTTTAGTCCGCTCACTTGTTGCGGACTAAAGTCCGCACTACGAACTGTTTTTGTTATGGTAGCGGCATTTGCGATGCCGATCGTACTCACTTGCAAACAGACAGCTAAGGTTGCCGTTGTTGTGAGCTGAATCAAAGTACGCATAGTGTTCATAGTCTTATCCAAAAATCACTGAAGTAGATGCACGTCCCTACCACCTATTATATCGAGCGATTTCCGTAGTTCCACTGATATCTTTACATTTTCTTTAATTAACTTTCGTAAATATACTTAAACCCTTTTAAATCAAGCCTTTGTGGCGATTTTAATTTTGTCTCCGGTCTCCTAGCAATTGCGATTGACGATTGGCGATTGGCGATGGGAATCACTTACTGCATAAGGGTTTGGAACAGGGGTCTGCCGTTGCGTTCTTTTTTTAAACTCACGTCATATTTTGTAATATTTTTTAATATTTTGATGACACGGCAATTTGCTCTCATAAGTTTGATATATTTTGTAAATCTATCTGATGACTGATGACTGATAACTGATGACTGATGACTGATAACTGATAACTGATGACTGATGACTGATGACGGATAACTGATGACTGATGACTGATGACTTAAGAAAATTGATATTGATTTTTCCCTAGTTGCTTAGCACGATACATCGCAGTATCGGCATTCTTGACTAAAATATCTGACTCTTGACCGTCAATTGGATACAAACTAATGCCAATACTTGTAGTTACAGAAACTGTATGTTCTTCTAAAATAAAAGGCTGCATGATGGCGTCGCAAATTTTTTCAGCTACTTTGGCAGCTTCCTCGCGACCGGGAATTCCGGGCAGAATGACTGTGAACTCGTCGCCGCCCAACCGCGAGATAGTATCGCTGCCGCGCAAGGATTTTTTGAGCCGGCTAGCAACTGCTTGTAAGAGCAAATCGCCCACATTGTGTCCGAGAGTGTCGTTGATTAACTTAAATCCATCTAAATCTAAAAACAGTAAAGCTACCAATTCCTGATTGCTGGAGGCTCTTTCTAGAGACTGATGCAAGCATTCATAAAACATTTTGCGGTTGGACAAACCCGTGAGAGCATCGTGATAAGCTTGGTGGCTGAGTTCAGCATTTTTTTGTTCTAAGGCATCTTCCCGGAGCTTGCGCTCGGTAATATCTCTGATCGCTCCGACTAAAAATAGGTTGCCAGCAGCATCTTTGTGCAGGGATCTTTTAGTTGAAATCAGATGCGTAACTCCGTGAGCGTCGGTAAAATATTCTTCATTTTCTAGCGGCTGGTGAGTTTGGAATACTAATTCGTCTTGCTGCCAAAATATATCGGCTTCGGCTGGGGGAAATAAATCGTAATCTGTGCGGCAAGTTAAAATTTCTAAAGGATAGCCGATAAACCGACAATATGACTGATTTAAAACAACCCAGCGGTGATTTCTATCTTTGACAAAAATCGGGTCGGGAATTGTATCAATTAGCGATTGTAAAAATTCTTTAGACCGTTTTAATTCTTCTTGTAAGTGAGCGAGATAACCTACAACTGCGGCGCCTGAACCCAAAAGACTGAGGATTGGAGGAATTAACGGCAACCACCAACCGGCTAAAAAGGCTAAGTATAAACTGGCACTCAGACCGAGACTGATACTTGACAAACAGCAAGCCGATCGCCCGAGCGATCGTAACTTCCAGCTCACACTGGCTCCCGCCCAAGACCACAGTAAAATCCACAGCAACTCCGCAGCCTCGGGCCAGACTTTGATACCGCCCCGCCCGTCGAGGGCCGCACTCAAAATTTGGCTCAAGAAATGAGCCTGAAGCTCGACTCCAGCTATTTGCTGGGGAGGAGCAAACAAACCGGAACTGTAAGAATTTTGGTAAAAGTCTTTGAGGCTGGCGGCATTTGAGCCGATCAAGACAGCGCGCGATCGCACAAAATCCGGCGGTACTTTGCCAGAAAGCACGTCGCTCATCGATGCGGTGCGGAAACTGCCGATCGGGCCGCGCGGGTTGGCGAGAATTTGATAACCGCGGCTGTCCGATCGCACGTAAGCACCATCATTCGGTTCAAAAGGTCGAAACACCCCCTTGCCTAGCTGCAAGTATTTAGGATTGACTTTTGCTGGTTCTGGGGAAATCCCTTCGCGATCGAGGTAACGCAAAGCCAGTCTGAGCGCGAAACTTTCATGAGTTTTGCCGTCTCCTGGCCAAGAGTAGAGCAAAGCTCGGCGCACTTTGCCGTCAGCGTCGATGACAACGTTGTTGAAACCGATGCGCGAGAGCTTGTCAAGTACCGGAGGTGGGCGAACTCCGATCCTGGTTTCGTCTGGCATCAACTCAATGCCGATGATGTTGGGAATAGTTTTAAAAGTTTTGAGCAATTCGGCGTTACCCGGTTGAGTTGGCAAATCTCGGTAAACGTCGAGGCCGATCGCCCGCGGCTTGCCAGCGTGCAATTTTTGCAGCAATTGGGCCAATACAGCATCGGAAATTGGGTAGCCGTATTTTTGCAAGTCAGCTTCGTTAATTTCGACAATGGCGATGCGCGAGTCAATTGGTTCGGCGGGCCGCCAGCGCACAAAGTGATCGAAAGCAGCCCATTCCCACACCTGCAAAAATCCGAACCAGCGCAGTACAATCACCGTACTAGCAACGCTACTGGCAGTAATCAATACTCCGCGTTCTCGATCGAGCCATTTTTTGAGAGTTTTTAGCATATTTTGGGAATTTTGCCTCGCCTGAAGAGCCTCTAAGCTACTACTACATATAGCTTTTACATTTCCGGGGCCATCTGCTCAGTCGATTTTTGATTTTAGAGGTTAGATTATCCAATTTTTTAGTTTTTAGGTGTGAGCCATGGGGATTTTTTATGTGTTATTTTTTATTTCTGATGGTCGAATTGTTGGGTTTTTCGGTGCAAGCTGCTGAGTCGATTTTATATTTTATATTTTTGATTTTAGACGATCCCATTTTTGGGTTTGTCGGTGCGGGCGATCGGGCTGCAACCGCAAAAACCTAGTTTCTCAACCAAAATACGTCATTTCAGCAATAGACAAGATTGCCTAAATGTTTGATTGATAGATCCACCGCAGATTCAAGGTAGATCAACACAGATCAACGCAGATAACTTTAAGAACAGCGAGCGAATGAATGCAATTGCTCGTCTAATGAGTGTGGAAGCAGAAACCAGATTTCTGGAGTTTTTGTGTAAAATTGCTAGTATTTATTCGCAGAGAGCGTAGTAGAGCGTCACCACTTTTTTTTAAATTTCTATCTAACTAATTTTTACTAATTTTTAATTAATTATCGACGCGAGATTTTAGATTGATTTCGCAGCACGAGCCAACGCTCCAGTAAGTTAAAAACCGATATTTACTGCCTAACAATCTAAAATCTGCCATCTAAAATCTCAAACTATTTTGTCAGTTTTGAAAGTTGCGCGGGCCGGTGTAACCGGACAACTCAGCGAGTTTATCCAAAGTTTGCGTCCCCGAATAAAACTGACCTTTAATCTCCCAAGTCGGGAAACCTTTAACATTCGCAGCAGCAGCTTGGCAAATTTCAGCACGGGAGTTTTGTCCCCTGGGATCGCATTCAAAATAATCAATTATTTTGGCTGCTTCTTTGCCGAACAGCATTTTTTGGTCGTAGCAGTGGGGACACCAGTAAGCGCCGTATTCTTTAGCCCCGATTTGTCGGAGGTGGCGGGCTAAAGCAATTTGTGCCGGGCCGGAGGTTGTCGTCACAGCAGGAGGTGCAATTCCGGGAGTAGAGACGGAAGCAGCAGGTGAGCTGACGCTGTTGTAGAGTCCCAAAGCGCCGATCGAACTTACCATCGCCACCAAAATGCCTGTAAACACCAACTGTCCGATATCTTCCCACTCGCGGCCGACGAGCACCAGCACAAACAGCGACAGCGCAAATAGGGCGGAAGTGATGCAGTAAATGCACAGATCCTTAATTTCAAAAGCCATCAAATAGATCAAATAGCTGCTGAAAATTACCATCGCAGCGGTGATGATAAATAGCGCTTGCCAAGTCCAGTTTTCCAGTTGAGAGTGCAGTCCTTTATTGGTGTCTGGATTGACGGCTTTGGGAGCTAATGCCAGAATTGCTATGCTCAGGTAAGCCAGACAGCCTAACAAACTTAAAGGCACTGTGCCGCCTACTGTAGCGTAGGGACTGTTGAGAACTTTGTCGCAGCCACTGGTGGGACAAATGACTGAGCCTGTCGTGAATTTAGCGATCGTCAGATAGGCCGTTTCTACGACGCCGATGGCTGCGATCGCTGCCATCACAGTCCTAGACCAGCGATGAATCCAAGGGGTTGAACGTCGGCGAATCATTTTTTTGATTTGGTAATAAATTGGTAGTTAGTCATTAGTCATTAGTCATTAGTCATCAGTCCTTGGGAATTGGGAGTTGAGAATTGAGAGTTGAGAATTGGGCTTTGAGAATTGGTGCTTTTTTTCACTGTTAGCTTTTAGCTTTCAGCTACTACCAATGACCAATTACTAATTACGATTGCTGTCAACAACCAGCGCAAACGTAGTCAGAGACGGCTGTTTGGCGACTAAGGCTAGATCTCCCTGGCGCCCCCCGAACCAAGGGGGGGACAAGAATCTGATCAAAGTCCCCCTTGCTTTCGGGGGATGCGAGGGGGATCTGGCAAGAGGATAAAAGCGAGATTTATCAAAGGTTTTAGGCGATTGTTGATACCAATGACCAATGACCAATGACCATTTTACGTTTTACTTGGGACTTTGCCCGGTTCGGGTGTTTGCCCTCTTGAGCCATTAGCGTCTCTATTTTCCTGTTCGCGTTCTTTCTGGGACAAGCTGCGGCGGGCGGCTTCGACAAACTGACTGACGCGGATCGGATCGATCGGCTGATCGATGCGCCCGTTTCGCTTCAGGGAGCTCGAAACAATTACACCATCGGCAGCTTGCATCAGGGTAGAAATGTTCTCCCACGAGGCGCCACTGCCGATGAAAACTGGAATTCCTGCCGCTGCTGCACTCGCGAGTTCTAAGTCTTCGAGACTGGGGGGGCTGCCGGTTGTCCAGCCGGACAGGATCACGGCGTCGGCTAACGCGCGCCCGATCGTCTCTTGGACGGCTGTGGTCAAGTTGGGGCTGCCTAGGGGTCGCCCATGCTTGACTAACACGTCTGCGAATATTTTGACATCGCTGCCCAATTCCCGGCGATAGCGCAGTAGCTGGTGAGCTTGGCCTTCAATTAAGCCTTGGTCGGTAGCCATGATGCCGTTGAGGACGTTGACGCGGATGAATTGGGCTCCCGTGCAGGAGGCGATGGCGATCGCGCTGTGGGCGTCGTTTCGCAGCACGTTAACGCCGATCGGCAGCGTTACGAGATTTGTTAGCCTCTCGACTACCAGAGTCATCGCACTTACTACAGCCGGATCTACGCAGTCTTTGGCAAAAGGAGCGTCGAAAAAGTTCTCGACTATGATACCGTTTGCGCCGCCAGAAGCCAGCGCTGTAGCCTCTTGCTCGGCTCTTCCGATAATCGCTTTGAGGTTCCCGCCCCAGCGGGGAGAAGTTGGCAAAGGCTGTAAATGTACGACACCGATTATGGGATTCGGCGTTTTGAATATTTGTTTTAAGTCCACGGGTTTCCTGAAACCACCAAGTTCACTGACGGCTGACGGCGGATTTTGACGGTATATTCTAGAATTCTATATCCACGGGGGCGATTCCGATGACTCAATCGCGCCACCAAGTTGCTAAAACCCCGAATTCAGCAGTCGTTTGTCGTTTTCGATCGAGGTTAATTGTTGAAAGTTGTGATGATAATTTTGGCTGTCACCGCAGGATTGTGGGCAGCCATCGAAGTGCTGCTGCGGGTGTTGCTGGGTTTTGGCAATCCCTTGATTTACATTGCCGATGCCGAGTGCGGCTATTTGTTGGCGCCCAACCAGAGGGTGCGCCGTTTGGGAAACCGGATTGAGATTAATCAGTATTCGATGCGTAGTGGAGCGATCGCCCCGCTGCCCGATCCCGAAACTCTGCGCGTCTTGCTGTTGGGAGATTCTGTCGCCAACGGCGGTTGGTGGACTGATCAGACAGATACCATATCGGAAATTATCGCAAGGCAGTTGAGGCTGCAACTACAGAATTTACCTAGCAATTCACAATTAAGTTCAAAAGTCAACTATGCGGATTTTGAAGTTCTCAACGCCTCAGCCAATTCTTGGGGGCCGAGGAATCAACTTGCTTATGCCAAGCGGTTCGGTGTTTTTGGGGCAAAGGTTCTGGTGTTGCTGCTGAATACTGACGATTTGTTTGCATCGGCTCCCTGTGCTGAAGTTGTGGGGCGCGATCGATCTTATCCCGATCGCCAACCTCGATCGGCCACACTAAAGCTATTGAATCGCTATCTGCTACCTGCAATGGCGGCTCGCCCATTGGCCGCATCTCAAGCCGAAAGCGGTGATGTAGTCGGCTGCAACTTAGAAGCTATTCGCCAAATCCAGACAATAGCTGTCTCGGCTAACGTCGAGTTTTTGCTAGCGGTAACGCCCAAGCGCCATGAATTCGGCGAGGGCTCTCGCGACTGGGAAGTCAAGGCTAGAGAACGTCTCGCCGAACTCGTCGAACGTGAGAAAATTACTTACATAGATTTTCTTCCCATTTTTAATTCAGCGGCGCAACTTCCAACTTTGTATCGAGACAACATTCACCTCAGTCCTCAAGGAAATCAGTTAGTTAGCAACAAGATCCGTAGCCAAATAGTCGCTGTTTTTTTGTAAAAATCGTGACTTCATCCAAAGACGGATGCAAGTCCCGGCTTAGGTTGTGGAAATCAAAAAATTTAAACTTGAGTTCAAGTCCACAGATCGATCTGTGGAGTATACCTCAAATCTTCAATGCGAAAATCGACTCACATCGAATCCGGTTGTGCCCGAACAGTTACCCTTTTCAACCAACAACAAACCCAAACTGTACAAGCAACCGGAAACGACACGATTTGTCTCGATTTAGCTAACTTGCAAAGTTGACTCTAGCTCTTTCGGATACCAAGCTTGACCGTCGAGAGCCATTTGCTCGATCGAACTCGCAAGCCGCAGAGCTTTGAGAGCTTGTTCTCCTCCCACAGAAGGCTGATTTCCACCCCGCACGCAATTAATAAAATGCTCCAATTCTGCGTGGAGCGGTTCAATATTGCTGGTGTAAACTTTCTCTATCAACCCATCTTGACGGTAAAGCACCTGACCGTAATCTGTCACGTAATTGGCGGTTGTTTGTCGGTGAATCAAGATTTCGTTGTTGAGAAAATCTGCCTCTGTTAGAGAATTCTTGCAGTGAGCGACGATTGAACGGAGTTTGCGGTGTGTCACCTTGCTTGCTGTCAGGGTGGCCACAATGCCGTTAGCAAAGTTCAGCGTCGCTGTCACGTAGTCTAAATAACCTGAATCCGAGGCCCTGCTGCCGCTGGCTGTCAGCTTCACCACATGGGAATCTGCCAATTCCAAAAGCAAGTCGATGTCGTGGATCATTAAATCCAAAACTACCGATACGTCGTTTGCCCGATCGGAATAAGGACTCATCCGGTGAGCTTCCAATGCCAGTAGCTCTTCAGTTTTCAGCACTTTGCCGAGTTCCTGAAAAGCTGGATTGAAGCGCTCGATGTGACCCACTTGCAAAATCCGGTGGGCTTGAGCAGCCGCATTGACCAAAGATTCGGCTTCAGCAATGCTAGCCGCGATCGGCTTTTCAATTAAAACGTGAACTCCAGCTTGGAGACAACACATCCCCACAGCGTGGTGCAGGCGAGTTGGAACGGCGACACAAACTGCATCTACGTGGGCGAGCAAATCTCGGTAGTCTTCAAAGAAGCGAACCCGGTATTTGCTTGCTACATCAATTCCCCGCTCTACATTTATATCTGAAACACCCACAAGCTCGATATCTTTGAGCAAGCTCAGAACTCGCGTGTGGTGCTGGCCCATATTACCAACTCCAATTACCCCAATGCGGAGGGGTTCGAGTTGACTTCGCTGGCCGAAAACATTTCCGTATCCCAATGACATCCTATCTAGCACTCCTGGATTCTCCTCCACCACAGGAATCAAGCCCGTTGGCTTCCCTAAGCTACTCCACAGCCATCCAGATAGTACCACAGTCAAACTATTTGTGAAGAATTTCTAAGAGAAGGCAGTTCGGCAACGGATTATGTACGGGATGTAACGGATGTAACGGATGTAATGGATAGAAGGAAGACTTGTCGGCAGCGTAGCCGAAGGAGGGCAGAGGGCAGAGGGCAGAAGCAACGGGATCAAACTTCTAGGAATTGGGTATTGACAAAATTCCTGAAATATGTAGTTCAGTACGGACGATCGCCCCACAGTGCCCAATTACTGCTAATTGTCAATTTTGAATGTTGAGTAATCAAACTAGAAACTTTTTAACTTAAAACGGCGAAGTGTTGGGAGGAAAGAAGCAATATTAAAATTCAAAACTTGTCTGATACCTTCTACCTTTCCGAAGATATTCGAGTTGCAAAATTTTGCTCCCGATTCGGAGACAGCGCCCGGGCTTTCAAAATCGCGGCCACCAAAAACGCATAGGACAAAACTCCCACCAAAGCTAGCAAAAGTACGCTGATTGCTCCCGACGCATTCCACAAAGCGTGGAGTGCGGAAGCGCTGAAATAACCGACGCCCAAAATTTGCCAGCGCTTCCTGGGTTTGAGGGCGCTCAAACCGATAAAATATCCCAAATAGCCACTGTAAGCCATGTGTCCGGCGGCGGAGCCCAAAATTCGGGGAATTAGCAACTGCAATCCTACTAATTGCCCTGCCTCTGGCCCTGCTTGCAGGGTGATATTTTGGATGATATTGGGAACGTACTGCCCCAGAGTTTCTAATAGTGTAAAGCCGACTGCTGAGGCACTTCCTAACAGAATTCCGTCTAAAGGTTCCCAAACGCCGATGCGATCGCGCCACGGATTTTTGAGCAAATTTCCCAGCAGCATTGCTCCCAAAACGGGCAGGGCTTTCAGCAATTCTTCCATTAAACCCGCCCCGAAGAACATTCTGATCAAAAAAGCCAAAAAATTGATTTCTTCGCCTTCTCCTGGCAAACTACCAGGCAAAATCTCTCTAAATACTAATATAAATCCAATCAATAACGGGCTGCGTAAAATCATAACTGTAGCTAAAGCGGAACCAAGCAATACCCACCAAGGCTTGTGTTTGCCGCACAGTTGATAGATGAAGTAGTAAGCTGCACCGGCGAGGTAAGCTGACAGCAGGAAGTTGAATGCTGCGGAATTTCCGACTGCTACAAACAGCGACACGACAAAGATAACTGTGGCAATACCTGGATATAAGTATGCTTTTTGGCTTAATTGTTTGCCCGTGGAGGCGATCGGGAATAATTGAGTTAAAGTGAGAGCGTCCTTTTCACGCGGCTCAAAATTGCCGGTTTTTGTGGCGGGGAATCCGGGTTTATTTTGGTGAGGGGTTACGGAAGATTCAAATATGAATTCGGGGCCATCGAGGCCGAGACTGATGCGATCGCCTGTTTGTAAAGTTTGACAGCCTTGCAGCTTTTGGCCGTTGAGATAAGTTCCGTTAGCGCTGTTGAGGTCGCAAATTTCCCATCTCGTCCAATTACCTTGAGTCAGGGGACGGACTGCGGCGTGGCGGCGGGAAACCATGCCGTGGGCGATCGACTCTAAAGCTATTTGACAATTGCGATCGCGCCCGATCGCGACTTCCCCATATTCAGAAAGTTGGTACTTGGACGCTGGTGCTCCCGCAGTGCCTTTGGCGGGCACTTGTCGCAGAAATCCAATTTCATTAGTCATTTGTTATTAGTCATTTGTTATTTGTTATTTGTTATTTGTTATTTGTCGTTGGTTGTTAGTTATTAGTTATTATTTGTCGTTGGTTATTTGTCGTTGGTTGTTAGTTGTTAGTTGTTAGTTGTTGGTTGTTAGTTATTGGTTGTTTGTCATCAGTCGTTAGCTGATGTTATTTATCGGCAGTATTGATAACACAGCTATTAGTCATTTGTTCGCTGTCAGGTGATGTTATTTATCCGCAATCTTGATTTCACAGTTATGAAATTTTAGATCGTGAATAATAACTAATAACCAATAACCAATAACCAATAACCAATAACCAATAACTAATGACTAATGACTCTGCTTAGAGATTTGCTCTAGCATCCTGAACGGCTGCATAGAAAAATATGCCTGTTAGCGGTACGCTGAGGGCGAGGATGATACCAGTAACTAAATTGCCGAGTTGAGCATTTCCCGAAGACAGCTCAAAGATGGAGCCGACGGCGGCGATCGCAGTGATGCAACAAAGAGCTAATAATAAACCACTTTTCGGAGTTCCTGCCATCATACTGATTTTACTGCCTTGGGCGAAAATTTATTCTTGACTAATTCTTCATTCAGTGCCAGCTTGTTTTCTACTCTGTCAACAAACAGCACTCCGTTGAGGTGATCCATTTCGTGCTGAATTACTCTCGACAGTAACTCAGTCGCTTTCAGGGTTTGCGGGCGGCCGAATTCGTCGCGATATGACACTTCAATGACTTCTGGGCGTTTTACTTCTAAATAGACTCCCGGAATGCTCAAGCACCCTTCTTGCAAGATGCAGATATCGCCACTGCTACTTTTGATAGTGGGGTTGATCAAAACCATTGGGGGTGTGACAGGGTTTTCCGGATCGCAGTCGATCACGATTACTTGTTTGTGGACTCCGACTTGGGGGGCGGCCAAACCGATGCCATCGGCACTGTACATGGTTTGCAGCATTTCTCGGACTAGCTGCCGAATTTCTGCATCGACGCTGTTGACGCGCTTTGCTGGCTGCCGCAGGACACGATCGCCTAATGTGTGTATGGTTAGGGGCGGTTTTTCTAACTTTTTCTTTTCAACCAAAACCTGAGCCGTCATAAAACCTCGCGAGATGTTTGGAAAGCCCCAACGAAAGCTGTTGGGGATTACATGGGAACCGATACTATTATTTTCAATATTAATCTAATTTTAAGTAGCCATGACCGGAAACGCACCAAACCAACGGCCTGTTATTTCTTTGGGGCTGTCGCCTGCTGATTTGGCGGTAGAGCTCGCGGGGGCGATCGCGATTGTGCTGGCTGTTTTGCCGATCGTACAATTTTGGTCGGTTTTGCCCGATCGAATTCCGATTCACTTCGGCTTGGGGGGGCAGCCTGATGCTTTGGGCGACAAGATCGCAATCTGGATGCTACCGGCGGTGGCTACCATCATTTTTGTGGTTTTAACTGCGGTATCCCGCTATCCGCATACTTTTAACTATCCGGTACGGATTACTGAGCAAAATGCGCGCCGCCAATATCTCTTGGCGCGAAGCCTTTTGGTTTGGCTGAAGGCGGAGATTTGTTGGCTGTTTGCCTTGGTGGTGCGGCAGCAAATTCTTGTGGCTTTGGGGAATGCTCAAAGGGTTAGTGTGGAGTTGGTTTTCGGGATAATTTTATTGATATTTGCGACGGTTGGCGTGTATTTTGTAAGAGCTTATTTTGCGCGCTAGGTGTAGGTAAAAACTTTCACATAAACCCGGTTTGTAGTGAGGACTAAAGTCCGCATCCATCTGATGACTGAAGTCCGAACGATGGAACCTTGGGATTAAGCCATCAGATATGTTTGCTCATCGTTCATCGGCAATACTCGCAATCGTCTATTTTTCAAATCTGGTTCTAAGCCTAGTTCTTCCATTGGAATCACGCCCAGCAAAACAGCGGAAACGCCTTCAGGCAATTCTAAACAATCAAATCTGCCTTCTCTCCCTTCTACAATAATTTGAGCGTCGGCAAAAATCCGACCTTTTTTGATGCCAGCCGATGTTTCTACATCTCTTTCTCCCACCTGTATTAAGCCTAACTGGCTAATAATGGGAGCTGGCAAGGAAAGCAGAGTTGCTCCGGTATCGACAACAACGTTATCCAGCGTAACAGAACGAACTTCCTCAGTAGAAATAAATCCCCGTTCTGCCATAACTCGATCGATGCGATTCGTGACGGTGATTGTAGTGATTACTTGACCCATTTGTTTTTCTTGAAGATTGGGGAGTACCAGGGTCATATTATGTTACCTCTTTGAGTGTAATTACTGGATATTTCGGCTCTCCTGAACTTATGGTTATAAGTTTATCTAATCAGAAAAGCAAGCTAAGACGCGGTTCCTAAAATTATTAAAATTAGAAAAGCCATATCCTTGGCGCATTATCAACTTAATTCGATTGTTTATTCCCTCCATAAC
>JANYGO010000040.1 GCA_025362325.1 Cyanobacteriota bacterium | reverse complement strand
TTAGTGCGATCGGCATCCTAGCAAAATCATACCATGTGCGATTTGAGATTTTAGTCGTAGGGTGCGTCGCTAGCAAAAATTCCTAAATTATATCGACAATCTCATGGCGACGCACCCTATACAATAGTCAGCTAGAAGTTACTTGTTGCTTGTTACCAGGCTCTGCCTGGTAACGTAGATCCCGAGGCTCTGCCTCCTTTTATCTCGCAACTTACAGGAGAGAGAACTGTAGGAGGTGCTTAAGTTATTAAGTTTTCGATCCTAACAAACTCTCACAAACCCTATGGTGCGTCAGAGGGAAAATTATCTGTCTGTGGTCGTCACATTCTGACCTGACGCACCCTACAATAACTAACTAACTTCTTCCTTCTTCCTTCTTCCCTCTTCCTTCTTCCTTCATTATGGTTCACTTTAACGTCGGCTTTCAACACTTTAATTCCTTCGCCGACATTACCCTATCGCTGGCGACAACATTAGACAAAATGGGAATTCCTATTTCTGTCGAACCTTCAACAATCGCCTCTCACGTCACCCGCAATTCCACACCCGAGGAAAACCACCTGCTAGAGAAGTGGATGAACACCGCCCCATCAGATTTATTTCAGATCAAATGGTCTCATTACTGGAAACCTTACTTTTTAAAAGAACTCAACGGACATCTCAACGTAGAATTTTTTGCAATTAATTACGAATTCGCCAAAAACGATGATGATTATGATTACTGGATTTACGATGCCGTTAACAATTCATCCCACATTCTAGCCGTAAGCGAATATTCTAAAAACGTTTTAATCAAAGCTGGCTGTCCCAACCAAAAAGTCTCAGTCATACCTCTAGGTTTCAATCCTTTAATCTCGCAACTATATTCTCCCAAACCGCACAAAACCCCAAAAAATATCAAATATATTCTGCACATGACCAATTCTTTTGATTTATATAGATTTGGCACGGATCTCGCCATTCAAGCATTTTATCAAGAGTTTAAAGACGATGCCAACGTAGAGTTAATCATCAAAGATGGCGGCAAAAATCCTGATGTCATAGTAGAACATCTCGTAAATATCGAAAAGCAATTCGGCAAGTTAAAGTCAAAAGTTCAGGTAAGGCCTAAATTTTGTACTAAAGCAGAACTAGCTGATTTATACTTATCAGCAGATGCTTTTTTAGCTCCGTTTCGTGGCGAAGGTTTTGCGATCAAAATTTTGGATGCCTTTGCTGCGGGTTTACCCGTCGCTATGACTATGTACGGCGGCCCGACGGAGTACGCCAACACAGCTAACTGCTATCCCATTGCTTACGATCTAATTCCCGTCGGAGAATGTTACGATACTCAGTATTTAAAAATCCGAAATTCTCCACATTGGGCAGAACCAAATGTTCAGTCTGTTCGCCAGCAGTTGCGGAAAATTGTTGAAGACCCAATGCGCTTTCAGGTTGCTCAAAAAGCTAGAGAGACGGCGGATTTATTTAATTGGGAAGCTGCCGCTAAAAAATTGCTAAAATTAATGCGAGAGTTGTTTTAGGAGCGGAAATTATGGGACTCGAACGCAAAATGTTTAGAGGAATGTTTTCACCTACCGAAGTGGTAAGATTGAAGCAGCCTTGTTTTACTCCAGGGCGATTATTTGAACCCGGAAAATATAACGCCGCCGATTTGCCGGATGTCGCTTTTGATATGGGTTTGGTAGACCATTTACCGCCAGTAAAAGGCAATAGTGCAGCAGAAAATCTCAACGCCCAAAACCCACAAGCTCAAAACCTTGACGATTCATTCAGTTGACAGTTGAGAGTTGACAGATGAGGGCACTTGACAATCATAAGTCCGAGGATTGAAGCAATGAATAGTCGGATTTTAATTTCTCGCCTTTAAGGGTGGAGGCTTTAAACCAATTCTTTCTGGTAAACTCCAATTCGATAGTTCGGACTGAAGTCCTAAAAAACCCCGGTTTGTAGTAAGGACTTCAGTCCTGAAAAATCACATAATCACTGAGTTAAGTTATGACTGGGAAAAAATCCAGCCAATTTAACTATTTTGCTCCCGTTCAGGTGCGCAGTGCGCACCCTACAAATACAGAGTGTGCGTCCTGGGATGTGGAACAAAGACCTAGCCAATTTAACCATTATGCTCAATCTGGGCAATTAACTCATTCAAAATTTTACTAGCTTTATCATTCTCAATCTGACAAGTTCCGGCATTCTGGTGCCCGCCACCACCATATCTTAACATTAACTCCCCAATATTAGTTTGAGAAGTTTTGTTAAAGATTGACTTACCAACTGCGAAAACAGTATTTTGTTGTTTCAGTCCCCAAAGTGCATGAATCGATATATTGCACTCGGGGAACAAAGCGTAAATCATAAAGCGATTCCCCGCATAAATCACATTTTCGTTGCGCAAATCCAAGACTACTAAATTATCATAAACTTTGGCGCAGCGCTGTATTTGCTCTTTAAATTTTTCTGCTTGCTCGAAGTAGAGGTCTACTCTTTCTTTCACGTCAGGAAGCTGCAAAATTTCATCGATAGTATGATTTTTGCAGTAATCGATTAACTGCATCATTAACTGATAGTTGGAAACCGTAAATTCTTTAAATCTGCCCAACCCTGTTCTAGCGTCCATTAAAAAGTTTAACAGCACCCATTCTTCCGGATGTAAAATCTCTTCTTTAGCAAATTTAGCGGAATCTGATTTGTCAACGGCCGCCATCATCGCCTCGGAAATTTCAGGAAACTTTGCTTGGCTGCCATAATATTTGTACAGCACCCTAGCTGCGGAAGCTGCATAGGGGTCGATGATGTGGTTGATTTTGATTTTGTCGTGTCTGAGAGTTTCGCTGTAATGGTGGTCGAAAGCGAGATGAACTCCTTCGACATAGGGTAAATTGGTGCTAATATCGTTATTTGTTATTTCGATTTTTCCATCCTGCATATCTTTAGGATGCACGAATTTAATCTCGTCAATCATATCGAGTTCTTTGAGCAAAACTGCACAGACAAGACCGTCAAAATCGCTGCGGGTGACTAATCTGTATTTTTTAGTGAGTGACATATGCTTCTGTGATTGGGAGGGACTGAGTTATAAGACAATATAACGTATTAGTCGATCGCTAAACAATATGAACGCAGACCCTTACGCTTGGATAGAGAAGGCCCTGGACACTGTTCGCCGCGCCGATTGGTATCGATCGCCACAATCGATCGAAAGCTGCCCCGGGCCTGTAGTAAAATTAGCAGGGCGGCGGCTGATTAACTTTGCCAGCAACGATTATCTGGGACTCGCGGGCGATGACAGACTGATGCAAGCGGCGATAGCTGCAACTAAGGAATTTGGTACCGGTGCGACGGGTTCGAGGTTGGTGGGCGGACACCGCGATTTGCACCGACAGCTAGAACAAGCTATAGCTAATTTAAAACAAACCGAAGACGCTTTAGTATTCAGTTCGGGATATTTAGCAAATTTAGGGGCGATCGCATCGGTTGTCGGCAAGCGCGATTTGATATTATCTGACAAGTACAACCATTCGAGCCTAAAAAACGGAGCCACACTCAGCGGTGCAACAACGCTAGAGTACAATCATTGCCATCTTGAGGATTTAAAAGCCAAGCTAGAGCAAAATCGCGCCAAATACCGCAAGTGTTTAATTATTACCGATAGCGTCTTTAGCATGGACGGGGACTTGTGCCCGCTGCCCAATTTGTTAGCTTTGGGCGAGCAATTTAATTGTATGATATTAGTAGATGAAGCTCACGCTACAGGAGTTTTCGGTGCTAGCGGTGCCGGTTGCGCAGAACATTTCGGGTGTACGGGATTGCCCCTAATTCAAGTTGGCACACTTAGCAAAGCTTTGGGAAGTTTGGGCGGCTACGTTGCCGGTTCTGCTGCTTTAATTGATTTTCTCCGCAATCGAGCTGCGACTTGGATTTATACTACAGCATTGACGCCTGCTGACACGGCGGCGGCTTTAGAAGCTGTGAGAATTGTCCAGCAAGAACCAGAGCGCCGAGTTCGGTTGCAGCAAAATATCGAAACTTTCAAATATGGCGCGATTACCAATCAGCAATTACCAATTAGCAATTCCCTCTCCCCAATTTTTAGTTTGCCGTTAAAAGATGCAGCCACAGCTTTAACCGTTAGCAGTCAACTTAAGGAGATGGGTATTTTTGCTGTGGCAATTCGGCCTCCGACTGTCAGCGTGAGTCGAATTCGGATTTCGCTGATGGCAACTCACGAGCTCGCACACCTTCAGCAGTTGGTAGAGGCTTTGGGGACGATCGCACAAATGTAACACCATTTCTGAAAAGTCGCAGATCTGGGTACGGTAGGACACGGCACATCTGCGTAGGGACACGGCAATGCCGTGTCCTGGGGAATTACATTGTTTCCGGGCAGGCAAGATGCCCGCCCCACATAAATTTTGAAGCTATGAGCTTCTGGGCAGGCAAGATGCCCGCCCCACATAAATTTTGAAGTGAAGGACACGGCAATGCCGTGTCCCTACAGATTGCACTATTTAGATTATGGGAATTGTCAAGATATCGCTATTGACTTATGGGCAAGATTATACAGTATTGTGGGCGATCGGTCAATCAATGTAAATTTTTTGTAAATTTCGATACTTTTTGAAATTTCGCGCTATATTGAATAAGTAGCCGATACACCAAATTAAATATAAGGAATGTCCACCATGAACACAAATCGCCAAAACGTCAAAAAAATCTCTGACACGCACCGTGCTAATATTCAAAAGCAACTGACGCACCGCATAGAAGTAGCCAGAGCCAGCGGCAACCAAGATTTGGTTCGGGTGCTTGAAGACGAAATGAAACAGCTTTAAGAAGCTGCAATTAAAATTTGTCCGTAGTTTGGTTTAGAAGGTTGTGCGAGAAAGGCATAATTCCCGCAACCGCTACCTTGTGATTGTTCACTCCTCTTAGTTGGTATAAAAAACCCCGGTTTCTTCAAGAAACCGGGGTTTTTTCTGGCACTTTTGGGTGCGCCGACGCGGGATAAAAACTGTTGAGTTCAAAACTCAAAACTCAACAGTTTTTAGAGCAGTTTCAAAACAGAATGCAACTGGCTTAGAAGCTCCAAACGGTTATGGAGTCACTCATCCCCAATCTGAAATCGAAAATAGTATTATCTTCCTCCGACTACAACATTTTTAATGCGTAAGTGGGGGCCGCCGACGCTGACTGGCAAACCGCCTTGGCCGCCCTTCCCGCAACCGCCGTAGGCATAAACCGAGTCGTTGCCGATCGACTCAATATCCTTTAAAGTCTGAAATACATTGCCGCTTAAAGTGACATCACTCACCGGTTCAGCCAATTTGCCGTTGCGAATCATGAAGCCTTCAGCCGCTGCAAACGTAAACATTTCGCCGTTGGTTTGTCCTCCCAACATCCGCACTGCATACACTCCTTCCTCGATGTCGCCCACCATTTCGTCGAAAGAATGTGCCCCAGATTCGATCGCCGTATTAGTCATCCGCACCAACGGCATAAAAGTAGCGCTTAGAGCCCGAGCATTTCCCGTCGGAGCTTCGCCCATTTTGCCCGCAGTCTCGCGATTGTGCATTCTCGCTGCTAAAACTCCATTTTTGATTAAATGCTTGCACTGAGCGGGCACGCCTTCGTCGTCGTATTTAAGAGTTCCCGGCAATCCCGGCAGAGTTGCGTCGTCAATTACATTTAATTGTTCGATCGCCACAGGCTTGCCCAAGGTCAGCAATTCCTGCATTTTCGGGTTTTCGTAAATGCCATCTGCTTCCGACAAATGACCGAAAGCTTCGTGAATAAATACCCCCGACAAATAAGGGTCTAAAATCACCGGATACTGGCCGCCTTTTACCGATTTTGCCTCTAGTTGGCCCACAGCTCGAACGGCCGCACTCTTAACACGATCTTCAATATTTGTCAAGACATCGTAATCCGATCGCGAATGAATCGACTCAAACCCTTGCCGGACGACACCGCCTTCACCACGGGCGATCGCCCCGAAGCGCCCCGTCACATCCAAACGCTCTTGAGCAATGCAAGTGCCTTGAGAATTCACAAAATAAGTAATCCCGAATCTGTCGCTATAACCCGCCATTGTTGTCTGAATTCGCGGGTCGTAATCTAACAGCAACTGATTGTAAGATTCGAGCAACTTGCGCTTTTCAGCTAGAGTAATCGATCGCGGATCGTGGCCCAATTCCACCGCTACATAATCTTGAATCGGAGTGACATCTGCTAGTACAGTCTTTTCGCTGCCAACCAAACGAGACTGCACGACAGCTTCTTCAATGCGAGCTTTTAACTCAGCTAAACCGTTAAAAGTTACAAAACTCCACCCGCCTTTGTGGCAAGCGCGGATGCCGCCGGCGAGACTGAAGCTGCGGTTAACTGCGTCTAACTGAGGGCCGCGAAAACTAATCGCTGTTGACTCGCTTTGTTCGAGGCGAACTTCTAGATAATCTACTCGATCGCGGTAAGGGGCGATCGCTTCCATCAACTGTTCTTGCATCAAATTGCCCCTATGAATGATTCGCGCCCAGCGCTGACCAAAATTATTGCTAACCCTATTTTAGCCAATAACTCCGTTATTTCGGGTGTCCGAGTCCCCAGAAGGGGAGGGGGAGGCTGACAGGTGTTGGTTTTGTACAACTAGGAGCAGTTATCACCTGTCAACTCTCCCCCTGTCCCACTTTCCCCCTGTCCTCCGATACAAACGGCGCGATCGGTTTGTCACCGGGCGGGCGATCGAGCTAAACTGAGAACTGAGGTCAACTTCGATGGGAGAGAGTCCTCAAACTTCTTGGAAGAAACTGTTTCATCTAGGAGTGGGTCAAGCCCACTTTTTTTGTTGCATTAGTCCCAGCCAAATGGCGAGCGGGCATCACAGCAAGTTGAAGACAAAAAGCCGCGGGCGACTCAATCAAGTCATCCGTCGGCGCGATCGCAGAAAGTAGAAGCCAGAATTTAAACCCCACAAGCTCATCCTCGGGCTTGAAAATCTGACATCTTTTTCTTCATTCGGGCCATCAATTTGAGGGTATAAACCCTCACATCTTGCGGTCAAAAATCAGGTCAGTCGATTTGAGATTTTAGACTTCGGCGTGAGACGTTTGGCCAGCGCGAGCTTCGAGCCGCGCCAGCGTCGAACGATTTTAGATTTGAGACTTACTCCACAGATGAATCTGGGAGCAGCAACTTTACTCTAAAAAGTCTAAAATTTTTGGCTCTCCCCGATAGGAGTCGGGGGCTTGTCTCCGTTTTTTTTGGGCGGGGTAAAAGCAAAGCCATCTCAACACCTGATTTTTTCTTACCCGTGTCCGAGTTCAGGAGTTTTAACTTAAGTATTCGATATGACTCATCCCCTAATCCCACAAATCATTGACTTAGCTACCCCCGTTGCGGAAACACTGGGATTGGAAGTAGTGGGAGCAGTGTTTCACACCAACCAAAATCCTCCCGTCTTGCGGGTAGACATCCGCAACGTCCTGCAAGACACAGGTTTAGCCGACTGCCAGCGGATGAGCACAGCCCTGGAAGCCGAGTTAGACGCATCCGAAATCATCCCCGACGCCTACGTGCTAGAGATTTCCAGTCCCGGCATATCCCGGTTGCTCAGTAGCGATCGAGAATTCATTACCTTTAAAGGTTTCCCCGTCACAGTCAAAGCCACCGAACCCGACTCGCGAATCAAAGAGTGGAAAGGACTACTGGTGAGCCGGGATGAAACCACGGTTTATCTCAATCAAAAAGGGCGACAAGTTAAAATTCCCCGCCCTCAAATTGCCAAAGTTGAACTAGACGAAGGAAAGGAAAGGTAAATGGAAATTTTGAGTGTTGAGTTTTGAGTCGTAGGGGCGATGTCCCATGTCCGCCCGAGAGATTTGAGTTTTGAGATGGTCTCGCAGTAAGCTGGAAATGCTTCGCTGCGAGTTAATTTTTAAGAATCACATCTTTAGCTGCTGGGTTGAATTGGCACAACAAATAAATTGTGACAGCACCCTGATTCCCTAATCCTCCCCTGTAACTCATCAATCATCAGCCATAACTTTTTCTCAAAAATTACCGCTCGCCAATTACCTATTACCGATTCCCGATTACCAGTTACGTATTGTCACAACAAAAAAGGAGTGTTTTATATGTCAATGGTTCCCCTGCCCGGACTAAAAGAAATGGTCGAAGGTATTAGCAAAGAGCGAAATTTACCCAAACACGCCGTCCAAGCAGCCTTGCGAGAAGCCCTGCTCAAAGGATACGAACGCTACCGCCGCACCCAAAAGCTCGACCACTTCAGCGAAGAATACTTCGACAACTTTGATGTAGAACTCGACGCAGAACAAGAAGGTTTCCGCGTTTTAGCAAACAAAACTATTGTCGAAGAAGTCACCAATCCCGATCACGAAATATCACTTTCCGAAGTGCAAGAAGTAGCTACGGAAGCTCAGCCTGGGAGCATCGTGCTCGTAGATGTCACACCAAATCAAAAAGAATTTGGTCGCATGGCTGCCATCCAGACCAAACAAGTTCTCGCTCAAAAACTGCGCGACCAACAGCGCAAAATGATTCAAGAAGAGTTCAAAGATTTAGAAGAAACCGTTCTTCAAGCAAGAGTTCTCAGGTTTGAGAGGCAGTCGGTAATTTTGGCAGTCACCAGCAGCTTCGGTCAGCCGGAAGTAGATGCCGAACTCCCCAAGCGCGAACAGTTGCCCAACGATAATTACCGGGCTAACGCTACATTTAAGGTTTATCTCAAAAAAGTAGGCGAAGGCTCTACTAGAGGCCCGCAGTTACTTGTTTCTAGAGCTGATGCAGGTTTAGTGGTTTACCTGTTTGCTAACGAAGTACCAGAAATAGAAGACGGGGTGGTGAGGATTGTCGCCGTTGCTAGAGAGGCAAATCCTCCGTCGCGGCACGTCGGCCCCCGGACTAAAATAGCAGTAGATACGCTCGATCGCGACGTAGACCCGGTAGGAGCCTGCATCGGAGCGCGGGGATCGCGGATTCAGGTAGTCGTCAACGAATTGCGGGGCGAAAAAATAGACGTGATCCGCTGGTCTCCAGACCCCGCAACTTATATTGCTAACGCTCTGAGTCCTGCTAGAGTAGATGAAGTGCGTTTGGTTGCCCCAGAAGGCAGGCGCGCTCACATTTTGGTCGCTGAAGACCAACTGAGTCTCGCCATCGGCAAAGAAGGTCAGAACGTCCGCCTCGCAGCCCGCCTGACTGGTTGGAAAATCGATATCAAAGATATTGCTAAGTACGATCGCGACGCCGAAGACACCAAATTGGCAGCAGAAGCAACCAGGCTCGAAGAACTAGCCGGGGACTACTACGAAGACGAAGACGAAGCCTCGGGCTTCGACGGCGAGGAGGAAACCGCAGAATTTGAGGAAGAAGAGGCAGCCACTGACTCCACCGCAGCCACAGTCTAAAAACTGTGACATTCACTCTTATTTTCCCGCACGGGAGACTATGAGCAGAAGTCCCGTATTCCCCCTCTCCACTCTCTTACTCTCCCCTTCTGACTCCGATGAAACCGAACTCCCGCTGCTGTGCAAGTTGTCGAAAAATAGCTCCTAAAGAAGCTTTTTGGCGAGTAGTCAGGGTCTATCCTTCTCATCAGGTACAATTAGATCGTGGTCTAGGTCGTTCCGCTTACCTTTGTCGGGAAAGCCAATGCCTGAGAGCAGCTCAGAAAAAAAATCGACTTGGGCGATCGCTCAAAGCGCCTGTGTCTGACGAACTGTACCAAACACTTTGGCAGCGTTTAGCCACATCTGACCGTACATCTGACTCGGGATCGATCGGGCGCCAAAACGACAAGAGTTCGGCCTCGACTGTATAAACCCTCGCGGGCAGCCTTACCAGTAATTATCGGTAGCGCCAGCTCTCAAACCCCAATCCGATCTGCCCACCAGTCTGGAAAGATTTGTGTCAGATTAGATAAGGGTAGGGTACTAGCAGAGGTATCCTCAAGATGGAAAGGCAAACTTTGAAGCTTGATTTGTGGTTGTTGCCCAAATTCAGACTTCAGAGTTCCCGCGTTCCCAAAAAGACTTGAGAATTCTCCAACCGCAGACTTCAGCTAGTTGCATCTTTTTAGATAAAATTGCTGAGCGAGTACCAAAACCCCGATTCCTGACACTGAATCAATCACAGCGAATGATGTCGTCATTAGAACAAAAAATCAAAATGTAAAAACTGGTTGGCACAAAAGAGGGCAGAGTGGATGAACAACGGCAAAGTAAGAATTTACGAATTATCACGGGAACTAAATTTGGATAATAAAGACATCTTGGCAGTTTGCGAGCGGCTCAATATTTCAGTCAAGAGCCACAGCAGCACAATTACAGAATCAGAAGCAGAACGCATTCGCAAAACGGCGGAAAAATACGTAGCCAGCAGCCACTCTTCCCCCGGCAAGCCAGCTCCTCCCGAAAGAGCAGCAGCGCCATCTAGAGAATCTGGCCCTCACCCTAACGACCAACAAAAAAAACAGCAAATTTTAGAAATACGCAGTCCAAAAGTACGGCAGGCTGGTGCTTCGTCCCAGCCTGCGGGCAATGAGGAGCAAAAAACCCAGCCTGGGGCCACCGTGGCAACTCCTCCCAAATCGCCCGCCTCTCAACAACTCCAGTCTCCAGCTAAACCAAATATTAATCGACCTGTACTGTCGAAGCCAAATGTCGCTGTCTCGGCGGGTGCCCCGGAAACAGTGTCGGAAACAGTGTCGGAAACAGTGTTGGAAACATTGACGGAAACTGTAGGTGCGATCGCCCCGGAAACAACAGCCCAGGGCCCGGCATCAGCAGCACCAGCAGCACCAGCAGCACTTCAACCGCCGTCGGAAAAGGCTCCCGAACGCAGAGAGCGCCAGCCAGTCGCCCCTCCAGCGCCGCCCGGGGCAAAACTTACGTCGCCGCCAGTCAGAGGGGCGTCGGAGTCGGCGACGCGCACCCCACAAAATCTGGGAAACAAGCCGGTACTCAAACTTGCCCGAACAGAGCAAGAGCTATCAGAACAAACAGAAACTCTGGAAGCACCGGCCAGACCGAGCCGCCCCAGCAGACCCGCACCGGGAGGTACCGACGCGCAAAGACCGCCGCGCCGGGAAGGCGCTGGTGGCCCAGTCAAAACTGCACTTGCCGATCGACCCCAACCAGGCGGCGGCCCACGCCGGAGCCTTGCCCCCGCAACGTCAGCCGCCGGGCTGCGTAGCCGTGGTGGCGACACCGGAGCCGCAGGGGATGACACTGATGACAATGAAGAAGATAATACGCCGGACTCCGGGATTCTTCTCCTCGAAAGGCCCTCCCTCCCTCGTCCTGCCAAAAAGACTTCGGTCATTTGGGAAGAAGACGACGAAGAAAACTCAGATGCTGCTAAGGCTGCCAAGGCTGCCAAACTCAAACAACGTAATCGCCTCAAGCCGATAGATGAGGATGATGATGACTTAGAAAACGGCTTGGATATGCCAGCACCAGTCACGGTCAGCCTATCCCTAGCTCGCCCAGCTAAAGCGAAGACACAAGCAGCACCCAAGTCAACACCAACTCCGGGCGCACCTGGAAGCAGCGGCAAAAATAAGAGACCGGGCCCTTCTCACGATAAAAGTTCTTCTGGTTCTTCAGGCGGACGCGGCAATCGGGGCAAAACAGCGGAAGCTAAGGTAGAACGTCCAGAAAAACTGCTGCTGAGCAGACCGATGACCGTTCAAGAACTAGCAGTTACTTTGGCTGTTCCTGAAACCGAAATTATTAAGCGCCTGTTCTCTAAAGGTATTGCGGTCAACATTACCGAAACCCTGGACATTTCAGCGGTGAGAATGGTAGCCGAAGAAATGGGCGTAGAGGTAGAAACCCCAGAAAAAGTAGCCCCAGCGGAAAAACTGATCGAGATGCTGGACGCCACAGATATGGAATACCTCCAGCGCCGTCCGCCAGTGGTAACGATTATGGGCCACGTGGATCACGGCAAAACTACTTTGCTAGACTCGATCCGCAAAACAAAGGTGGCTCAGGGAGAAGCTGGGGGGATTACCCAGCACATCGGCGCTTACCACGTGGATGTGGTACACGAAGGCAAGAGCCAGCAGGTGGTATTTTTGGATACACCTGGCCACGAAGCCTTTACAGCGATGCGGGCTCGGGGAACGCGGGTTACAGACATCGCCATCTTGGTGGTGGCGGCGGACGACGGCGTGCGTCCCCAGACAATTGAAGCTATCAGCCACGCGAAAGCGGCGAAAGTGCCAATTGTCGTGGCTATCAATAAAGTGGACAAGGAGGGCGCTCAGCCGGAACGGGTGAAACAAGAGCTGACAGAGTACGGCTTGGTTGCAGATGACTGGGGCGGTGATGTCACGATGGTTCCAGTCAGCGCTATCCGAGGCGAAAACCTCGATACGCTGTTGGAAATGATTCTGACAGTCGCGGAAATGGAAGACCTCAACGCTAACCCCAACCGACCTGCTAAGGGTACGGTGATTGAAGCTCACCTCGACAAGGCAAGAGGGCCTGTGGCAACTCTGCTGGTGCAGAACGGCACTCTGCGAGTGGGCGATATTGTGGTCGCAGGCTCGGCTCTGGGCAAGGTGCGGGCAATGATCGACGATCGCGGCGAACACGTAAAACAAGCAACTCCATCCTTCGCGGTGGAAGTGCTGGGCTTGCGGGAAGTTCCTCGCGCCGGAGACGAGTTCGATGTCTTCGCAAACGAAAAAGAAGCAGCGGCGATCGCCGATGGAAGAGCTACCTCCCAACGAGATTCCCGTCTGCTGCAAGGCGGCCGGATCAGCCTCAGCGGCTTCTCTCAACAAGCTAAGGAAGGCGTTCTTAAGGAACTCAACTTGATCTTGAAGGCAGATGTCCAAGGCTCCCTCGAAGCAATTGTCGGCGCTCTGACTCAACTTCCTCAAAAAGAAGTTCAACTCCGACTGCTGCTATCTGCTCCTGGGGAAATCACAGAAACGGATATTGACCTCGCCGCCGCCAGTAATGGTGTGATTATCGGGTTCAATACCAATCTCGCTACCGGCGCTCGCCAAGCGGCCGATCAAGCTGGTGTAGACGTGCGGGAATACAGCATCATCTACAACCTCTTGGATGATATTCAAGGGGCGATGGAAGGCTTGCTGGAACCCGAACTGGTGGAAGAACCTCTGGGTCAGGTGGAAGTGCGTGCTGTATTCGCGATCGGTCGCGGGGCTGTGGCTGGATGTTACGTACTCTCAGGCAAGGTCGTCCGTAACTGTAAGGTTCGGGTGCGCCGCGGCAACAATGTCGTTTACGAAGGTGTCCTTGACTCCCTCAAACGGATGAAGGAAGATGCCAAGGAAGTCAATACTGGCTTTGAATGCGGTATTTCCTTGAGCGGGTTTAGCGACTGGGCGGAAGGCGATATTATTGAAGCCTACCGCATGGTGACTAAGCGCCGGACTCTCTCGGCATAATTTGGGATTTGGGATTGAGGATTTTGAATTCAAGGCAGGCTAATCACCTGCCTTGAATTTTAAAGTTTCACTCTTTAAATCCTCAATCCAAAATCTCAAATCTTAAATATCCAATCGATATGCGTTCTTTTTGGTCTGAGCCTTTCTTGTGGATTCACCTGTCTGGGGCGGCTGCACTGCCGATTTTCTTGGGACTGTGCTTGCTGGGACTCGCAGTGGGTTCTCCCCTGCTTCCTGTCTGGTTAGAAGTGTTTTTAGTGGGTGTAGCAGGTATTGCTCCTGTGCTGTGGATGCAGTGGTTCCGCCCTTTTTACATTTTTAGTATTTTAGTTGTGGCGGTGAAACCACATAATTTAACTTCTTCACAGCAGCGGATTCTGAGTCGGTTTAAAACTAATTTAAATCAAGTTATCGCTCTTTTTGTCGCTGTTTTGCTGGCAGTAATTTTGTGGCAGCTATATCGATTTGCTCCCCTCGCGGCTTCGGTGGCTCCGTTTCCTCCTTCGTGGCGCTGGGCTGGATTGTTGTTGGCGGCTTCTGCTTTTTTAGCTAGCAATTTGTTTTTGCAGGTGTCTGCTAGTGTCATGGCTGTTTTGCTGACACCGGAATCAGAATTTGCAGCGACAAAGCCTCATGTTGTAGAAAAAATTCGGCAGGATTTTACGATCGCCCGTTGGCAAGTCGATCGACTTTTGCCGACTTTTGCGGGCGAGATAACTGCCGCTGCTGCACCCGCAGAGCCAATTAAGCCAGCATCTAGAGGGAATTCGTCAGCAGGTAATATTGTCAGCCCACAACCTGCGGACACCAACTGCACTGCATCCCTTCCCCAACAGTCGAGCGAAAAGTGAAATAAAAAATTAAAAGGCAGATAATTGTAGTTTAAGCTACTTTACTTTCGACAGATATATGCAGTAAAAAAGCTAGGTAATGCCCTAGCTCGGATTGAGATTATTAATACTATTAATATTTAATTTTTAATCGCAGCTTGTGGATATTTTATATTGGCTATTTGGAAAGAAGAATCTATAATAGAGAGAGTCAAGGTAAGCTTTCAATCCTTACAGGGGATTAAAACAGAGGTATAACAATATGGCGAATTATTCACCGATCGCACAACAACCTCAAGCCGCAGAGCCGATCGAGTTGTGCGAAGATTCTGAAATCTGGGGCAGTCTCAAATCCGCGATCGGTGCAAGTTCAGGATTTCAACGCTGGCAGCTAGAACTCAATTTTGAGAATCAGCAGCAAAATGTCACCATCGATCAGCAGGTGCGCTCCTATCTGCGGGAAACTTTAGAAACTTTGGCTTACTGAGCGCCCTCAAACGAAATATTGTCACGATTTGTAAATTTTACAGTCTAATTCTGCTGGCATCCCCTCCAATATCCTAAGTAAGTGCCGTAAGTGAATGGAAAAGACAACTTGGGCCATCAAATGGCAGGGGACACTTTTTATTTGCTTGCGGAGTCGGGATTCATTGCCGCATCCTACTTTGTAGGCACTCTCAGAAAAATCCCGAGACAATTAGCCTGAAACCAGCGATACAAAGCGACTGTGGCTGCTATATACCGATCCGCGCGTTACTAAAACTATTTATAATATGACGGAGGCCAAAGAAAATTAACAGTGCGGTCGTGACGGTACATCAAACTGTCAAAATCAACCTGATTACAAATCTTTTGCACCGTAAGTCTGATTAAATACTATACAACCAGAGTTGAGGAAAATGCGCTTAGTAATAGTTCAGTATGCCGGCGATTATGCAGAAACCTTTCAGCGCTTGGCTCAGGGGGGAAGCGAAACCTACTACGCTCAAAAATATTCTGTTGATGCCGTTACCGAGATGGCAAAACGAGCGCAGTCAGTAACGGTTATTTGCTGCATGACACCAAAATTTGAAGATGTGGTTCTAGAAAACGGCGTACGAGCGATCGCTTGCGGATTCAATCAAAAAATTAATTCCCAAAAACTGATCGAGTTAATTGCCAAGCAAAATCCGACTCATTTAATCATGCGGATGAATATTCCGGACATTTTTAAGTGGGCAATCAAAAATAGAATTAGAACCATTGCCGTATTTGCCGAATCTATCGCAACAGGTACTTGGAAAAAGAAAATCCGCAATTACTTTCTAGCTAGGTTATTGAATAACAAGCAAATAGAATGGGTGGGGACTTACTGCCTTACTTCATCTTTATTGTTCAAAGAAATTGGAGTAAAACCAGATAAAATAATTCCTTGGGACTTCCTGATCGAGAGCGACCCCGGTTCTCTTGCTCCGAAAGAAATCCCCGCCAACGTCAAAACTGTGAAGATATTTTACGCAGGTTTGGTAATACCAAGTAAGGGAGTTGGCGATATCTTAGAAGCAGTAGCCAAGTTAAGAGAGCGGAATATATCAGTTAACTTAAAATTGGCAGGTCAACGTGAACAAGACTTTTTTACCACGCAAATCGAAGAGTTGCAAATTAAAGATTCCGTAGAATTTCTGGGATTATTGCCAGCTCAGACTATAGAACCTTTAATGAGAGAATCCGATGTTGTGTTAGTTACTAGCAGGCACGAATATCCCGAAGGTTTTCCCCTGACAATTGAGCACGCATTGCGCATGAGAACACCAGTAGTAGCTTCAGATCACCCGATGTTTAAAACCTACTTGAAGCACGGCGTTAATTCCATGATTTTTGAGGCGGGAAACTCTCAGGCTTTAGCTGAATGTATCGAAAAACTAATTTCGGATTCAGCGCTTTACCACAATCTTTCTGTCGCTTCTCACTCAACCTGGCATGAGCTGCGCCTGCCTGTCAAATGGGCCCAATTGATCGATCGCTGGCTGGATGATACCCCCGAAAGCAAACAGTGGTTATTTGAACAACGGCTGAGTTCTGAATACTACACTCAAAAATTAAGCCAATAATTAGGTCAACCATTTGCAGGCGCAGGCACAAAATGCTTAGGAAGTTTTTCAACTGGGGTTAACATCATCACATTGCACAGGCACTTTTAGATTTATTAGAAACAACCCCTAACTGCTTGGCTAAGGAAAGCAGTTAGGGGTTGTTTTAATCGCGGCTTGGGGGACAACTTTAGCCTAACGAATAGGATTGTTGTTCATGTTGCTATGCTAGTGTTATAGTCATTTCAAATAAGTATGAGACACTAGACTGCACAATAAGCACGAATAATTTCATCAAGAGATGTGCTAGGAGACGCATACATTTTAGCTCTCTTTAATGCACTAAAATCATGCTCAATATCATTTAAGTCAGGAGAGTATTTTGGTAAAAATATTATCTGATGACCCGCCTCCTCAACCAATAGTCTAATGACCGTCTTACGATGAATGGGTGCATTATCCATAATTAATATAGATGGACTTGTTAAATCTGGTAACAAATATAAAGATAACCATCCTTCAAATCCTTCTGCATTCAAACTACCCATAAAGAGCATTGGTGCAATTAAGTCCTTCTTTCCTTTTCTTCTTCCTGCTACTAAAATTTCTCTTTTTCCCCGTTTTCCTGGTCTTTCACCATAGACTTTTTTTCTTCTTTTTGCCCAGGCACAAACACAACCTTCAAATTCCTCAAATCCTGATTCATCAATAAATACAAGACTTTTACTGCCATAGAGTTTAATTAATTCTCTCAAATTTCTGTAGTATTTCATTTTTTCTTCTCGATTTCTTTCTTGATAGCGAAGTTGTTTTTTTTTTGTAATTCTCAATTTTTTTAAGGCATAGCAGATGGCACTCGGTCTGACGCCTGAAAGTTCTTGCTCTTTCTACTAATCTTGCTTCAGGATTTTTTTCAACATCTTTTTTGAGGGCTTCCCAATCTAGCTTTCGTTGACGGTGGTTGACCTGAGTTGGTCGAAGGTCTTCTCTACCTAACCATCTATAAATTGTTGCTCTTCCTAGCTTAAATATGGCAGCCGCTTTCGTTATAATCCCTCCATTTTCCACATAATTGACTACTTTTTGTCTTAGGTCTAGACTGTAAGCCATTTTTTTCTAATTAACTATTTTTATCGATTTTATCATGATCTTACCTCTGTCTCACATTTATTTGAAATGACTATACCAACTAAATAGAGTCGAGCGAGTGAAAGTATACTACCCTGAGAATTACAATTTTATTGGATTTGAGGTGCTGTTAATTAATCCAGTTTTTCACCGTTTTTTAAACTTTTCTTAGTCAAGAGTTTTGGTAATGCGTTGGGTAATCGCATCTTTTATAGCACGAGCTTACTAATGACCAGCCTTTTTTCCACAAGCGCCTTACTCTGACAGCCTTTCTCTATCTTAAGATAGATAATCTGCAATGTCCACCCGATCGCATTTCAGTTTATGGGGGATGCACCAGCTCTTGCCCACATTTTTTAAAATATAAATTTATCACATACAATCTTTTAAAAAACTTTTAAAAACCCTCTAACATCTATCCCAAAACTTATTTTACAGCCCACTTATACAATTTTGGATTTGAAATTTGAGATTTGGGAATTGGGAATTGGGAATAATGACTGATTCCCGTCTGGTTGGGATCGCGGGCCTACAGTGAAATTCTGTTGTAAACTTGTATTAAAATCCGGCAAATTTTGCACCAATAAAAGATGACTACGCTATAATTTGTGCAGGTTCAGAAACATTGTGCGATCGCGCGAATCAACCCCTGTTGACAAAATCCCCTCTAATCTCTGGAGACGAATATTGTTCAAAATGTCTTGCAGCTTATAAAAAAACTGAAGCAAAATAAAATTAACAGTCTGGTAGTGGCGGTACATCAAACTGTCAAAATCAACCTGATTACAAATCTTTTGCACCGTAAGTCTGATTAAATACTATACAACCAGAGTTTAGGCAAATGCGCTTAGTCATAGTTCAGTATGGGGGCGATTACGCAGAAACCTTTCAGCGCTTGGCTGGAGGGGGAAGCGAAAACTACTACGCTCAGAAATATTCTGTTGATGCCGTTACCGAGATGGCAAAACGAGCGGAGTCAGTAACCGTTATTTGCTGCATGACACCAGAATTTGAGAATCGGGTGCTAGAAAACGGGGTGCGGGCGATCAATTGTGGATTTAGTCACAAATTTGATACCAAGAGATTGATCGAATTAATTGCCGAGCAAAATCCGACTCATTTAGTCATGCGGACGACTATTCCAGAGGTTTTCAAGTGGGCCATAAAAAACAAAATTAGAACCATCGGTGTATTTGCCGAATCTATTGGCACAACTACTTGGCGCAATAAATTCCACAACTATTTCCTAGCTAAGCTGTTGAATAATAAGCAAATAGAATGGGTAGGGACTTACGGCATTACTTCATCTTTATTGTTCAAAGAAATTGGAGTAAAACCCGATAAAATAATTCCTTGGGACTTCCTGATCGAGAGCGACCCCGGTTCTCTTGCTCCGAAAGAAATCCCTGCGGGAGTCAAAAGTTTGAAATTATTTTACGCTGGTTTGTTAGTACAAAGCAAGGGAGTTGGCGATATCTTAGAAGCCGTAGCAAAGTTAAGAGAGCGGAATATATCAGTTCATTTAAAAATGGCAGGTAAAGGCGAAGAAGAGTTGTTTTCCCAGCGAGTAGAAGAGTTGCAAATTAAAGATTCTGTAGAATTTCTGGGAATGGTGCCAACTCAGACTCTAGAACCTTTAATGAGAGAATCCGATATCGTCCTCGTTACTAGCAGGCACGAATATCCCGAAGGCTTTCCCCTGACTATTCAGCACGCTTTACGCACTAGAACCCCGATAGTAGCTTCGGATCACCCGATGTTTAAAACTCACTTGAAGCATGGCGTTAATTCCATGATTTTTGAGGCGGGGAACTCTCTGGCTTTAGCGGAATGTATGGAAAAACTAATTTCGGATTCAGCGCTTTACCACAATATTTCTGTCGCTTCTCACTCCACCTGGCATGAGTTGCGCCTGCCCGTCAAATGGGCCCAATTGATCGATCGCTGGCTGGATGATTCCCCTGAAAGCAAACAGTGGTTGTTTGAACAACGACTGGCTTCTGAATACTACAACCCAAAATCCACCCATAATTAGGTCAACCATTTGCGATCGCAGGCACAAAATACCTGGGAAGTATTTCAACTCGGCTTAACACAATCACATTGCACAGGCGATTTGAGATTGATTAAGATAACCCCTAACTGATTCGCTAAGGGAAGCAGTTAGGGGTTATCTTAATTGGGGCTTACTGGAAAACTTTAGCCTGCGGTTGCTAAAACAGGATTTTTAGCTTTGCCGATCGCCAAACACTTTTTAACACCAGCAATTACATCTTCAACATCTGCATCAGTTAATTTTGCCGAAATTGGCAAACTAATTGTGTGCAGTCCGATGTAGCGAGCATTCGGATAGTCTTCCGGCTGCCATCCAAACATTTCTTGATACACAGGATGTTCCGCCAGACTCATGTAATGTACGCCAACACCGATATTTTCAGCATTGATAGCGTTGAGAAAATCATCGCGGCTGATTCCTGCTTTAGCTTCATCTACCAGAATTGTGTAGAGGTGATAAGCGTGAATTGTATCCGGTTCGGGGGTGGCGGGCAAAGTAATCGGCAGATCCGCAAATGCTTCGTTGTAGCGCTGCCAAATTTGCTCCCGCCGCTGCCAATAGGGGGCGACTTGTTTGAGTTGATGAATGCCGATCGCAGCTTGCAGATCCATCATATTGTATTTAAAACCGATTTCCACGACTTGGTAGTGCTTGTAACCCGAGTCACCGAAGCGCTTCCAAGCATCTTTGCTCATACCGTGCAGCGCTAAAATTTTCAGCCTGTCAGCGTCTTCTTGAGCGCGAGCCAGAATCATGCCTCCTTCGCCCGTGGTGATGTTTTTGGTGACATAAAAGCTGAAGCATCCGAAGTCGCCAAAAGTGCCTGCTTTCTTTCCCTTGTACTCGGTTTCGATCGCGTGAGCGCAGTCTTCAATCAACTTCAAGTTGTGACGGCTAGCAATCTCGCACAGCGCATCCATATCGCAGGGACGGCCGGCGAAGTGAACCGGTAAAATTGCTTTAGTTTTTGAAGTTATTTTAGCTTCAACTTGAGCCGGGTCAATATTCATTGTCACCGGATCTACATCCGCCAGTACCGGTGTTGCTCCGGCGTGGACGATCGCATTAACTGTAGCGCAAAAAGTCATCGGAGTAGTAATAACTTCATCGCCCGGTTTTAACGAAGCAGCGAGGATGCTCAAGTGCAGTGCCGCCGTACAGGAATTTACTGCAATCGCGTACTGGGAACCCTTGTAAGCTTTGAAGTCATTTTCAAAAGTCATGACTTTCGGGCCTGTACCCAACCAACCTGTTTTCATGGTTGATACCACTTCTTGAATTTCAGCATCTTCGATCGCTGGAGAGCCGAAAACCAAGAAACGGTCTTTTGAACGAATAGGATTGTTATTCATGTTGCTAGTGTTACCCAGTAAATAGAGTCGATTGAGTGAAAGTGTACTACCCTGACAAGTACGATTTTATTGGGATTTGAGGTGCTATTAATTAATGCAGTCTCTCACCATTTTTTATTTCAACTTTTTTTAGTCAAGAGTTTTGGGGAATGCGTTGCGTAATGGCATCTGTTATGCACGAGCTTACTAATGACCAGCCGTTTTTTCGCAAGCGCCTTACTCTGACAGCGCTTCTCTATCTTAAGATATATAATCTGCAATGTCTACCCAATCGTATTTCAGTTTATGGGGGATACAGAAGCTCTTGCCCGCATTTTTAGACCGCAATACTTTTATCAGTAAAAATACGGATATTTTGTTTAAAGTTTTTGTAAACCCTCTAACATTTATCCCGAGACTTCTTTGACAGCGAAGTTAAAATCAGGTGAATTTTGCACAAATCAAATGTGACTCTGCTGTAATTTATGCAGGTTCAGAAACATTCACCCGATCGATCGCCCAAAACAACCCTCCTTGAAAAACTCCGCTACAATCTCGGCAGGCGAATCTTGTTAAGAATATCTTGCAGCCGTTCTGAAACGCCGCCCAATTGTTCTGACAAGGCTACAAGTTTACCGTAAGCTTCGACCAAGCGATCGCCCTCAACGTCAATCTCTGGAGCCGGATAATTCTTCATCGCTTCCAGCAGCGTAATCTCGTTATCATTAGTTGCAGATAGCACCAAAGCCTCGCGCAAAGCTTCTCGATTTGCTTTCCCAGAAGGAGTCCGAATTACCTGACCCACTTCATCGAGAATTATTTTCCCAACACTACTGTTGAGCGTTTCATCCACAAACCTTTGACTGACTTTCAGCGGTCTTGTCAGACTGCTGCGAACCACTTCCGGGTCTTTTTTTGCCTTTCCCAGCAGCATTTCTAACCCGGGCGACATTTTCCCAGTTTGTGCAAAAATTTCTAATTCGCTGACTGGTAAAGTCATCCGGATCGCACTGTATTTGAGCACTACCTTTTCGGCAGCCGCCGCAGCACTGCTGTAAAATACAATTCCCGCACCTGCTGCTAAAAGTAACGTCCACCGCCCTTTGCAAAATGACTGGCTCATCGTCAAGTCTCCCAACATCTTTTTCTACTTTGACTTTGACACATTTGGCAATCTCCCGCTCCTAGCAAAATGCCCAACGCCAGCTCTTCTATCAGTGAAGGCTGGCGCTGGGCTTAAATTTGTTTTGTATATTTAGGGTCTTTATCCAAGCTGACCCCAATTGAACGAGTTAGAAACGGTTTTTGATTAGAGTCTTTAAATTTGCTGACCCCAATTCAACCCACCGCCATATAATGACAGGGATCGATCGCTTTTCCAGGATTTCGTAATCATTTCTTTATATTTCTAACTTTTCCTTGGCTCAGATATCTTTTTATCTCGATTTATAAATTTTTGTTACTTTGACTTGGGCGATCGGGCTTCGGCGCGCTGCTCAAGGCGAAACAGAAACACCATCAGAGCCACGACTCCGACTTGCAGGGCAAAATTGGGCAAAGCAGAGCCAATTTCCCGGCCCGAGGCAATTTTAGCGAGGAACACCACGCCACCGATGAAACCGGAAGCGCCACAAGCTACGTAAACAAACTGTCGCAGAGGCCGGTAGGGAGCGGCGATTTCTGCGGTTAAACGCTCGTATTGTTGGCGGCTGAGGTTGCGCGGGTTTTTGGGGATGTAGGGGCGATCGTCCGAATTTGGGGCTGGCATAGATTTAGGAAATAAGTAAATTAGATAAGATAAGACGGCGGTTGAAACCGCGTCTACACAAACGAATTCCCAGCTCAGAGGGAATGAATAAAACAACCTAATTGTAATCGCTCAGTCTTCAACCCGCTCCCGTCGCGTGAGTGTTTGACAAGAAGCGGTTTCAACCGCCCGGTCTTATGTGTGCGCAAGTTCAGTGATAAATATCATACTACAACAAATATCTCAAAACTGCCGCAATAAATCAACGCTGAAGCAAAAGCACAACAGTCTGTAAACAGCCGACAAAAATGCCCAAAACGCCTCCTAAATTTACAATTCCCTGCAACTCGCTTTTGACGATTCCTTGAATTGCTAACTCTAAATCTTCGGGAGAAGTACCTTTTACTCGATCGACAATTACCTGGTCGATATTCAAAATCGGGATAGCCTGAGCTACAATACTTTCTAAATCCCGCTCCAGATAGCGCTCTAAAACCAAAGCCAGTTCTTTGCTGACAATTTCTAGGGAAGCGTTCATTACCGCTGAAGTTTGCAATCGATTCAGAAGTAACCGCGAAATATTTTCCCAGTCAATAGATTTGCTCAACCCTTCAAGTACCTCCGTACCCCGCTCTTGAACGTAGGTGCGAACGCTGTCGCGCATAGTTTTTCGCAACTGTCTTACCGTCGAAACTGGTAAATTTTGCATCGACAAATTTTGCAGCCATTCCTGAAGTCGCCCGCGAATTCCCAAAGAAACAGTTAACTCTGCTAACCGTTGATTTGTCACTTGTCTGTCATCTAGACAAAAAGTCCGCAGTCGAGTTAAAGTGTTACGCAAACCAAACAAATTTGCTACTACCCAATAAGTGCCGCTGCTTTTTTCTCGAAACCCTTCATCGATGATCGAAATATTGCGATCGGTCAAAAAGTCAATCAAAGTCTGCCGCAGCACTTCCGGCGGTATTACTACCTGCAACAGCCAATCAGCTAACTGGCCCGCCTGAGCTTCTGTTAGCTGAATTTCCAGCAAAACTTGGTCAAAAATTTGATTTAGCTGAGCTTCTAAAAAATCTTCCCGGCGCGCCAAAACTTTGAGAATTCGCGGCACCGATTCCCCCAGCAAATCTCGCAGAATGTTAGCAAGAATTTTAGCTGTTTTTTGCTCGGAGTCGGCTTTTACCTGATCCAGCGCCAACTGCAAGAGCCAGAGAATTACCGACTGCATCCGCTCAGTTTGCAGGAGGCGGCGCGCTAAGTTTTGCAGTTCCTGCGGCGTTAGCAGCGAACCCATAATTGTGTCGGAAATTCGCTTTGCCAAGCGTTCTTGGTTGCGGGGGATCAAGCCGGGAGTGAAAGGCAACTGTCGCCCTTTGATATAAATAGCTCGATATGGGCGGAACAGCATTTTGATAGCTATATCGTTAGTGAAATAGCCAATAATTCCTCCCACTACAGGTGGGGCAAACAATAGCCAAATGTCAGACGGATTCATAAAGGATTAAAAATAGGGTAAGATGCCCCTAGCCACGCACCCTACTGTTATATAGCTGATTTAGACTGCAAGAATTTTTAATTTTCAATTGCTTTGGCTAGTACCAATACTCCCATCATAGCTCCGGCAATGGGATAGTGGGTGGCGGTGGCAAATCCGGCTTGGTGGGCGATCGCGACTTGCTCGGAGCCGATCGGGAATTTTTCTAAACTAGGATTAATGTAGGCATATTCTTGAGTCATGCCAAATTGCTGAGCAATGGGCACTACGAGGGTGTCCAGATAAAACTGCTGAAATCTCCGCATGACGGAATTGCTGGGGCGGTGGAGGTCGAGAATAGCGGCTTTTGCGCCCGGTTTGAGGACGCGGTGTAATTCCTGAAGACTGCGGGGGATGTCCGTTACGTTGCGCAAGCCGTAACCCATGGTGGCGCAGTCGAAGTAATTGTCAGCAAAAGGCAAGTCTAGGGCGTCAGCTTCTACCCAGGAAATGGGACTTGCAGGGGTGAGAAAAGGTCGATCGCGCCTCGCTGCAACGGCCAATTGTGCCGCGGAAAAATCTACTCCAAATACGCAGCCGGTAGGGCCTGCTTGTTTTGCCAGCAGCAAAGCTAGATCCCCGCTGCCGCAGCACAAGTCTAAACAAGTATTTCCCGGGCCAGCACCGCTCCATTTCACCGCCATTTGTTTCCAAATCCGGTGCTGCCCCAAGCTCAACCAGTCGTTCAGTTGGTTGTAAACTGGTGCAATTCGATTAAATATAGTTTTAATTTGTTCTGCATTATTACTCATTGGTAATTGGTAATTGGTAATTGGTAATTGACAGCCGTAAAATATAATTAATCCGTCCATTCATGTCATGCTGTCGCCAGCCATTAATCCTTTTTTATTGTTGGCTATCGGCGCTGCTTTGTCTTGAATCATGGGTTGGCGATCGTTTTATACTCAAGACATAGAGCAGACTGATGACTAATGACCGATGACCGATGACTGATGACTAATGACTAATGACCGATGACTGATGACTAATGACCCTGAAAACTCGTCAGTACCAAAGCCACTTGTTGAGCGGCGAGGTGAACTGTTGTGAGTTCGTCGGGGCGCAGGGAACAAGGTTGTTTCCACTGGATGGACATCAGGGCGATCGATCGACCTTTGTGAATCACCGGCACGCTCAGGTGAGCTTGAATGCCAGATTTTTGATAGTGTGGCAAGCTTGCTAGGGCCGTGTCGCCGGCAATATTCACAGCACCCTGCATAGTTTGAGAGGAGATTGCCTCTAGAACCAGAGGGTCATCTGCCAGCCAATTTTCCACAATTTGGCCGCTGGTGTGACTGCCTTGGGCTGGCATCAAAACATTTCCTTCCACCAGTTGCAAAATGCAAGCGTCCGCCAAAAAATTATCGCTCACAGCAGTAGCCATTGGCTCTAAACTTGCTTCCAAACTCGGATAATCCACAGCCGTTTGCATGATTGTTGCTAACAGTTGTATTTGATTTTGAGCGCGGTGCAATTCCTCAGTCCGCTGCTTGAGAACTTCATAAGTCTCGGCAGCTTTTTGCACCACCATTTTCAATTCGTTCGGGTCCCAAGGCTTGGTGATATACTTGTAAACCTGTCCGGAGTTAATCGCATCCACCAAGTCTTCAATGTCCGTAAAACCAGTCAAAATAATTCTGACCGTATTCGGAAACTGTGGCACGGTCTTGCTGAGAAACTCCGTTCCCTTCATTTCTGGCATTCGTTGGTCGGAAATGATGACGGCGACCTCGCCCTCGATGCCAAGGACTTCCAAGGCGCGAATCCCGCTCTCAGCTTTGAGCACGTTAAAATCTCGTCGGAAAGTGCGGTAGAGTAAATCCAGATTGTCTGGTTCGTCGTCTACTACCAGCATTTTGGGTTTTTTCGGTCGGTGTAGGGTCATGAGCTGGCGTTTAATTTGATCTAGCTCTGGAATGGCATTATCCATAACAATACGATAAACTCCCCTTTGTAAATTTAGGCGAGCAACTATTCTGTAACAATAGTCTCACAACTCACTTACTATCAATCTATCGCTCTGCCGCGACACGAGCCTTGCTGGTATCCAATCACACATAAAATAGCGCTGGTTTTTGATTCAATTATGACTGATACACCTCAAGATTCCTCCACTTCTGCATCTGCACCCTCCACCAATGCTGTGGATGTCGAAAAGTTAATTCGATCGCTCCGCCGCAAGGAAGGCACTTGGGTAGAGTGGGGACAGGCCTGCACAGCTCTGATGCAAGCGGGCTACAACTCTCAGAATATTTTTGAACAAACTGGTTTTGAGCCAATTCAGCAAAATCAAGTCAGCGTCGCAGCCCAAGTTTACACCAGCATGGTCAATGCTGGCGCTTCGGAAGAAGTTCGATCGCACTTCCTGCGCAAAGGAAGTGATATTTTATACGAATTTCGGATTCTTTCACAAGTAGAGCGGGCCGGGGCGGCAGCTTTGATGCTGGCTCACAATTTGGATGTTGACGATGCCCGCCAAGTTGCTAAAGCGATCAAAGAGTTTTCGCACTTCGGAAGCCTGCCGCAGGGGTTCACAGACACTCCCGGGGATGCTGTAGCTTACCAGTGCTGGCAGTTGGCGAGACAGAAAAGCGATTTGCAAGAGCGATCGCGCTTAATTGCTCGCGGCCTAAAATTAGCTAGCAGCCAAAGCGCTAGGGCACAAATCGAGCAGTTGCTGGTCGATTTTACCGTAGTTGCGAGGCGGGAAGCGCCCCGCTTGCCTATCTACAGGCTCGATTCTGAGGAACAATTGCCGCGGATTGTCCCGGTGGTGGGCAAATTGCCACTGTCTACGTCAGATTTGCTGGCAGTGCCTTTGCCGGAGGAAATCTGGCCGTTCCGAATGGTAAAATTTTCGGGAGCTGGAGCTTGGGTGGCGATTCCCGGATGGCAGGTAATTTTGAACGCTGAAGATCCGGTGGCGGTTTTGGAAATGAGCGATCGACTGCCGGTGCCGCTGCAAGGTAAAGTTGAAGAAGTTCTGATTATTGCCGATCGCGCCCAAAGACAGTGGGATGCTGACAGTTATTTCCTCGCCGATAACGGGGGAAATTTAGAATTGAACTGGTTTGAAACATCCCCCGAGCTTTCGATTTTGGGGCGAGTTGTTTTGGTGATGCGTCCGAAGAAGATTGTGGATGAAGATTATACCAAAGATGGATGGCAAATTGATGATTAGTTAGTTGTTAGGTGTTAGTTGTTAGTTGTTAGTTGTTAGTTGTTATTAGCCAACAGCTTTCCTGTCAACAGTCAACAATCAACAGTCAGTAGTCATTAGTCATTAGTGATTAGTTAGTGATGATTGTCAATCAGCCTTTTAGGGGCAGGCTCTTCGGCCCATCCCACAAGAAAATTCACTCTTTGTGGAACAGGGATCTTGCCTGTTCTTAAAACCCATGACTAATTCGCAGCGGGCGGTTTTGGTTCTTGAATTTTCGGCACAGAATGCTGTTTCTTAAATCGATTAAAACCGTAAATTCCAGCCCCAATTACCAGGAAATAAGGACTGTAAGCCAACAGCCAAATACCCAAAGCAAACAAACCAAGCGTCAATTCGCCCACAGAATGAGTCGCTTTTCCCCAAGTTTCCTGCGCCCGCAAACCAAGAGAAGGTTCGGGATCTTGCTGAGCCGAGACTGCTGCTTCTAAAGTTAAGTTAATAGTTGAATAGGCTACTTGATTCCGCAAACTTTTTAACTGGGCGTCAATCCGTTCGATAGACTCCCGAATATTGCTTAACTCTTGAGAAGCTTTGAGAACGTCGCCCACAGAACCAGAGCGCTCCATAATTTTTAACACCATTTCTTCCGATTTGCGGAGGTTGCGCAGTCTAGCCTCGCTGTCAACTAATTGAGCGCTAACATCCTCAGCCGTGAGTCCTCGATTTTCGACACTTCCGAGTTTTGCAAAAGCATCTAAAGTAGTTTCTAACTTTTCTTGAGGGACACGAATATCGACGGTTGCCGTTTGGCGGATACTAGAATCAGGTGGCTTTTGGTTTTGGAAACCCAAGATATCGCCTTGCTGTTTTTTGACAATATCGGTAACAGATTTAGTGCTGGCGTCAATTGATTTGACAACTAGACTCATTTCGGCTTTTTTAATCAGTTGGGGAGCAGTTGCTGGAGTTTCTGCGGCTGGTTTTTTTGCGGTGTCAGCAGCAACTTTTGATGCTGAGCCTCCGGGTGCGCTTACACGGGCGGGTGAGGATTTGGGAGCCGATGCGGCAACTTGATTTTCAGCGCTGGGTGAAGCAAAGCCGTTTGTGGAGCCAGCAGGGGCTGGAGCTCCACCGCTGGTACTACCAGGTGGTGGGGCTCCGCAGCTTGGTAAAGCAATGGCGGAGGATAAAGTTAAGAATGCTATGACTGCAAAGCGAGTTTTGCTGTTGTTGGCTGGGTTTGGCTGCGGCGGGGAATTGGTTTTGAGGTGAGTTTTCATTGGGGTTTTCCTGTAAAAAAGGTTTGGGTATTGGATTTTATGCTGGTTTTAATTTAAGCTCAAATAGATATGGTTAGTTTAGCCGATACGAAAATGGAAACGGTAAAGGTTGAAGATTTTTTGATTTTTAACCGCCGATGAACGCAGATAAACGCGGATGCAATCATGACTGATGAATTTGATTCTGATTTTAGCCGATCAACTGCCGAACTCGATCGCCCGAACAGCACTTTCTCCGAGTTAGAGCCCGCCGCCCTTTTGGCTGCTGCTTGCGGTAAAATTCGCGACAGCTTGCGTAAGGGCCAGCACGAGATGGCGGATTGGCAAGGCGGCCCCCTTGCGGTTTCGGCGGTTCCAGGGGCCGGGAAGTCTACGGGAATGGCTGCTGCGGCGGCAATTGCGATCGCCCGCCACCGACTTTACAACCGCCGTCAGTTAATTGTGGTGACATTTACGCGATCGGCTGCTGCTAATATTAAAGCTAAAATTCGCCAAAGATTGGCAGAATTGTCTTTATATCAAGGCGGTTTTGCCGTGCACACTTTGCACGGTTTAGCGTTAAATATTGCGATGCGCCATCCCAATTTGTCGGGTTTAAATTTAGAAAACTCTACTTTAGTAACTCCGACTCAAAATCACCGCTTAATTCGCACTTGTGTAGAGCTTTGGATTGCCGAAAATCCCCGCAGATATCAAGTTTTGTTAGAAGGACAGCAATTCGACGGAGAAGAAACGGAGAGGTTGCGGCGACAATCGGTTTTGCGGACGGAGATTTTGCCGCAGTTAGCTAAAACTGTGATTCACGAGGCGAAATCTTCGGGTTTGTTTCCCGAACAGTTGTTAGAAATGAGCGCTCTTGATTCGGCTGACGGTTATGAAATTTTAGCCGTAGCTGGCGGTTTATATCAAAAATATCAGGCTTTGTTGAGAAGTCGGGAATTGATCGATTACGACGAGATGATTTTAGCAGCTTTGCGGGTGTTGAACGATCCGGGAGCCAGAGCGATCGAGCAAAAACAAGTATTTGCGGTTTTCGAGGACGAAGCCCAGGATTCGACACCTTTGCAGACCAAGCTTTTGAAAATATTAGCTAGCGAAACCGACAGTCCTAACTCACTTGAAAATTTTATCAGAGTTGGCGACCCAAATCAAGCGATAAATTCAACATTCACTCCCGCAGATCCGATTTATTTTCGGAAATTTTGCGAAGATTGCCAAATTGAAAATAAGTTAGCAACAATGGACGGTGCAGGCCGCAGCACCCAGGTGATTATCGATGCAGCTAACTTTATGTTGCAATGGGTAAACAAATCGGAATTGGCGGGAACCGAACAGCCTTTTAGATCCCAAACTATTAAACCAGTCCCCAGCGATGACCCGCAGCAAAATGCCAATCCTGCTCCCATCGGTCGCGGTTTAGAATTGCACAGTCCCCGCGATGTTTACCATACAGTTGAGTTAATTGGCAAGCGGGTAATTGAGTTAGTGGAGGAATTTTTGCCTGCGGATTTTGCCTGGGGAAGCCATGAGAAAAATCTCGAATCTGGCGATGAGGAAAATCGCGCCAAATTGCCATTAGAAAATCTGAAATCCATGGCGGTTTTAGTGCGCGAAAACAAACAAGGCAAGTTTATCAAAGAAGTCCTCGAAAATCCCAAAAAACACGGATTGAGCTGTGATTTGCGCAAATACGGGATAAAAATTGAGGATGTGGGGGAGCGCGACAGACATTCTCAAGTGCCTTGGGAAATCTTAACACTGCTGCAATTTCTCGATCGCCCGCACTCACCAGACTACCTGAAAGCAGCATTAAAAATTTTGGGGGATAGCAATCGGCAACTCATCCCCAAACAAGACTACAATGCCTTTGCCACCAGCCCCGAACAATTCCTTTACCCAGGCCCCCTAGACCCGCAGCAGTCAGAACAAGTTCGCAAATGCCGCTATTTTTGCTGCGGTTTGCTGCAAGCACGCTTAGAATTACCACCCTACCAAATTATCTCATTTTTAGCCTTATCGCTGCAATACGACCAAACAGAATTAGCCACCGCCGACAAATTAGCAGAACGAGTAGCAATCCAAACCGCCGGCAACAATTCAATGCGCAGTATTTTAGACGTGCTGAGCGAAATTGTCAGTTCCGAAAGATTTGAACCAGTGGATGCAGACGACAAAATAGAAGAACGCTACACCAGCAAAGGTCAACTCACAATCATTACCATGCACAAAGCCAAAGGCTTAGATTGGGATTGCGTATTTTTGCCATTTTTGCACGACCAAACCATCCCCGGAAGTTTGCGAGTTTTACCACAAGCTAGATTTTTAGGAGATTTCACATTAGCCGAGGTAGCGAGAGCCCAAATTCGAGCGAGTTTGCACGAAAAATATCCTTTGCCAAATCTGGGTGAAGCGTGGGAACAAGCAGGTTACTTGAAAACAGCAGAAGAGTTTCGATTGCTCTACGTGGCGATGACGCGAGCCAAAAGTTTGCTGTGGATGGCGACGGAGAAAAAAGGGCCTTTTACTTGGAACAAACCGGAGAATTTGCAAGAGCAAAAACCTTGTCCGGTGATGCCTGTTTTGAAGCAGAACTTTCCGGGGAATGTGATGTTGTAAAATAGATTTTGGGAACGAACCGCGTTGGCGCAGCCTGCGCGAAGCGCTTAGACGCGAAGGACGCGAAGAGAAGAGAAAAGAAGAAAAGAGAAGCTTTAGAAAAAAAATCCTACTTGTTGGGGCGGGTTTAGTCCAAAACCTTGTATAATGCCAACAATCTCTCTAAAAAACTTCTCTTTTCTTCCTTCGTGCTCTTCGCGCCTAAGCGCTTCGTAAAAAAAAAATCTCATCCACAAATGAAATATAATTGTACTAAAACTCACTATGCCCAGCCCAGAAATTCGCACAGCTAACGTCACAATTCCCAACGGGGATTTGCAAATCGCGGCTTTCCTAGCCCAACCCGCCGCAGCAGGGCAATTCCCCGCAGTTATCGTGATTCAAGAAATCTTTGGCGTCAACTCGCACATCCGCGATGTTACTGACAGGATAGCAAAGGAAGGATATGTGGCGATCGCCCCAGCCATTTATCAGCGTCAAGCCCCCGGCTTTGAAACCGGCTACACGCCCGAAGACATCAAAATCGGTAAAGAATACAAAGAACAAACTACCGCATCCCAACTCCTGAGCGACATCCAAGCCTCCATCGATTACCTCAAAACCTTACCATCTGTCCAACAGCAAGGTTTTGGCTGCATCGGTTTCTGCTTTGGCGGACACGTCGCCTACCTCGCCGCTACTTTGCCCGAAATCAAGGCTACAGCTTCGTTCTACGGCGCTGGTATCGCCACGAACAGCCCCGGGGGCCCAACTCCGACGATCAATCGCACAGCCGACCTTAAAGGCACTCTCTACGCCTTTTTTGGCACTCAAGACCCCAGCATTCCCAAAGAACAAGTTGACCAAATCGCTGCCGAATTGCAAAAACACAGAATTCCTCACCGAATTTTCCGTTACAATGCCGATCATGGATTCTTCTGCGACCATCGCGGCAGTTACGACGCTACCGCAGCAGCCGACTCGTGGGTGCAGGTGAAGCAGCTATTTCAACAGGAACTTCAACCAGCTTAGAGAGTGGAAGATGGAGATAGGGAGAGAGGGGAAGAGAGGGAGAGTGGCGGAACATCTTCCTTCTTCCTTCAACAACTGACAACTGACAACTGACAACTGACAACTGTCAACTGTCAACTGACAACTGACAACTAAATTACTGACCACTGACAAATAAACTGACATGAATTCCAAATCTACAGGTTCTCAAAGCGCAAAAGCATCCTTTTCAATGGACGATTTTGCTAAAGCCCTCGAACAGCACAATTACGAGTTCCAGAAGGGACAAGTAGTGCGCGGCAAAGTGTTCGAGTATGACTCAAATGGCGCGTATGTTGATATCGGCGGCAAGTCTTCGGCTTTTTTGCCGATCGAAGAGGCTGCTTTGAGAACGGTAACGGATTTGTCTGAAGTGGTTCCGCTAGACGAGGAACAGGACTTTTTAATTATCCGCGAACAAGATGCAGACGGCCAAGTTACTCTGTCTCTCAAACAGTTACAAATTCAGCAAGCTTGGGAAGATTTAGTTGAATTGCAGGAAACTGGTAAAGCGCTTCAGGTGCGGGTTTCTGGGGCGAATAAGGGCGGCGTGACGGTGGATGTTCAGGGAATGCGCGGTTTTATTCCCCGATCGCACTTAGCCGAACGCGATAACATGGAATCGCTAATCGGTCAATCTTTGACCGTGAATTTCTTGGAGGTCGATCGCGAACGAGAAAAACTCGTACTTTCCCAGCGGATGGCAACTCAATCGAATGCTTTCAGTCAGTTGCAAATCGGTCAGTTGGTGGAAGGGAAAGTCAGCAGCATTAAGCCTTTTGGCGTGTTTGTGGACTTGGAAGGAGTTAGCGGTTTGCTGCACATCAAGCAAGTCAGCCAAAAATATATTGAGAACCTCGGACAAGTTTTTGCCCCAGGCCAACCCCTGAAAGCCGTGGTGGTTGATCTCGATGAAAGTCGCGGCAGAATTTCGCTTTCTACTCGGGTACTGGAAAATTATCCAGGGGAAATGGTGGATAAAATGGCGGATGTTATGGATACCGCAGAAGAGCGATCGGAACGCGCTAGAAAGACTCTTGCTTAAGTCTTGATATAATTAGAACCCCAACTTCTTTCAGCAGTCGGGGTTCTCACAGCCCGATCGTTTTATGTTTAATTAGATTCATTTACTTATCTGGGAATTTACATCGATTATTTTTATACCCTTCTCAAAAAAAAAATCCACTGCTTTGCCAACTCCCAACCCATCTCCACTAAGTCATTTTCTCGGGAAAATCTCACCTCGAAAATAATATTATTTCTGGCGGCGGCTATCTAACTCCATTTTATCGTCCTTTAACCCCATTAGCTACTACTCCAAATACTTTAAAATCGGCTATGTTTAGTTGATCTAAGGCTTTGCTTACCATGCCCCGATTGGTTGTTTCTATTTTTACTATCAGCACTGTACCATTAGTTTGAGAAGCTAGCAAATGACCGTCAGCTAAACCAATTAAAGGTGGCGTATCGTAAATCACTAAATCAAATAAAGTTAGGAATTGTTCCATTAAATAGTGCATCTTTCGGGAAGAAAGTAATTTAATTGGATCGGGGGGGGCAGAACCCGCAGTCAGCACAAAAAGATTGTCATCGTCGGGCACTTGCTGAATAGCCTCATTTAAACTTAAATCAGAAGTCAAAGTATTACTTAAACCTCTAATATTTGATAGGTTAAAGTATGTGTGTATTTGCGGAGAACGCATATTAGCATCCACTAATAATACTCGTTTCCCCACAGCAGAAGCAGTTTTAGCTAAATAAACTGCTACAGTGGATTTACCCTCACCTTTAACCGTCGAAGTAATGGTTAAAGAACTTATCGGTTGGTCGGCACTTAATAACTGAATATTTGTGTATAAATAGTGAAATGCCTCTATTAAAGGAAAATCTTTGTCATTTGACACTATTATTCGTCTTAAGCTAACACTGTTAGTCGTTGAACTGACGCTAGTGAATTTAGCAGGAACAAATTCCCTTCTTCGAGATTTAATATTGATGGCTTTGGCGATCGGTATTACTCCCAACAGCGGGCATTTAGTTGCAGATCTAATTTCTTCAGGAGTATGGAAAACAGTATTTAAAACTTCTACTAGGAAACCGATAGCAATCCCGAGTAAACTGCTAATAACGATCGCGATCGCTAAGTGGCGCTTGGTTGGTTTTGGTTTGACTACATGGGGAGCACCATTGTCGTCTCTAACTAACTCTGGTTTAGCTATAACTTTCCAAGAGTTATTAATTTGACCACTGTCTAGCTGTAAAGTTTTTTGTTTGCTTAGGAACAGTTTAAGATTTTCTTTAGCTATGTCTAGTTCTAATTGTATATCGTCATAGCGACGTTGAGCCGCCGGCATTTGAATTAATTTGTCTTTCAGTAATTTTTGGTTGTTAGTTAGCACCCGCTGGCGAGATTCCAACTGTTGTATTTGTGCTTTCATCTGAAACAAAACAGATTTAGCTTCTCTTTGCATTAAATCGCGCAGACTTTGCTGCTTTTTCCGCAAAGATTTAATGGGAAGGCTATCTTCATAAAATTGAGTAGAGCTTAAAGCAACTTGCGACTCTATCTCATTTACTTTTCCCATTAAACTTTCATAAGACTTAGGACTGATTTCAACAATCCAACGATTATCACCCATTGTAGAGCGTTGATTGTACGTTTCATACAGCCGCCTATTTTGTGCTACTTGTGATTCTACTTCTACGAGAAGATTCGCCAAGTTATTTATCTGATCTGATAAAAGGCGACTGCCAACTTCTGGTTGATTAAAATTATACTTGGTTCTTAATATTTGTAATTCATTTTGCAATTTATCAACTTTTTGCTGAAGTTCTGGGATTTGTTTGTTGATAAATTCCATACCTTGATTGTTAACTGCCAAGCGTTCTTGGCGCATATATTCAATGTAATACTTTAAGGTTTCTTCCAGTACATCTTTGATACGGATAGAGTCTCGATCGCGATAACTAATCTCCAATAGTTTAGTTCCCGCCTCCTTACCATCTTGCACGAAACTAATACGCTGAATAGTCAATTGGTTATAAAGTTGATTATAATCTAACTTTGGATATTTTGTTCGCAATCTGTTAAACAATGGTGCTAGCACTTCCGGGCTTTTTAAAAGCCGCGTTAAACTTTGATAGTCCACCGAGTAATTCTCTTGAGCAGACGATTTAATTCTGCTCAATTCAGTGAGACCTAAACTATTATTTTGAGCTTGAACGAAGAGCTTTAGTAGTTGATCGTCAGAGGTAACGGGTTCTACTAAAACAGTACATTTTCCTTCGTACTCAGAAATAGTTTTTTTGGCATTCAATAGAATTAAACTACCAGTCATAGCAGCCAGGGTTGCAGCTACTGCGACCATCACCAGAGCGCGACGTTTGAGTACAGCTAGTACCCAATTCATATCAAGAACTTGGTCATCCTCTTCTGGGGAACTAGCTAAGTAATTAGCGGAAGATCCAGACACGTAGTGACCATTTATCTCATTTTTTTGGAAAGGAAAGTATTTTTTATCCATAAGACAAGTGTGATTTAATTTCCCATTTTTTGAAAGTTAGAATTGCTATCGGAATTTGGGATGAACGATAATTCCACCAATCAGATTATTCACTACTGTCAGAGCAGTCTTAATCTTGTCTGTCCCGACAGGATTCCTCGCTCCTGCCCCTATAAATATATCATTAACTTGAATAACTTGGTTGGTTTGAGCATCGAGCGATTCCTTGATTCAAATTAATTGGTACTGGGAAGCGGGAGCTAGTGCCATTATAAGTCTGCCCGATCGCTTCAACAACTTTATCATATAGCGCGACTTGGTTTGAAACCACGAACACTGATAATTGCTGGATTTAAGTAGTATTAGGAAGTAATTTGAACCCCCCGGATTATTGACTTTTCGGATAACACTCACTGGCATATTCGCTCTCTGCAAAGCTAGAAGTAGCGAGAACATAAACTTATCTTGGGTCGATGGCGGTCGATGTGGGGATCGAGATGATATTCCTTCTTGTAGTATAGTATCTTGAGAGGTAAGTAGGTAGGCGTAAATAAACCTTGCCTAAGTAACAGAATGTAAAGTTGTGAGAATTAAAGCGATTGCTTTCATCACAGAAAGCGGTTGCTAACGTTTCACTTGCTTTTGACTAGCAATGTAAGTAGATGAGTGGGAATATATATATATTCCTTGCGAGGGTAACTCAGTAGTTCGCTTTCGGTGGTGAGAGTAATACACATTTTGTTACAATCCGTAAAATTTATTTGCGTTTACCTACTTATTTTGCAGCCGATCTACTTATCTTATTTGGCAAATATTGTCTCAGGTTGATAGTCCCCCAGCGGAAATTTGATACTCCCCACTACGCTGTGAGAGATCGTAGATCTCAATAATTCTAATCTTATCTCCACCACCTAGATCACAGTCAGTATTAATGCTTATTGGGGGGAACTCGACTGAGTGAGCTAGATCCTAGTCTGTTTTAATGCTTGTTGTGCAGAAGTGGGGCTGAGCGCGGTTGGTTTGAGGGTAGGAAAAGCAACACAAGCTTTGGCTGTAGCCAGTGTAAAGCAGAAAAGGTTAATCATTTCATAGGTAGTAACAAATTTGAGGTTGGAGGTAAAGCCATGAAAGAGATTTTAAGGGTTCCGATGTTTGCTTTTATGCTTTTGTGTGTCGTGGCGATCGCCTTTGTGACTGTTTATATTTTAGTCGCCCGCCATCACAAATTTGCTGCCAGATTAGAAAAAATTTTTGTCGGCATACTTTTCTTTACTATCACGAGTAGCTCTGGAGTCACACCCACAATTTTTCAGAAACTCCATCCTAGCATTTTCATGAACTTAGAAACTACAGCGCCAACTATTATCGGTCAACTTGCCATTTATTCCGGCATGATGTTGATTTTAATTCCTCGGTTAAGTAAAACGACCAGAAATTTAGTTAATGTAGCTATAAAATGGATTATAGGAGACTGTTTTTTTTGTTTGTTTTTGTTGATGATGACTTTATCTCCCTTGTGGTCACAAACTCCCGAACATAGTTTTCGGGCTGTTTTGACCCTCTGGGGAATCACGCTGGTTTCTATCTATGTAGGAAAACAATATAGTTGGGTAGAAATTTATGGGTTGTTGAGATGGCTTAGTGCTTTATTAGCTGTCTGGGGAGTAGTCCAAAAAAATCCCTCGTCAGACGGCTGCTGGACGGGAATTTTGAGCCATAAAAATCCTTTTTCTTTTCAAATGGCTAACACTGCTTCTTTATGGATTTTATATGCGGTTAAGGAAAAGAAATATAGATATTTTTCATTATTTATAACTCTCATAGCTTTAATAGGATTGCAAAAAGGTTGTAGCGGTGCTAGTAGAATTCTGACTGCGATATTAATCAGTTTTTGGATTTATTTGTCGGTCTTAAAAAGATTACCTGTAAAATGGGCTTTTCTCTGCTTTCTCTTGTTTTTGGTGGGGAGTATATGTATTGGTATTCTGGTGTTAAATAATTTAGAGGCTATTGTTGTGGATGGTTTAAAAAAAGATATGACTTTAACGGGTCGGACAAACTTTTGGCCTTTAATTATTGATAGGATTAATCATGAGAGTCCTATATTTGGTTATGGAATATCAGGATTTTGGCAATCTTGGCGGGGCTTAGAAGACCCAGCTTACGGAATTATAGATGTTAAATCTGGTTTTGTACCACCACACTCCCACAATGGTTTTATTGATATACTTTGCGAACTGGGTTGGGGCGGATTGTTGTTGTTTTTTTTGTCACTTTTCAATAATATATTTAGAGGTATAAAGTATTTGATTAAAGAAAGTTTTCCCGAGTCAGCTTTGCCTTTGTATCTATTAACATTTATGCTAATGACTAATTTGACTGAGGGGGGATTATTGGGGATTGGTACTTATTGGTGTTGGTATGTAGTTTTATCGGTAAAATTGAGCTTAGATATGACAGCTAAGGATAATCAACACTGATGATTTCAGTATTTTTTCAGGCAGAGCGATCGGGAGACTTGAGTGCGATCGCCTTGAGTGCGGGTCTGAACTCCCAGGATAGCTGAATAAGCTTGGGATCGGACAGTGCGATCCTCTGCGAGGGCTTCGCTAACGGCAAGACCTGGGAAAATTTGAATTTGGTTAATTTACTAGAACTTAGGCAACGTTCCTATGAATAGGAGCAACCACGGGAGATTGCTCCTACAATAGGCTAGATGTGGAAGGCTGTGCTTCATTCAGTTGACAGTTGACCGCTCGACAGTTGACCGCTCGACAGCTCGCCTAGACCTGGAAGAGGATTGAAGCAATGAATAGTCTTCCTTTAATTTCTCGCCTTTAGGGGTTCCGGCTTTAAACGAATTCTTTCTCGTAAGTTCTGTTTAGTTAACATGACTCGAAATTGTTTCACTTTCCACCTTTGCTTCCACTGGCCAAGCATTTTCCATCTCTAGTGCTTGTTTGGGCTGATAAACTGGTAAGTCAAACCAGAAAGTCGTACCCACATTAACTTCGCTAACTATGTTGATTTTAGTGTGGTGCTTGTCAATAATGTTTCTGACAATAGAGAGACCTAATCCCGTTCCTTCCAGAGTGTGAACTCGGTTTTCTACTCGGAAAAAGCGCTCAAAAATTGCTTGCTGGTCTTCGGGATCTATGCCAATCCCAGTATCAGAAATTTCGATCCGCACTACCGGAAAATGGCTGGAATTCGGTGACAAGTTGTGGTTCCCGGAAACCCCTTCAAAGCGGGCGGGCGCCTGCGACTCTAGCAAATACGCTCGAATTGCCACCTTGCCGCCGGACTCCGTGAATTTTAAGGCGTTTCCTACTAAATTCCCGAATACTTGCAGCAGTAAGTCGTAATGACCCAAAGCGGGCGGCAAATATGGGTCAACGTCTTGCTCTAATTGGATGCCTTTATCCTTGGCATTTAACTGATAAGTCCGCAGGGTTTGTTCTACTGCTTGCGGCAGGTCAACCGCGTCTAATTGATAAATTCGGCAGGATTCCAGGCGCGACAAGTCTAGCACGTCGTTGACTAAACGGGTGAGGCGATCGGTTTCTCGATTGGCAATTTCTAGGAATTCCCGGCGCTCGCTTTCTTGCAGGTCTTCTCCGTACTCCTGGAGAGTCTCGATAAAAGATTTGATATTAAATAAAGGCGTTCTCAATTCGTGAGAAACATTGCTGATAAAATTGCTTTTAGCCTCATTTAGTTCTACTTCGCGAGTGATGTCTTGTACTGTCATTGCAATGCCTTTGAGACTTTCGCGGTACTGTCCGGAACCTTGATGCTTCGAGGTTTGCTCGTAGAAAGTACACTCGATCGCGATCGGGCGTTGCGACTCGGTACAGGTATTTTCCTCGTCGCGGACGCAGCTTTTGCACAGCGGTTCGGCGCCTGGGGCTTTGTGGAGAATCACGGTAGTTAGCAGAATCCGAATTGTGCGGTTGACTGGTTCGCTTAGAGAAATGCGAAATTCGCCGCCTTCGCGATCGCCTGCTGCTATTTCTTGCAGCGGTCTTGCTAAATCCCGCTGCACTTCCGCAGGTAAAATCTGCAGGAGGTTGACTCCTATCGCATTTTTACCTTCCCAACCAAAAATCCGTTGGCCCGTGGGGTTGACTAACATCACCTGTAAATTTGCGTCCAGCAACAGAGCTCCGTCAGCAATAGTTGAAACCAAAGTTTCTAACTTCGCTTTTTCGGCTGTCAACTCTTCAATATTTTGTTCTTCATAACTTTCGAGTTTCTGGGCCATCTCGTTAAAACTGCCGATTAATTCGCCCAATTCTCCCCCTAAAGGCAGGTCAACTCGCTGCTTAAAATTTCCGCCCGCGATATTTTTGACCCCAAAGACTAATTGTTTGATGGGGTAAGTAATTGTCAGGGCATTAAATACAGCGCCCAAAATAACCATCACCCAAATGGTGACAAATACTGCTAAAGTGACATCCCTAGTCAGATTTGAAGAGATCACTGCTGCGGGATTTGGGTTAATGCCGATCGCCAAAACTCCCAAATATTTGTCTTCGTGAATTAGTGGCACAAATACGTCAGTAACTTCTCCATCGGGCGTCAAGTGCTGTCGCACCAAAGGCACAGAAGTCAAATTTCTCGCCTCAATGTCGGCGATAAAATTATCCGGGAGTTTAATTTGGCGGCGCAGTGTCAGGGAAGTACGCACCTCGGATTCGGAGAAAGGTATCCCCAGGAAAATATCTCCTCCTTCGTCGGCGTACAGCATATAGCGGACGCTGGAGGTGCTGCTGTAAAATTGTCGGGAAAAACGGGCGACTTCAGAGCGATCGTTTTTCGCAATCAGCGGCGCCACATTTGCCGCCAACAACAGGCCGAGGTCGCGGCCGTAGCGAGTATCGTTAAGTCGGGCGTCTTGCTGGATAGTATTCACGGCCCAGAAAGTCAGGCCGCTCATAATTAACGAAACTACGAGGGTAGCACCGGCCATCAGGCGGGTCTGGAGGGTAAAATCCGACCACCAGCGGGCAATAATTTCTCCGATTTTGTTTAGTATGGCCAGCATTTCACCAGTTCACCAGTTCAATATTAAAAGCAAGATTAAGTCATTGGGCATTGGCCAAACAGGTCATGGGGCATGGGCCAAACAGGGCATTGGGCATTGGTAGTGCGAGCGTCCCCGCTCGCTTTCCGTCATTGGTCATTGGTCATTGGTCATTAGCGATCGGGCAAGGAGGTAAAAGTAAAGAAGATATACACAGCAATCTTTTTAGCGATCGATATTTTACGTTTAATTAAGTGGATTTACTTAATTGAGTTTGTGGTTGATCGGATTTTCTGCTGCGACTTGTCCGCTACCGCCACCGCAGATGTGCCAAACTTCATTGTTACACTTCTACTTTGAGATTGCGAAAGCTGGCGGATGGCGATCGCTGTGGCAATTCCTAATTTTTTTCGCCCAGTGCTCGGCGGCCGATGTCGCGGCGACAGTAGACCCCTTCAAATTGGATGCAATCAACTGCTGCATAAGCTTTGGAAATAGCTTGTTCCAAAGTTTCCCCCGTCGCAGTCACACCCAAAACGCGGCCGCCGTCGCTCACTAACTGCTGCTGCTTCAACTGCGTGCCCGCGTGAAACACTTCTGCACCTTTGGCTTCGGCTTCCTCGATACCTGTAATAACTTTGCCTTTTTGGTAACTTCCAGGATAGCCGCCAGAAGCCAAAACTACGCACACAGAAGCCCCCGACTTCCAGCGAATGTTGGAATATTCACCGAGACGCTGCTGACAGCAAGCGAGCACCAAATCTTCTAGGGGAGTTTCCAAGAGGGACAAAACCGCTTGAGTTTCGGGATCTCCGAAGCGACAGTTGAATTCTAAGACTTTGGGTTCTCCTTCCGGCGTAATCATTAAACCTGCGTAGAGGACGCCCCGATAGTCGATGTTACGTTTTTGCAGCGCTGCGAGGGTAGGTTCGAGAATTTCCGCTTGAATTCTTTCCATGAGTTCCGGGGTGACAATTGGCGCTGGGGCGTAGGCTCCCATACCGCCGGTGTTGGCTCCCTTGTCGCCTTCGCCGATCGCTTTGTGGTCTTGGGCCGGCAGCAGCGGTTCTACTGTGATACCGTCGGTGAGGGCGAGAATCGAGACTTCTTGACCCGTTACATATTCTTCAACGACGACTCGGATGTTGTCGGTGCCGAATTCGCCTCGGAAAATGGTATTGATGGCGCTGTGAGCCATTTTGACGGTGGTGGCAACGGTGACTCCTTTGCCTGAGGCGAGTCCGTCTGCTTTGATGACGATTGGGGCTCCTTGCTCCACAACGTAGGCTTTGCCTGCTTCTGCGTTTGTAAATACGGCAGCTTTCGGTGTTGGGATGCCTGAAGAGAGCATTAATTCTTTGGCCCAGGATTTGCTCGATTCAATTTGGGCACCGGCTTTGGTGGGGCCAAAAATCATCAGTTTTCGCTGCTGGAAGTAGTCAACGATGCCTAGCGATAGGGGCAATTCCGGGCCGACTATCACTAATCCGATGTTGTTGACCATCACAAAGCGTTCGATGCCTTGGAAGTCGTCGATGTTGAGCGACAGATTTTGACAGCCTTTGGTGGTAGCTGTGCCGCCGTTGCCCGGTACGCAGAATACTTGTTTAATCCGCGTAGATTCTAGCAGTTTTTTTGCGATCGCGTGCTCGCGACCTCCATTCCCCACAACCAAAACTTTCACAGTATCCTCACCTATAACTTTTGTTCCCTGAATGTCTGATTTTCAGTGTTTTTACCCGTCTCTCTGCTTTTTGCAGTGCTGTCAATTATGCCATGCTTGGCGCTACGGAATTGCTAGATGTGGCACTTTTCTGGAGGGCTGCGGCTCAACCCCTGTTTCCCTACTGCTGGGTTCGTGCAATAATTAAAGACTTTCGCCGCCCATTTTTTCTAGGTTCTGCCTCGAAAAAATCATGCAATTAAAACTCTTTTCTGGCTTTTAACTGTTCAATTAATGTAATTCATCGGGGGACAAATCGCGATAAAATAGGAAAGTTGACACCATGAATTTTACTCACATGAAATCAAATCAAACCGCTGCGAGTTCGTCTGCAAAATTTAAGCGGGTGGGCGTTGTCGGCGGCGGCCAGCTAGCTTCGATGATGGGGGATGCTGCTAGCGCGCTGGGTATTGAATTGGTAGTGCAAACTCCTCATGCTACTGACCCGGCTGTTTCTGTTGCTGCTGGTGCTGTTTTGGCTGCTGTTGATGATGTTTTGGCTACGGCTCAATTGGCGGATGGCTGCGATGTTATTACTTTTGAAAATGAGTTTGTGGATTTGGATGGTTTGCGATCGCTAGAACAGCAAGGTGTGTTATTTCAGCCGAGTTTGTCGTCGCTTTCTCCGTTGTTGGATAAGTACGTGCAGCGCTGTTATTTAAAAGGTTTGGGTTTGCCAACTCCGAGGTTTTGGACATGGGATTGCAGCGCGGATTTGCCGATCGACTTTCCGTTTGTCGTCAAAGTTCGCCGCCACGGTTATGACGGCCAAGGTACTTTTATTGTCAAGGATCGCGAGAGTTTTGAGTCAATTAGTGCTAAGTTAGCAGGCCAGTCTTTGCTGGTGGAAGAGTTGGTGCCGTTCGATCGCGAGTTGGCAGTGATTGCGGCTCGATCGCCAACTGGGGAAATTGCGATTTACCCGATCGTGGAAACTCAACAGCTTCATCAGGTTTGCCGCCTGGTGATTGCACCCGCCGATATTAGTTTAGATGTCAAAACCGCAGCTTGTGCGATCGCCCATACTCTCCTCAACAGCTTAGAAGCTGTCGGCATATTCGGCATTGAATTATTTTTAACCGCCGATAATAAGCTGTTAGTCAATGAAATTGCCCCCCGCACCCACAACTCAGGACATTTTACCATCGATGCTTGCGAAACTTCACAATTTGAACAGCATTTGCGCGCGGTTTGTCAACTGCCTTTAGGCAATTGCGAGCTCAAATGTGCAGGCGCTGTGATGGTAAATTTGCTAGGCTACGAGTCTGCCGAGTCCGATTATTTAGAGAAGCGCCAACAACTGGCACAAATCGAGGGTGCATTTGTACATTGGTATGGTAAGAAAGTATCGCGTCCCGGCCGCAAACTCGGTCACGTTACTGTTTTGCTTGGTGAGGAAGCGGTGGCTCAGGGGCGGATCGCCCGTGCACAGGCGATCGCTCAAACCGTAGAATCCATCTGGTATGCAAGTTAAATTGCTCGAAGCTTGCCAAAATCTGGTTAGTTGGTATATATTAAATAAAGGTTCTACTGCGACGTTGGTGACTGCCAATAATGTTTTTTTGATCTATAACTCTTAACTCTCGGGAATCAAGATGTTTGGACAGCAGTAAACTGGGCTTGTACCCAGAAACTTTAAGTCCGAGCCAACGGTGCCCACCTGGTAAAATACCAGGTCAAAAGCTGAGGTAAGACGGCGTTGCGGTGAACCATCATAAAATTGATTAAGATAGGCGCTGTGAAATATGGCTAGCCTATTTTTTTTGATGTGTGGATATGTGGTAATCGGTAATCGGTAATTGAGACACTGTTTGTAGAGGGAGGATCTGACGAAGAGTAAAAGAGACTTGAATTGCATAAGTCTTTGACTGATACAGAAACCGCAGATTGCAGGCTGATGCAACCGACGATGCAACGCAGATAATTTCAGGAATTGAGAGCGAGTGAGTGCAATTGCTCGTCTAAGGTATTTTTTAAGGCTGTACACAGTCAAGCCTAGATATAGCTTCGAGTTATCGGGGTCGCACTCATATAAAAGCTGGCGCTAAGATGTTCCGATCGAGGTATTGTTGAAGAAACCCGGTTTCCTTCAATCTTGTTAAAAAATTCGCCCTAAAAAAGGAAGTATTACCTATTGATTTTGTTTGACTTTTAGGGTATATTTTAAATAATGGGAGTGGTGACAGTGAAATTAATTTTGCCACCACTCCCATTATCTAATAATACCTTAAAGAATGCTCAGAGTCAAGCTTTTAACCCTAAAAAAAAGGCGATTTTTTTTAATTTAATTAAATAAAAAATTAATCGGGCTATGACTTATTTTCCGCTATCGTAGACTTATTGCAGAAATCTTTGATAGAGCCGGTCAACCGCAGATGTAAGGCAGATAAGCGCAGATCAACGCAGATAATTTTCAGAGAGGAAAGGAAATGAATGCAATGCAAGTCTAATTTTAGTATAAATGACTAACCGCAGATAATGTCAACCATTTTGCACCATCCAGACAAGCATCCCCAAAATTACCTCGACAGGTGGAAATGGATAATCTCTGACATCAATAGTAACGGTTTGCCCTTCCAATTTGAGAAATCGCCAAGCAGTACCGCTGGTTACTGAACCGTAAATAGTCGAAATTGAGTTATTGTTAGTTTCGTTAAATCTTTGAGCAGCAACCATTTCGGCAATGCACTGCCCCAAACCGCTGTTAATGTTATCTCGCTTGGCTTCTACCAGCATAACCGCGGGTGCTTCGATTTCAAATTGTTCGGGAGAGCGGCTAATTAAAAAATCGCAAACTCCATTCAATCCCGCCGCGATATCGACTGTAAAATTCGTGCCGGAAAATACGCTGACTTGGCGGTTTAGCAGGCGTTTTACTTCTAAAAGTGCGGGGGCGATAATTACTTCGGATTTGGCTTTTTCTGTGCCTACTGCGATCGCCCAGGGAATTGTGTCTTCTAACAAACCTGCTAAAATGGGACTGGGCGCAATGGGTTCGATTTCTGGTAAAAAGCGTCCGCCTTCAACTGTCGTCAGTCCAAAGTCTTGTTTGACTTTCCGTAATGTGAAATCGCTATAGGCCATAATTCTTAAATTTAAGCCGGAATGTCCATATTTCGCACTATGGATTTCTTGAAATATCCCTAAAATCATATCAACAAAATCGGTAACTTTCAATGTCCTACAGTGAATTCACGCTCAGAAAAGCTAAACGGGATTTTGGCTTGACAACAGTAGAAGCAGGGCGATTTCTGCCGCCAACCGAGCCGATAGCTCCTAGCTCCTACTTGACAGAATCGCTAATTGAAGGATTGCCGCTGGCTACAGCTACTGGTTCAGAAAAAGCGCGCTCGGAACTGATTATCAGTCCGATTTTAGTCGAAGTCCGAAAGATTTTGCAGAGACGAGTTAGCCTGTTTTCGGGAGAAGATTTTACCGTAGAACCGGAATTGGGATTGAGCGGGGTTTGCGATTTTTTAATCAGTCGCTCTCCCGAACAAATATTGATTGAAGCGCCGGCTATTGTGATTGTTGAAGCGAAAAAAGCAGATTTGAAAGTAGGATTGGGACAGTGCGCGGCAGAAATGGTGGCGGCTCAAAAGTTTAATGAAATTAACAATATCCCGATCGCCACAATTTACGGCAGCGTCAGCAGCGGTACTGTTTGGAGATTTTTGAAGTTGGAGGCAAAAACTCTGACTATTGACCTCAATGACTATGCTGTGCCTCCTGTGGAGCCACTTTTGGGGATGTTGGTTTGGATGGTTCGGGACGGTTAGGCCGATCGACCTTCAGCTAAAAATAAAAAAAACCCAACCACAGGATTTTTAGCTTGCATCAGAGGGGGAGTTTTGCAATGCGATCGACCCATTCTTCAGCACTAGATACAGCCCAAATTATTAACAATTCTTCGATGATAACTTCTATCGGTAGCCTTCTTGAAACGATAATGACTCCTGCGCTTTGGCTGTTTGTTATGAATGCAGCAAACTCTGCTGGCATCGTCTTGCGATCGTGGCTAACAAGCACACGCTGCTGCTGTGCTGCAATCGCCAATACATCTGAATCTTTAACGCCTTCTAGTCCCGCTACAAAAGCGGATTGGAAGTCCACTGCGGATTCTCGCCGTAAAACTCCTGTGACGATCGCATGATTCAAATCAGCATCAGCTTGGTAACGAACATTCACGATTTCACCTGCTGTCTTGCTGTCTTTGCTGCGATTAATTTGTTGTACAAAGCAGGATCTGTAGACTGTAGCGGTTGAGGCATCGCATCAAATGCAGCTTCTTCTGCCCCCAGGTAAGCATCGATTTCAGTACGATTTGCTAGATAGAAGGCGATCGATCCATAAACTTGTTCGAGAGTCAGCAAGGGAAATGATTGAACAATGCTTTCAGGCGATTCCCCTTTTTGGAAAGCACAAACAACTGAGTCAATGGCAATCCGAGTCCCTTTCACCCAGTAAGTATTGTTGCGATACTCTGTATAGGATTTAGCTGCTAGAACTTGCATAAGTTTATTTTGATCTAATTATGTCTAATTATAGTCTTGTGGTCTAACATTCTCTGCCTGGTTTAACAGTTGACAGTTGACCTGTGACAGTTGAGTGCTCCCGTTTTTAGGCAGGGGATTTAAGCCCCAGCCTAAAAACAATCCACCTAAAGGTGGGGGCTTAAATCCCCTGTGATGCAGGTCAAGAGCCAACGGATCGCCCATCCTGATAGATCCTCGCAAATCTCCATTGCACAAAGTACCACAAACGTGATACAGTTGAAGCTTGTGTCCAAATAACACCATCCCATGCCAAAACTCAAAACTCGCAAAGCAGCCGCAAAGCGCTTTAGAGCGACCGGCACCGGTAAAATTGTGCGTCGCAAAGCTTACAAAAGCCACTTGCTTTCACACAAAAGTTCAGCTCGCAAAAGCCGTCTCTCTAAGCTGGTCGTCATCGATGAGACCAATGATGGTAACGTGCGGTTAATGCTTCCATACTTGTAAAGTTTAACGGAAATTAAAGATGACACGGGTAAAACGCGGTAATGTCGCCAGAGCGCGCCGCAAAAAAATTCTCAAATTAGCCAAGGGTTTCCGAGGCGCACAGTCCAAACAGTTCCGCACAGCTAACCAACGGGTGATGCAAGCCCTGCGTAACGGTTATCGCGATCGCAAAAAACGCAAACGCGATTTCCGCCGCCTGTGGATTGCTCGGATCAATGCTGCATCGCGCCAACACGGCACGAGCTACAGCAGACTGATCGGCAACATGAAGAAAGCTAATATCGAAATCAACCGCAAAATGCTGGCACAAATGGCAATCATTGACCCTGCAACATTCGGTAAAGTCGTGGAAATGGCAAACCGAGCCGGAGCGTGAAAGCTCGATCAATCTTCATAAGGAATAAAGCAGAAGTAAGAAAGATTTAGCTATCTGCCAGAGAAGGAAAACTCCTGATAAACTTAGGAGGTTGAGACAAATTTTCCTTCTTTGTTCTTACTTCTGGATTCTTGCTTTTTCAGAAATCGCGATCGCCCCCGTCGATGCAATTTCCGTGTTTTTCATACAGTTTCAGAAGCAAATCTCAGAAATTGCTACGGGATAAAAATAAATAAAACCTTCCACAGACTTACCTAAATTTAAAAAAAAACATGGATAGTAATTTGCTGATTATTTACATATCAGTCCTGCTGATTATACTAGGGAGCAGTTCCTGGTTTATTGTGCGCCAGATTCTCAAAACTCGGAAGCTGGAAATGTCTCTGGAACGCTTAGAAAATAAGCTGACCACAGAAAAAGGAACACCACAGGAATACTACGAACTGGGAAGTATTTATGTAGACAAAAAGCTTTACTCCCAGGCGATCGTACTGTTTCAAAAAGCCCTGAAAGCTAAAGATTTAGAAGGCGAAGAAGATCTAGCCGTTATTTACAACGCCCTCGGTTTTGCACACTTCGGTCAAGAACAGTACGACATCGCGATCCGCCAGTACAAAGAAGCCCTGAAGTTGCAGCCCGAATACGTTACATCTCTCAACAATCTGGGTCATGCCTACGAGCGCAAAAAATTAACCGCTCAAGCCTTGGAAATATACGAACAAGCTCTCGTCTACGATCCAGACAATGCCACAGCCAAACAGCGAGTAGAGTCCCTGAGGAAGCGTTTGGTAATCTATAATTGAGCGCCGGTGTTACGATCACTTGCAGTTCCCGCAAACCTGGTTTCATTCTGAAACTGGGTTTTTTCTTCTCATAGGCCAAGATAGTAAACTATCGAACACCTTAATGCGTTAGTTTTTAAGAACAGGAATTCCGTTGGAACTCTCGCGCATACCGTCCCAGCAGTTTAAACTACTGTCAAGATCGAAGCAGCACCTGCAACGCCGGTTGGTTCTAAACAATTGAAGGAGGAGAACGTAGTGACATCAATTCTCGTTGTCGAAGATTCGTGGTTGACTCGCAGGGTAATCTGCAAAATCCTGCGAGCAGAAGGATACGAGACTTGGGAAGCAGCGAGCGGCCCGGAAGCACTAGAACTGCTGACCACTAAAACCCCAAACTGTATGCTCTTAGATCTGCTGATGCCGGAAATGGAAGGTCGGGAAGTCTTGCAAGCCATGCGCTCACGAGGATATAAGGTCCCAGTCATCGTAATTACCGCAGACATTCAATCCACCACCAAATCCGAGTGCATGGAACTCGGAGCCCTGGCAGTGATTCACAAAATGCCCAACTCAGACGAACTGGTCGGGTGGATCAAAAAAGCTCTCAGTGCCAGTGAGGAGAGCGCCCCATGAAATTAAGCGCTCGACAGCTCGATGCTTTGCAGGAACTCGTCAACATCGGGATAGGTCAAGCTGCAGGGATTTTGAACGAAATGATCGAATCTCCCATTCGCTTGCAAATCCCCTACCTCCAAATCCTGTCTCCAGCGGACGTGCAAGCAGAATTAGAGCAGCACCTCAACGGCGAACAAATCGCCGCCGTCCAACTCAAATTCACTGGTTCCTTTGGAGGTATTGCCCAGCTAGTCTTTCCCACCAACAGCGCGGCGATGCTCGTGACGATGTTGACAGGGGAAGAAGTTGGAACTCACGACCTAGATTCAGTGAAAATTGGTACGCTAAGTGAAGTGGGAAATATTGTAATCAATGGAGTCATGGGTGCAATCAGCAACGTACTTCAGCAGCGCCTGAACTACTCAATTCCCAATTATATGGAAGGAACGATCGCTAGTTTGCTGATATCTGGCGGTTTAGCTACTGATACAGTTGTTTTATTAGCCCAGACCCGTTTCATTATTGAAAAGCTGCACATTGAAGGAGATATCATCCTCATTTTCAATGTCAGTTCTTTTGACACCTTGTTGGCTGCGATCAATCAACTTGCTGGGGGTCTATGATTGAGGAGAGCAAAACTATTAAGGAAAAGTTTGGGGTTCTCGACAGCGTACCAGTCGGCGCCTGCTTGCTGCAAGATGATTTTGTGGTGCTGTTTTGGAACACTTGTCTGGAAGAGTGGACTAAAATTCCCCGCAGCCAAATATTGGGAACAAAGATCACAACCCATTTTCCTCACCTGAGTCAGTTAAAGTACGCCACTCGCTTCAAGCAAATCTTTGCAGGAGGCCCGCCAACAATTTTTTCTTCTCAAATTCACAAACACCTGATTCCGGCAACTTGGCAAGACGGCCAGCAGCGAATTCAGCAAACTACTGTGAATGCTGTGCCGGCCTTGGAGGCTGGCATAGAAGAACAGGAGATTAGAGACTGGGTTCTCCATACTCTTGAGTTGGAATCAGACGGTACTCTCGGAGTCGGATCACCAAGAAGTGCTTTTTTGTGTAGGGAATCTGCACCCTCAGTTTCGTCATCAATATGGCCGGGGGTCAATTCCCCATCGTTCTACGCGCTGTTGGTGATTCAAGACGTGACCGACCTCACTCACCGCATCCAAGCTTACCGCACAATGCGCGATCAAGCTTTGGAAGAAGTGCAAGTGCGCCAGCGGGTGGAGGAAGAATTGCGATCGAGCCAGCATTTCATCCAGCAGATTGCTGACGCAGCGCCTTATTTGCTCTACATCTACGATTTGACCGAACAGCGCAACGTCTACGTCAACGGTCAAGCTTCTAAGTTGCTGGGCTACAATCCCGAGGCAATTTTACAGATGGAAACGGCTTTGTTTTCCAGTTTGGTGTATCCAGAAGATTTGGAGAGGGTGTCCGCGCACCTGCAAAAATTTCCCTTGGCCGAAGATGGGCATATTTTGGAGTTGGACTATCGGCTCCAACACCGATCGGGCGAATGGCGCTGGTTCCGCTGCCGCGATCAAGTGTTCGCCCGCACAGCCTCAGGAGAGCCCAAACAAATTTTCGGCACCGCCCAAGATATTACCGAGTACAAGCGGGCAGAAGAGGCACTGCGACAGCAAAAGGAACGGGAACTGCTGATGGCGACGATTACTCAGCACATCCGCCAGTCTTTGGATTTGGGCGAAGTGCTCAACACGACTGTCAACGAAGTACGCCAGTTTCTTCAGGCCGATCGAGTGATGATCGTCCGCTTCTACGCCTGTACGGGCTGTCACGGTGCTGCACCCGCCACGGGGGCGGTGACGGTGGAATCGGTAGCACCCAACTGCCGGCCGATGCTGGGAGAAACGCTGGAAAAATTCTGTTTTGACGAATTCTATATCGAAGCGTACCAACACCGGGCGATCCGACCGATCGCCGATGTCTCGGCCGCCGATTTGCCACAATATCAAATTGATTTGCTCGCACAATTTGAGGTGAGAGCTTATTTGGTGGTACCGCTAGTGCAAGGGGAGGAGTTGTGGGGGCTGTTGATGGCTCACCAGTGCAGTCCCCGACAGTGGATGCAGTTGGAAGTCGAGTTGCTGTCGAATCTGGCCGCCCAGTTGGCGATCGCCATCAAGCAAGCAGAACTCTACCAGCAGTTGCAAGCAGCCAACCTCAAGTTAGAGCGGTTGGCAACTTTAGACGAACTCACGCAGCTAGCAAACCGCCGCCGCTTCGATCAGTATTTAGAAATGGAGTGGCGCAGACAAGCGCGGGAACAAACGCCTATGTCCCTAATTCTGTGCGATATTGATTCTTTTAAAAGTTATAACGATACCTACGGACATCCGGGCGGAGACGAATGTTTGCGGCAAGTCGCGGGGGCGATCGGCTCTTCTGTCGATCGCCCCGCCGATTTAGTAGCTCGCTACGGAGGCGAAGAATTTGCCGTGATTTTGCCTAATACCGCGATGGGCGGAGCCGAACTGGTAGCAGAACACATACAGATCAAAATCGCAGCTTTGCAGCTTCCTCACGCAGGTTCTCAGGTGAGCGAGTACGTCACTGTGAGTCTGGGCGTAGCGAGTATGGTTCCTACAGCGGAATCTGCCCCCTCGATTTTGATTGCCGCAGCCGATCGAGCGCTGTACCAAGCCAAAGGACTCGGGCGCGATCGAATCCAAGTTTACCAGCCCGATCCAGCATCAGGGAAGGTGATCGGATCGCAATCGCCCCGCGTAGACTTTTCGCGATCGAACACTAACTGGCCCTCTCCCACAAGCGCTTGACTTCTTCAAGTATTTGTGAATCAGGAGTTACTTCAGCCCCTCCTGCGGGATTCACCTCTGCCCCAGGGATATTTTGACTCCAAGGACTTTCGGGGACAGATTTCAAATCAAGGCTATTAATAATTGGCCTAAAGCCATACTTAACAAATATTTCTTGCTGCGGTTTTTCCGTGATAAAATTCAGAAATTTTCGTGCTGCTTCTGCCTTCTGTCCATCAACATCACGACGAACAATAGCAGCAGTTGAAACAGTTTCGATCGTCGGACTTAAGTAATAAATTTGATAGGGGTTTCCTTGAGAGGTATTTGACTGTTTCCACCGATGCAGCGCAATACTTTCATAAGCTGTAGCCACATCAGCATCGTTAGCACCCCTAGCAATAAATTCTTGTAGCAAGGTATCTGTAGAACGCGGCGGGCTATTGACAGAACGCTTGACTAGACTAAACAAAGATAGCACAGATTGACCATTTAAATTTATCGAGTTAAGATTGCCACCTTGTTTCGACTCAGCCCATAAACTCAATGTCAATTGACCGCTATTAGAACGATTCGGGTCAGTCATCACAAAATCAAAGCTACCCCATTTTTTTTGTCCTCCAATATTCTCCCAACTTCCTGCTAACATAGCTTGCTCTATCCTCGACCACTCAAAACGACCATTCGGGAAAAGAATTCTGCCACGTTCAGGCCAAGCAATACCCACTAAAATAGTTTTAGCTACAGGTTTAGGCACATCGTAAAAAGGTTCGCTATTATTATTTTGTGTCCGCCAGCGGCTGTTCAATTCCTTAAGAATCACACCATTAGCTGGAATCAACACAGTTGGTTTAAAATCATTCTTATTATCAAGAAAATTGTCAGCCATTTCTTGAGAACCTCGAAATTTTAGCTCTAAATCAATGTTTGAATTTTCCCGTTGAAACTTAGCTGCGAGTTCCGGCATTATTTCTTGTAATTCCGTCCCGCTGACAATCACAATTGTCTGTTTGAAACCCGGTATAGGAGCGTAAGTAAAACCGAGAGAAGCTAAGATTATACCGAGGGAAGTTAACAGAGAATTTCGTTTTTGTGTTTTGTTCATGGTTCTTTGTTATTGGGCATCGGGCATCGGGCATCGGGCATCAGGCATCGGGCATCGGTTATTGGGCATTGCTAATTGGTGGTAAATAACAAATAACAAATAACTTAAGAAACTAATAAATCGGCACTTTCTTGAAAGATGCGGAGACTATCACTCAATTCGCGCAATTCTGTAGTTTGTTCAGAATTAGTTAAATCCGCACTTCTTAACTTATTTTGCAACTGCTGCAACACACCCGCTGAATCTTGAATCACAGTCGAAAGACTAATTGTTTGCGCCTGTCTAGCATCCTCTCCTTGGCGCGCCAGTTGAATATTGCGAGACAGACTTTTAGATAGTTCCATTAACTGTTCCTTAGCGACACCCCTGCTGCTGGCAATTTTAGCTTGAACTTCATCTAATTGTCGTTGCAATTCTTGAGGAGAAAGCAAAGAATCATCTCCCTGCAAACGCCGCACCATGCGATCGATCTTAACAGGAAGTTCCGCCGCGCGATCGCAACTATATTGAACCGCCACCAACAATTCCATATCCAAACTATCAATCAACAGTTGTCCAGCTTCCACCTGCAAAGAAATAGCCTTATCTGCCAACACTCTAGCCTGCTGTCGCACCGACTGCAATTCCCTCTCCAACCCTGGATTATTCAAATTCAAAACTTCAGGTTCGCGAGACTTGAAAGTAGCCGCGCCAGCCACCGCAACAGCCGCAGAAATCGGCAGCATTAATGCACTAGGCAAGTTCCAAAAACGAACACCAGCGAATAAAATAATTCCGCCCGACAATACAGCCAAAGGATAATACAATGGATTTGCTAGTTTCATAATATAGCAACCTTCTGGATAATTAGAACATTTTTAACTTCGGAAACAATGAATTTTATTGATTTGTGTTTCTTCCTTCTTCCTTCTTCCTTCTTCCTTCTTCTCCTTAAAATTCCACCTGTAAATCAGCCATCAACTTAGAAATCGTTTCCGGGTCTCCTTTTTTATAATAACCTCCATTTAATTTAGCTATTTGCTCCAAAGCTCTAGGATTAAATTCACCTTCTTTACCGTAGCCAACAGTAAAAAATCCAATTCGCTGATCCGTAGAAAATCCACTTTTTTTCAATTCTTCTGAAAGTTGTTCCAGCTTAATAGTAGAACCAGAATCTTCCCCGTCAGTCAAAATCAAAACAGCATTGATTGCATCTGGGCGCGGATTTTGTTGGAGCCAGTTGCGGGCAGAAAGCGTTGCGTCATAAAGTTTAGTACCTCCGTCAGCTTTGAGGCCACTGACAAATTCTAAACCTTTATCCCGCCCTTGTTTGCTGCCATCTATGACTACAGGCGGACGAATTTGAGTGTCAAAATCAATTAGTGCTAGTTTGTCTTTTGAACCCAAACTGTTGATATAAGTCTGCAAAGTATTCTGAACGGCAGTTATTTTTTGCCCCTGCATCGAACCTGATGAATCAACAACTACTACTACCAAAGAAGGTTTTTTAGCAAATTCCTGCCAAGACTTCAGCATCGCCTCGACAACTTCGGGTTTAGGAGGACGATAGGAATCGTAACTGGCTTTGGGATTTACCCCAAACTCAGCGGTAAACTTGGGGCCCAAAGCAACTCCGGGTATTCCGGGCCGTAATCCTAGGTTAGTGGCTAACTGCTGAATTTCGGGCGATCGTAAATACTGAATTACCTTCTCTCCCGCCAGCTTTTCCTCGGCACTCACCCAAGGCGCATTCGGCAAAATAGCCCTCATATTCGAGGTAAACGTTGATTTGGGATAAACCGCCTCAAATCGAGTTTGACCCGGTTGTAGACCCGAATTGACGGCAATCACAGAAGATTCGTAAACCGATCCTATGGATGCCCAAAACGGCCCATTTTGCGCCATCGCCTTCGCCAGAGAACTTGTCGAAACGCCGTAGCGGGTAATTTTAGTTTGAATTTGTTGCACCTGAGCTTGATAAGTGCTGACATCGGCTACTGTTAACTGTTCGGGCCTTTTGCCAGAAACTTCGGCAAATTGAGCAGTCAAAGTCTGCAAGCCAGAATTAGAGCGAGTTGGGGCAGTGTGGACGTAGTGAATCGCAGTTGGCGGGCCGGATTTGTCTAAGTCTCGGTGAGTTTTTGCAGTTACTAAGGCTTTAAATAAATTGTCAACATTTTTCAATCCTTTAGCAATATCTGCCGGTGCCATAAATACCATCGGGCTATTGGCTAATAGGGGAGAATCGATGATTTCGGGAATATATTTTTGCCCGGGAAATAGTTGATTCATCTGGTAAATCAACTGAGCTTGATAAATCTCGCCATCTACTGACACTATAGTTGGAAATTCTGGAGAATCGGCGGGCAAAGTACCCGATTTGAGCTGTTTGGCTAGAGAAAGAACTGTGGTTACTACGTCCCCGCTGCCTTTTTCCGAGCATTTCATGCGGTAAGCAGTGCCGCTGTCGAGTTTGGGTTGTTGTTGATTGAGTTTTTGGGCTGCTTGTTCGCAGAAGTCTCCCAAGGCGCTACCAACAAGTAGTTTAACGGTCAATCCTTGAAAGTTATCCTGAGTGGTTGAAGTTTTAGCGGTGTCGTTTGTAGAAACCTCTTGACCACAAGCACCCAGAAAAAATAATACTGTCAGGGCGGCACTGAGGCGTTGAATGAATTGAGTATTTTGGCGATTCATAAAATTACCCGGTATTGGACGAGCGAATATTTACAAGAATTATCAATCTAGCTTTAGTATGACAAATTGGTTCGGACACTGGCTGCGGTTCTCCCTTACCTAACATTATTCAAGAGGTGGCTGTTTAAGTCAATTCATAAATTCATAAATTCAGTTCATAAAAATCACAATTTTAAGTCATAAAAGTCATATTTTGGGAATTGGGAATTGGGCAGAAAAGCATGGGGCATGGGGAATTGGGAATTGGGGATTGGGAATTGGGAATTGGGCATTGGGCATTAGAGCAAAAAGCGTTGATAACTTCTTCCTTCTTCCTTCTTCTATAAAATTTAAAAAAGTCAAAAGTAAGAAAAGTTGTAGTAAAAACAAGATTTTTTACTTTCAACTTTTTACTTTTGACTTTTAGCACATCGAATATTCAACTCAAAACTCAAAACTCTTAAGGCGCTGCTGCCGCCCTGCGGTTGGCAACAATCAGATTGGCCTGATACTCTGCCGCTTTTTGCTGGGCCTTTTGATGGTTTGGGCTAGTTGACGGCACGGCTCTCATGAGCGTAACCGCTTTCTGCCACTCGCTTGCTACTGCAATCCACTCATTTTGAGACTGGGCTGTCTGGGCGGAAATTGCTGCCTTCTGAGCTTGGTTAACGGCTTCCCTCCAAGAGTCAGGCTTAGCTGCGGCGGCTTTTGGTGCTCCAGAGGCCGCCTTGGGCGCAGGAGATGCTGGTGCAGCTTGGGGCGCGGGAGAGGTTGGTGCAGCTTGGGGTGTTCCAGAGGCCGCCTTGGGCGCGGGAGATTTGCTCGCTGGACTTGGGCTTGCTGGTGCCGCAGCAGTATTGGGAGTGGCTTTTGGTGTTCCAGAGGCTGCCTGTGGGGTGCCCCCAGATGGGCTAGGAGAGGATGCGGCTACTTTAGACGCGCCAGATGAGGCTTTGGGGGAGGGGGAAACAGCTTCGGGGGCGCTCGGTTCTGGGTTAGAGCGGCCGAAGGGGAAATTTCCTGTCAAAAACAGCCCCGCGATCGCCCCCAGAGGCACTAAGATACCCACAGGTATTATCCATTTGGGGAATTGTTTTTTCGGAGGCGGGGCTTCGTCTTCCTCTTCGTCTTCCTCTTCGTCATCTCGATCGAACTCTTCCTCTTGATAATAGTCTTCGCCCGAAGGCTCGACATCATCTAAACCTACAGAATCGTCGGGCATTCCACTCTCGGAGGCGTAAAGCATTGGCTCTGCGGGCATCAGCTCTATTTCATCTTCCCACGCAGCCGAGCCGTCACCTGTTCGACGCCCGTAAACCTTGACTGTGTGAATTGATTCGACTCCCAACTTCGTCATCCCGCTGTGGATGAAATCGACCAATGCCATTTGACTCGGTACTTTGTCTGACTCCAGAATTATGTGGAGGCAGCCGTTGTCCCGCGTCACATCGGCGTTGATGCCTTGGGGTTTGAGTGTACGGTTGATGCTAGATGCGATCGCTTTTGGATCGCCCTGCTTCAGAAGTTCCCGCAGGTTCTGTTGTGTCATGGGTAGCGCTCTTTTTTTTTGGGGGGGGTGGAGAGCCGGCAAATAATATTAATCGATCGGCGTTCGGCGGCGGACAATATTTATTTACCGAAAAACTGGGTCTCAAGCCCCGTCCTTATAGGACGGCTTTCATGATAGAATCATATATTGTTGATTCCCGAGATGTAAAAATCAGGTCTCAACTTTATAGTCCAAAAAATCTCAAATAGGTTGGGGCATCTACCGACGATGCTCGGCAATGTCAGACAAGCTGTGCTTGAAAAAAGCTGTTTTAATCCAGAATTCCATGCCTTTAGGGTGGGGAGTATGTCAACAGATTAACTTCTACTGTGGCATTCTGAAAGTATTTCTCGTAGCTATTGAGCTTTTTGGGCGCGATCGGACATCAAGGATATATCCGATCGCAATTTGTTGTAAAAATTTACAGTGACGGCTCACTGCTGCTGTGGTGTCTCTGGTCAGCGAAACAAGCTAGAAAGTTCTATAACTTTGGTTTGCAGGGTTAAAATTTCTTCTCGGCCCCGCTTTAAAGAAGCTTCTAACTCTAGTAGCAAAGGCAAACTTTTTTGCAGTTTTTCTAAGCTGGCGTTCTTGACTTCTTGGCGAAAATAGTATACTCGTTTCGGATTTCCGAGGTCGAGAGCTTGAGCAATTCGATCGTCGCGATCGCCCGCTTGGATCATCGCCTTAACCCACAGCCAAATCCGAAACTTACCAGTCAAGCCAGCGACAATCCTCAAACCAGGCTCGCTGCGTGCCGTTAAGCCCGCCAATAACTCCAAAGCCGAGGAGGTATTGCCCTCGCGAATCGCATCGGCTAGCTGGAAGGTGTTCTGGGCGTGACAGTGCACCAGTGCGGCCACTTCCTCCGGGTTGAGAGGTTGGCTGCGGTTGCCCGCAAACAGCAGCAATTTTTCCAATTCGGTGTATAGCTGGCGGGTATCGCTGCCGATGGATGCGGCCAAAAGTTCGATGGTCGTAGCGGTCAATTTGACATTCATTTCGGCGGCGACTTGGCGCACCCGCTGGGCTAATTCCTTGTCATTCCAAGGCGGAATCGGTGAAAATTCTCGAAATTCGGCGGACTTGGCGAGTAACTTAGTAGACTTGAGCCGGCTGTCTGGTTTTTTGACGGATGTCAGCAGCAACACCGTGGTAGGGGGAATCACCGGCAGCGTCCGTTCAAGTTCGGCCAACAGTTCCGCAGAGCACTGCTGCGTGACAGTTGTATTTGCCAGCCAGACAAAACGGCTGCCGGCACCGAAGGGGGGCGTTAAGGCTTGATCGAGTCCTTCGACCACAGCGTCAGCTCGATCGGCAACAATTTTGTCATAGTTAAAACTAGCCCAATTGGGGTCGAGGGCAGAGGAGCGCAAACTTGTGACTGCTTGCGCGATCGCAAAATCGTCTTCCCCCCAAAACAGATAAATTTGCATGAAAAACGCTCAGTAGCCAAAAAAATCAGATTGGGATGCTCCGCCAGTCCAAGATATCCTGAATTGGGCTGTTGGAAGCCCGCAGCATAATATAAAATTTGGTGTGGGAGTATTTCACCGCGAGGAAATCAAGATTGGATGATACTTATCAAGCTTACGTAAATCGGGTGGCGCGAATGACGCTGCTGGACTCCTACAAGTCCCAGGTAGAACACATTCAGGAATCTCCAAAATTTAAGCCCGACGAAGCCGGTCAGAGAACTCCTGTACCTTTTCCAGGTTATTCGGTGATTACGCCACCTGCGGGGGAAGATGCAGAAAATACTGCACTTTATAGTAATTTACACTCAGTCCAACAACGGCTATTGCAGGAAATCGCGGACGGTGCGCTCGTGGCACTGCCTCCTGATAGCTTCCATTTAACCGTGGCTGATGTGATTTGGAGCAGCGCTTTCCGAGATGCCTCTGATAAAAATCCCGAATTTGAGGGGCAACTCCGCGATCGCATGAAAGAGCGTTTTGCCACCTGCCAACCCCTAGCGGGCGGCCCTCCCATACGCTGGACTGTGCTGGGGTTGATGGTGATGACTAGAGCTGTGGGTGTGTGTTTGGCGCCGACGGACGAAAACTCTTACAAGCAAATTCTGGAGTTTCGCCGATCGATTTATCAAAATCCCGATTTAATGGCTTTGGGAATTGAACAGCAATATCATTTTACGGCACACATTACTCTGGCTTATTTTGGGGACACCGGGCCGAATCTAGACCGCGCTCATTTGTGCGGCCTGATGTCTGAGTTAAACGACCAATGGCTCGACACGCCCCAAGAACTGTGCGTGCAGCGAGCCGAACTGCGGAAGTTTGAGGACATGACCAGCTACGTGCGACAACCGGATTGGCCTGTTTTTGAGTTTTGACAACGAAGGAAGTTCGGCAGCGGATTCGCTCGACGGATGTAACGGATGTAACGGATGTATTAGCAACGAGCAATGTACGGGATGTAACAGATGTAACGGATTTCAGGAAGACGGAAGACGGAAGACGGAAGACGGAAGAGAGCATATTTTCCCACTCTCCGACTCTCCCACTCTTCCACTCTCCCACTCTCCCACTCTTCCCTCTCCCAGTTTTCCCCTTTCCTCTGTTTCAAGAGTCAGGATATTGCCGATTAAATGCTTTAATTATTCTGGCTTGGTAACAAAATCAAGCAAAAAATTTATGATAAACCAGGAAAAATCAGTAATTCTGGTTTTTTAATTTTTGATGAAAAAGTGACTGTACAGGTTGTTGGTATTGGTTTAGATGGAGCTGCTGGGCTGAGCTCCTCAGCGCGGCAGGTTGTAGAAATGGCCGCTCTGCTCATCGGGAGCGATCGGCATTTGAGCTATTTTCCGCAGCACAGCGGAGAGCGCTGGGCGGTGGCAGATTTAACCGAAGCAATTCTGGAAATTCGGCGGTGGTTGGCGACTCAACCTGAGTTAGAGCCGGATGCGGGGACGGTGGAAAGGGGGCGAGGGTCGATCGTCATTTTAGTAGCCGGCGACCCGCTGTTCCACGGCTGGGGAAAGTTGCTAATTGCCCAAATTCCGGCAGATAAATTGACATTTCACCCCCATCTGAGCTGCGTGCAGTTGGCTTTTAACCGCTTGCACATCCCGTGGCAGGATGCTTATTTTGTGGGTTCCCAGGGACGTTTTTTTGAGGAACTGACGGCGAAACTCAAGCTCGGTGTTGAGAAGATTGCGCTACTCGCGGACGAAACTCGCACTCCGGCGGCTATAGCAAGTTTGGTGAAAGCTCTAGATTTGCCCACGCGCTACGAGTTTTGGGTTTGCGAAAATTTGGGATCGGCCGAAGAGCGCGTGGGTGGCAGATCTCTGTCAGCTTTGCTGGAAGAGTCTTTTTCACCGCTGAGTGTGGTGGTGATGCTGCGATTGTCCCCGCCGGAGACAGAAGCTTTGGATTTGGGAAAGTTGCCTTTGTTGGGCATTCCAGATGCAGCTTTTATCGGTTGCGGCGACAGGCCTGGTTTGACGGTGGAACGGGAAGTGCGGGTGTTGGTGCTGGCACAATTGGCTCTGCAACCGCAACAAGTTGTCTGGGATGTGGGTGCTGGTAATGGTTCTGTGTCGATCGAGATTGCGCGTTTATTCCCGCAGTCTGAGGTATACGCGATCGAACAAACGGTTTCTGGGACTTCTGCGATCGAACTCAATTGTCACCGTTTTGAGTTGCAAAATGTGTTTTCGATTCACGGAACCGCCCCGGAAATCTTGCACCGCTTGCGTCCGCCGCACCGAATTTTTATCGGCGGTAGCGGTGGAGGGTTGACTAAAATTTTGGGTGTTTGCGCCCTGCGGCTGGTCGCTGGAGGCTCGATCGTGCTGGCGTTGGATGCTTTTGAGGATATTGCTACTGTTTTGAGCTGGATTGGCGATCGGGTGCGCCGGGAACCGCACTGGAGTTACCGAATTGTGCAGGTGCAGTTATCGCGTTCTGTGTCTGCGGGGAGTTTGACTCGTTTTGATGCGTTGAATCCAATTTCGATTGTGACGATCGATCGACATTTGAATTAATTTTAGAATTTTAACCGCAGATGAATCGCTGTATTACAGCGGATTCCAGGTTTATGCAGTACAGTAGCAGCAGTTTGTAAACCAGTTTTTAAAGTGCTTAATATTAACTAAATCAAGCGCAGTAGCTAGTAAAACGTCAACCATCTTGGTAGTAGTGGGCGAAAACTTACGT